>JBEKUS010000072.1:0-20830 GCA_049514795.1 Occallatibacter sp.
AGGGATTCGACGGCGTCGTCGGGAGCGTCGGCCTTCAGCTTGTACATCGCCACGTGCGTGTCGGCGCCCTTGAAGGAGCCGGACTTCCAGTTGTAGTACCGGCTGACGTAGAGATTGTCCCAGTGCTTGCTGGCGTTCAGCGCGGCCGAGGTGGGGTCGCTGGCCGCGTGAATGCGGTCGAGTGTCTTGACGATGCCAGCCAGCGAAGTGGCGGACCACCAGATGTCGTGGGTTTCGGCGTCCGGTTGGTGCACGAGGTTGGTGTCTTTGCCGAAGCCGACGATGGCGCCGTCGGCCAGCGCCTGGTTCAGGACGTCGTTGACAGGCTGGGATGGCTTATCCATGTCAGGCCAATTGGCGCGGGGAACCTGCCAGTTGGCGACCCAGGAGTACATCGGAGGTTTCGGTTTGACCTCCTGCGCGTGTGCGCCGGTGATTCCGGACAGCGTAAGCGCGGCAAGGCCGCACAGGCCTGCAAATGCAGACCACAGTTTCTTATTCATTCTTTCCTCCAGTTTTTCTGCTTGGCCAGATGGGCTCAGGGAAGTCTGGCAGAGCGCAGTATACAGGAGGCGGGCAGGTCGATCGACGAAAAGGTTCGAGAATTATTCCGGTTCAGCCGTCGAAGCGGAAGGCGCTGATGGCCGCGCCCATCGGCTCGTCGCTGAAGATGCGCTTTCCGGGCGCGTCGCCGCCGGCTCCGGCAGCCACGAGCAGCGGGATCAGGTGTTCCTCGCGCGGGTGCGAGTACTCGGCAAACGGCGCCGTGCGCCAGTTGGCGAGCAGAGAGTCGCGCTCCTCTGCGGGCGACTCCACGGCGCGCGTGAGCCAATCGTCGAAGGCGCGGGAACGGTCTAGCGTTTCGGGCCGGAAATAGGCGCGCAGATTGTGGAAGCTCATGCCGCTGGCCACGATCAGCGCGCCTTCGCCGCGCAGCGGCGCCAGCGCGCGTCCGGCGGCGAGATGCAGCCCGGGATCGAGCGAATCCGCAAGCGAAAGCGAAACCACGGGAATGCTCGCCTCGGGGAACGCGACCTTGAGCGGCACGAAGACGCCGTGATCGAAGCCGCGATGCTCGTCAATGGCGGCGGGCAGCCCGGCATCCTTCAGCAGCCCGGCCACGCGCGCAGCCAGCCCGGGATCGCCCGGCGCGGGCCAGGTGAGTTGGTAGGTGCGGGCAGGGAAGCCGGAGTAATCGAAGATGAGTTGCGGATTCGCTGCCGCGCCGGCGGTGAAGGCCGCTTCTTCCCAGTGCCCGCTCACCACGACGATTGCCTTGGGCGGCGCGGGCAGCGTCGCGGCCAGCCCTTCGAGGAAGCGCTGCGTGGCGTGCCACGTGCCGGCCGGGCCCCAGGTCCAGTCCATGAAGAAGCACGGCCCTCCGCCATGGGGAAGGAAGATTGCCGGCTGGCGCGCAGAGACAGCGGAGTTTGCGGGGTTAGCGGAGCGAGCGGGGTTTGGCATAGGACAAGTCATCCAGTCAGCGTTCCCGGTTCCAGCCGCATGGACAAGGACGCGGCGAGGGCGGGGATCCGCGGAATAGTTGTTCAAACAACTAATGGATGCCGCAACGGCCAGAAAGGATGCAGGGAATGCAAGGGCCTGGCCGATGCCGAGTCAAACGGAACTCGCGGTGCGCCGCCGCACCATCCATCGCAGAAGCTGATCGATCTCCGTCTGCATGCGCAGATAGTAGCGGGCCTGGGACTGCCGTTTCCTGCCGATGCGGACCGAGACGACATTCCCCTTGAGAGCAAAGGCGTCTTCGTCGGTCTCATCGTCCCCCACAAACAAGATCCAATTGCAGCGCAGTCGATCGCGCTCGGCGGCCAAGGCATCTCCTTTCGTCGGGGCATCGTCCGCCACAACGTTCACCACAGCCTTGCCTCCGAACGCGCGAGCCCGTTTCAACTTTGCGACAGCCGCCGCGATTAGTCTCCGAGACTCCGTCTGCCGGGCGGATTGGCGGTAATGCACAGCCAGCGAGGTTCCCTTATCTTCGACCCAGACCCCCGGCAGAGTCCCGAGCTCAGCCTCGAGCGCCGATCTCCATTGCTCGGTGCGCCGGTCAAGCTTGCGCCCGCTGGCGGCTTCCGCGCCGTGGTTGCCGAATACCCCGGCGACGCGAACGCCGCGCAGCTTTTCCAGAACATCCGTCCTGCCCCGGCCCGAGATCACAATGCATGGATAGAGCGCCGCCAATTGTTCCAGCAGTCTTCGCGTCGAGGCATGCATTTCGGCCTGATCGGGGTGCTCGACGATGGATGTAAGCGTTCCATCGAAGTCGAAGGCGCACAAGGTGCGTTCGCGCGCCAGCCGCTCTAAAACCGGGATCGATTCCTTCGAAAAGAGATATTTCATCGTCACATTGCCGGGCTTGCATGCGCGCGCTCAGCCAGGCGGCCCGTAACACGCTCCTGGTTGCGCAAACGCGCCGCGTCCACCAGCATCTTCCCCGCCCAGCGATAGACATTGAACCGGCCGATAATCGACCGCATCGATCTCATGCGATCCCCCTGCTCCTCCTCCGGCATTGCCAGCGCGACGGCCATCGCGTCGCTACTGGCCTGCAAATCGTAGGGATTCACAATCAGCGCTTCCGTCAATTCCTGTGCCGCGCCGGTAAACTCGCTCAGGATCAGGACCCCTCGGAGGTCGCTGCGCGCGGCCACGAATTCCTTGGCCACCAGATTCATGCCGTCATGAAGACTGCTCACGTAGCAGAGATCCGCGGCGCGATAGAAGCGGAACACCTCCGGCGGCTCGTGGTGCGAACGCAGCAGAACGATCGGCTTATACCTTCCCCTGCCGAATCGCTGGTTGATGCGTTCCGCCAACTGCTCGACGGTTTCGTTCAGTTGCCGGTACCGTTCGATCTTCGTCCGGCTCGGAGCAGCCAGTTGAGCGAAGGTGAAACGGCCGCGATAATGCGGATATCGTTCCAGAAGCACCTCAACCGCGAGCAATCGTTCTTCAATTCCCTTGGTGTAATCCAGGCGGTCGATTCCAACCCCGAGCCGGACGCGGCGCCTCAAACCCAGGCTCTGCCGAACTTGCTCGCGGCACTCCTCGACGCTTGGCGCCGACTCGGCCCAGTGAACCGGCCACTCCAGCGAGATGGGATAGGGACGGACGAGCGTCTTGTGTCCCTGCATCATCACCGCGTTCTGTTCCCGGTCTCTGCGCGTTTCCAGATAGCGGTCCACCGAATCCAGAAAGTTGTTGCAGTGAAGCTGAGTATGGAAGCCGACGATGCTCGAGCCCAGCAGTCCTTCCAACAGCTCGTTGTGCCACGGACAAATGGCTACCTGCTCCGCGTTGGGCCAGGGAATGTGCCAGAATGCGATGATCGTCGCGGCAGGCAGCCGCTTGCGAATCATCGCCGGCGCCAGCGCGAAATGATAATCCTGGACGAGGATGACGGGATCGTCCGAATCCACCTCGCTGCACACCGCATCGGCGAATTTCTGATTCACCAGCCGATACTGCGCCCAGTCCTCGGTACGGAACTGCGGCCGCGTATGAGCGATGTGGCAGAAAGGCCACAGCCCTTCGTTCGAGAAGCCGTAATAGTAGCCTTGCTGTTCCTCCTCGGAGAGCCAAACGCGCCGTATGTGGTAAGACTCCTCGTCCGGAGGCACGCGAACATGATCGAGGGTGTCTACCGTCTCCCGATCCGCGCTCCCGCTGCCATGCGCGACCCACGCGCCGGAACAGGCGCGCATGATCGGCTCAAGCGCAGTGACTAATCCGCTCGCCGGGTGCTGGACTTCGATCTTGCCTTCCGCGTTGCGGACATGAATGTAGGGTTCGCGGTTGGCCAGAATCACGATCTTCTCGCCGTGCAGGTTGCGATTCAGCGTCTGCCGCAGGCGTTCCGCGGTCCATTGTCCGGGCGCGTCGTCCTTTTCGTCGGCCATGCGCGCAATCAGCTCGCGCATATCGCTCAGGATAGGCTGAAACTCCCGCTTCCGCTCTCCGCCGCCGCGCAGCAACCTGCGCAGTTCCATGCTCCAATCGTGCCGGACATGGCGGGCCACGATGATCGGGATGCCGAGCGCCAACAGGGCCAGCAAGGCGAAGACGACGAGCAGGAATTTCAGCGCCGCGGCTTCGCGGCGCTCGACGTAGCTCAAGTCATGAACCAGGATGGCAAAGCCCAACACCTCGCCCTGGCTCGAAATCGGCATCGCGCTCACGTAGACGCGGCCCGTGGGCAGCTCCCTGATAGCGCTCCACTCCTCGAGTTTCGGGCTTTCTGCGTCTTCGCCGTGAGCCCGCGATCCAACCGCGAGACAACTGAAATCATCGGGGAAGCCGGGTGTGGTCGCGCGCGTCGTCAGGTCGATGTTGCAGGCCGCGACGCCGATCACGCGCTCGTCGCGATTGATGGCGATCAACTGTTTCTTCAGGCTTTCGGGGTCATTCCATGCGTCAGCCATCGATTGCGTGGCGCCGATCATCACCAGGCGCGCACGCGAGCTCACATCGCGCTCAAACCACTCTTGCGTCGTGGTTCGCACAACGCCGGATACCGCCCAGGTCAAGAGGGTCAGGGCAATGAGCAGGCCGAAGATGAACCGGGCCAAACGTGTCATACTCCAGTTAGGCTCCCGCGCACCGCCATGGTGCGTCAAATTGGAATGATGCGAATCGAAGACCTCGGGTTGATTGGGAACTGTCAATTCTCGGCGCTCGTTCACAGGAGCGGAGAGATTGTCTGGTGCTGCCTGCCCAGGTTCGATTCCGAGCCGGTCTTCTCGACCTTGTTGGACGAACAGGATGGCGGATGCTTCCGCATTGGCCCGGCAGACGGGGAGGCCGGCTCGCAGCGCTATCTGCCAAATACCAATATTCTAGAGACAATCTTCCATTCTGCAACAGGTTCTTTCCGGGTGATCGACTTCGCGCCCCGATTTATCCACTACGACCGCGCATTCCGGCCGGTACAGATGTATCGAATTCTCGAGCCGCTCGAAGGAACGCCGCGAATCGCCATCGTCTGCGAGCCGAGGCTGGGCTGGTCGAAGAAGAAGCCCGACACCGTGCAGGGCTCGCATCATCTGCGCTTCGAAGGCTTCTCGAGCGAACTCAGGCTCACCACCGACATTCCGCTTTCCTACTTGAGCGGCAAGCCGTTCACGCTCACCGGCCGTCAATACATGGTCCTGACGTGGGGCGCGCCCGTGGAGGAGCCACTTGCGCCGCTGTGCGAGCGCTTCCTGGACGAAACGACGCGGTACTGGCAGCGGTGGGTCAAGCAATGCGATATTCCTCCGTTGTTCCAGAAAGAAGTGATCCGGTCGGCGCTGGCTCTCAAGCTCCATTGCTTCGAAGATACCGGGGCAATCATCGCGGCCATGACCACGTCGATCCCCGAATCTCCGGGAAGCGGACGCACCTGGGACTATCGCTACTGCTGGCTGCGCGATTCCTACTATGTCCTGAATGCTTTCGGGCTGCTGGGTCAATACGAGGAGCGCGAGCAGTTCGTCCAGTATCTGCTCAACGTGGCGGGAGGCGCGCCGGGACTCACGCTGGCGCCGCTCTATCGCGTGGACGGATCGGAGAACCTGGAGGAAGCGATCCTGGAGAACTGGCAGGGCTATAACGGCGAAAAACCGGTGCGGATCGGCAATGGCGCGGCCTTGCGTCACCAGAACGACATCTACGGGGAAATGGTCCTGGCGCTGACGCCGATCTTCCTCGATGAGCGCCTTGCCGCGGAACGCTCGCCCGCGGCGCTCCAGTTAATCGAAGGGCTGGCGCGAAAAGCGATTTCAGTGACGGGCAAGCCGGATGCGGGAATCTGGGAGTACCGCACCGAATGGAGCCCGCAGACCTTCTCGAACATGATGTGCTGGGCCGCTGCCGATCGCATGGCGAACATCGCGGATCAGTATGCGCCGGAGCACGCCGCCGAGTTTCGCGGCGCGGCCAAGCGGATTCACGCCGAGGTGATGGCAAACTCGTGGAACGAGGACCGCAAGAGTTTCGTGGGCCATTACGGCGGCGGAGACTTGGACGCATCGCTGCTGCAGATGGTCCGGTTGCGCTTTCTTCCCCCGGGCGATCCGAAGTTGATCGGTACCATCGAGAAGATTCACAAGGACCTGTCGCTCGGAGGCTGGCTGCAGCGCTACAGCCTGAACGATGGATTCGGCAAGCCGTCCGTCGCTTTCGTCATCTGCACCTTCTGGCTCATTGAAGCGCTCGCGGCCGTGGGGCGGCGCGACGATGCGAAAGCCGTCTTCGATCGCGTCCACGCTTCGCTGTCCCCTCTGGGGCTTCTTGCCGAAGACTACGATCCCGGCCAGATGCGCATGTGGGGCAACTTCCCGCAGACTTACTCGCATGTCGGGCTGATTCACGCGGCGTTCGCGGCGTCGCCGCAATGGGCCGAGGTACTCTAGGCGTCGCAATCGGCCCAACGCGTGCACTGGCTACAACAGCTTGGAATCGACGCTCGCCAGCACGGTGTCGGCCGCGGCGCGGCTCCAGCCGATGCGCAGATCCCGCACATTGTTCAGCGCGAAGGCGCCGCCGGCCGTGCGCGGCGCGGTCACAGCGAAGAAGTCCGAGCGCTCCACGTCTTCGAGATAAAACGCCGGCCGCGCATCCGCCGTGGCGTTTGCGATCTCCACGTGGCTCATCTCCAGGTTGCGGATGTGGCGCAGATAGAAGCCCGAGGCCGGGGTCTGGCCGAACATCGTCGGCTCGGGATACGCGTCCTCCTTCTCCGGGGGCCTGATCTGCGCGGCATCCGGGGTTGCGCCGCCGAGGGTCTCGACGTAGATGTTCGAGAGCTTCACGTCTTCGATCGGGTAGCCGGGGATTCCGCCGAGAATCGAGGCAAACCGCATCGGCGCGTTATGACACTCGAGGTTGCTGATCAGCACGCGCCTCAGCGTGCCCGGCTTCGTCGATTCCTTCGGTCCGCGCAGCCGCGCGCCCAGGCGCAGGAACAGCGGTCCGCAGGCCAGGTCGCGCATCGTGGTGTTCGTGATCGCGATGTCCTCGAGCAGCGCCCCGTCGACGGTCTCAAGCGCAAAGCCGAGGCAGCCCTCGAACACGCAGTTCGAGACCGTGATATTGATGAACCCGCCGTTCGACTCGGTGCCGCACTTGATCCGCCCAGTGCCGTAGGGACGCGGGCTCGCGGGGAATTTCTTCCACGTGCCGTCGATCAGGGTCCCGAGCTCGTAGCAGCCAGTCACAAAGCAGTTTGTGATCGTGACATTCCGCGTGGGCCGCGCATACCCCAGCGCGTAGCTCGACTTCGGGCAGATGCCGTCGTCCCAGGGCGAGTTGACCGTGCAGTTCGACACGCGCACGTTCTGGCAGCAGTCGATGTCGATGCCGTCGCGGTCGGTGTCGACGGTGACGTTTTCGATGGCCAGGTTATCGACGCCGGTCAGCAGAGACGCAAAGTGGCCGCCTTTGAGAACGGAAAAATCGCGGAACAGCACGTTCCGGCAGTTCTTCAGCGCGATGGCTTTGTTGCCCACGCCCGCCTGCTCGGCTTGGTACATCGGGTAGTCGCCGCGCGGTCCGTAATGGTGCGCGGGTTGAGTTGCGGCCTTGCTGCCGGATGAACTGCTGACGGGCTCGCTGCCGAAACCGCGCAGCACGGTTGACGGAGCGGGCGCGGGTCCCGCGCCGAAGCTAAGGCCCTTTCCGTAGATCAGGCCGGAGCCGGTGATCGAGAGGTCGTGCAGATCCTCGCCCCAGAGAAGCGAGTTGTGCCAGTGGTTGTGGCCGTAGTCCTGGTAGGGGTCCCACGCCGTCACGGGCTCCGCCGCGTCGTACACACCGCCGTCGTACCCGGTGGCCTCGCCCGGCTTGGGCGACTCGGCGGCAAGGATCGTCGCCCCCCGCTCAAGATGCAGGTGAACCAGGCTTTTCAAATGGATCGAGAAGCACAGATACGTTCCCGGAGGAAACAGGACCACGCCGCCGCCCGCTGCCGCCGCGGCTTCAATCGCGCGGTTCACGGCATCGGTGTCCAGCGTCTTGCCGTCGCCCGCGGCCCCGTATTGACGAACGTCAAAGATGCCGTGACCGATCGCGCCGCCCGTGGCCGCTTTGGCGGCTGCTTGGGATGCGGCGCCTGAAACCGCCGGAAACGCAACTCCGGCCGCGCCAAGGCTGCCGAAGCGCAAAAAATCGCGGCGCATGGAATTGAATTGATTCATGGGATTCCTCCGGGTGTTTGCTTCGCTTTCTCAATAGTCCGTCGCGCTTGCCGTTCGTCCGGGCGATCCAAGTCGCCCGAACCGAGGGCATGCGATCCGGCAGGTGCTCGCTCAATCCAGGTGGAACACTTCTTCCAGCGGCAGCATCGTATCATCCGGTGCGGAGCCGTTGAGTGACTCGAAGAGCGGGGCCATTTCCGCCTGCCAGCGCGCGTTCACCGGGTGCTTCTTCATCGCCGCCCGGCAAATCTCAAAGTCTTCCGCTTCAAGGTACCCCACGACGAGGCCGTCGGGCTGCAAGAACAGAGAATAATTCCGCCAGCCGGTCTCGCGCAGCGCCTGGAGCATCTCGGGCCAGACCTTCGCGTGGCGATTCTTGTATTCCTTGATCATTTCCGGGCGCACCTTGAGTAGAAAGCAGGCTCGCATCGTCTCCCTTTTCATATGCGAAACAATTTCAGGAATTTCTGCCCTGTAATCCTAGCACTTTTTCCCGGCTTCGGGAGCAAAAAATTCGCAATCCGTCCGGGCTGAAGGCCTAGCGGACGACGAGCCCAGCCAGCATCGGCGCATAAGCCAGCAGGGAGACCCAGATTCCGCAAAGAGCCGCAAGCGCCAAGCTATTCAGGATCACAATACGCAGGATGGAGCCCTCCTGGCCGTAGGTTTGCGTGGCCGTCGTGGCCACCACCACGCTGGGCGCGGCAATCATCTTGCCCATCACGCCGCCCGCCGTATTGGCTGAGGCCATCAGGACGGGCGAGACACCGATCTGCCGCGCGGTCATCTGCTGCAGGCTGCCGAACAGAACGTTCGACGAGGTGTCGGACCCGGTGCTGGCCGTGCCCAGCCAGCCGATGAGCGTTCCGAAGAAGGGATAGAGCGCGCCTGTGCGGGCGAAGGCCAGACCCAGGGTGGCGTCCAGGCCGCCGTAGCGCGCCACGTAACCGAGGGCCATCATGGCGGCGATGGTCACGAATGCGTAGCGGATGTTGAACACCGTGCGGGCGAAGGTCACGGCGAGCGAGCGTGGGCCGAGGCCCATGAGCAGTCCGGCGATCAGGGCGGCGGCGAAGATGCCGGTGCCCGTGGCCGTGAGCCAGTTCAGCGTGAAGACCGCAGGCTCGGCCGCCGGCGTAGCCACGGCCGGCGGCACCCGCTGGATGGCGTTGTGGAGCCCTGCGACCGCGAGCTTGACGGTGGTCGGCTTGTCCATCAACGCGGAAATGCGCGGCAGTCCCCAGACAAAAACCACGACGCTCAGGACCAGCCACGGCAGCCACGCCTTGAAGATGGTGGCGCCGCTGTGCCCGTGGCGCCGCTGCGTTTGCCCCGTCACATCTTCGCCGAGCACGTTGAGCGTGCGCTTGGGCTGCCAGAAGCGCAGGAAAACCACCAGGACGGCGATGGTCGATGCGGCGGAAACGATGTCGACAAGCCACGGACCGCTGGTTGTGGCCATCACGTATTGCGCCGCGGCGAACGTCGTGCCCGCGGCCAGGATAGCGGGCCACACTTCGATCATGGCGCCGAAGCCCGCGTAGGCCCAGACCAACCAGAAAGGAATCAGGAGATCGAATGGCCGGAGGATCAGGGCAGTCGTGCGCGTCAGCGACAGCAGATCGAGGCCCGTCACGCCTTGCAGCGCAATCACCGGGATGCCGATGGATCCGAATGCGACCGGCGCGGTGTTGGCCAGCAGGCAAAGGCTGGCCGCCTGCAGAGGCCTGAAGCCGAGGCTGACGAGGATCGCCGCGCAAACGGCAACCGGGGCGCCGAACCCCGAGGTCCCCTCGAAGAACGAGCCCAGCGCAAAGGCGATCAGCAGTAGCTGCAGCCGGCTGTCGGCGGTGATCCCGGTAAGGCTCTGCTGCAGCGTGGCGAACCGGCCGGTCTCGACCGTGAGGTTGTAAAGGAAGATCACCGGCAGAACGATCCAGCAGACGGGGAAGATGCCGTAGCCCGCACCGTATGCCGCTGAGGTGAAGGCCATCCTCGCGGGCATGTGAAAGACGGCAACCGCGGCGATCAGCGTCGTCACGAGGCCGGCCATCGCGGCCACATGCGCCTTCAGGCGCAGGATCGCCATGGCGCCGAGCAGAACAACGATGGGAAGGGCGGCGACGAGAGTGGAGAGAACCCAGTGGCCGGTGGGGTTGTACCCCTGCGCCCAATGCCCCACGCCGCGGTTCGTCTGGAAGAGATAGATCGCCGCAGCAATCAGTGCAAGCGCGATCGCAATCTCAATTGCGCGAGCAAACGCACTGAGAGGCTTGGTGGCGGGCGCCGGAGTCTTTGGAGCGTTGCTCATGCCGGCCAACGCTGATGCTTAATCGTGTCAGGATCGAAGCCCAAGGTCCCGGCTTCCTTACGGACATCAACATAGTCCTGACTGTCCATCGCGTTTTTGAGGAAAAACTCGGCGGGGCGCTCCGGCGTATAGATCTCAGCCTCGGCGGAGGACTTCGCGATCCGCCGTGCAACTTGCTTCGCCGATATCTTCGAGCCTCTCACGCTAAGCCGAACGTATACCACACCGGCCCTCCCTACGCCGCCGTCACCTGCACCTGCCGCCGCACCGTCAGCACGGTGATGTCGTCCTGCTGCCCGAACGACTTGGCCGCCTCAGCCAAATACGTCGCCGTCTGATGCGCCAGTTGCCGCACGCGGTCAAAGCCGAACAGCTCGCCGTTTGCCTGGCGCGCTTCGACCACTCCGTCCGACATCAGCAACACGCGATCGCCGGGATGCAGGTAGAACCGCGCTTCCTCGTACCTCACGTCGGCCAGCACGCCCAGAGGCAAGCCGCCGGGCAGGGTGATCTCCTGGCTGTTCAGGTACGGCGGCAGGTGCCCGGCGTTCGCGATCACCATCTCGCCATTGACGCCGAACCACACCGCCTGGCACGTGGTAAAGCTGTCGGCCCCGGTCAGCACGCCGTTCAACGCCTGCAGAACTCTTGCCGGGCTTCGGTCCGGCGTGCGCCGCAGCGCGCCCATCAACAGCGACACGTTCATGGCCGCCTTCAGCCCTTTTCCGGCCACGTCGCCGATCACCACCAGAATCCCGTCGAACCCCACCGTCTGCACGTGGAAGAAGTCGCCGCCCACTTCGTTCGCCGGGCTGTAGATCGAATCCACCTCGAAGCCCGGCGTGGCCAGCTTCTCCCGCGGGATCAGCAGCTCCTGCACGCTACGCGCCGCGGCCAGCTCGTTGGTTGCGTGCTCCTGGTCCCGCTGCACGTGCAGGAAGCGGAAGAAGATGATGAGCAGGATGACCAGGATTCCGGTGAAGTCGGCGATCGACGAGAAGTGGATCGGGATGGGTCCGGCCTGCATCGTCAGCGGCGAAACGGACGGCTTGGAGCTGTCTTCCCGCAGGATCGATGTGATGACCGGCTCGGCGATGCCGATCACGCCGAAGATCAGCGGAATCAGCAGCAGGCCGGCTTCGAAGTTGCGTTTCAGCGTGGCCGAGATCAACGTCCCGAAGATGAAGATCGACCATCCCACAAGCCACAGGAACATGCAGAAGAACACGGAGGCCATCAGCACGGCGACGGCTCCCCGGTGGCCGATCATGAGGAGCACCGGGCCGACGAGAGCCAGCAGCGGCGCCGTATAGCGCAGCGCCCGGAGGTACCACCGCCTCTTCAAATAGAGAAAGGCGGCCAGAAACTCGAAGAAGAAGTAGGCGGAGATCAGGATCAGCTGCAGGAACAGCGCCCCATACCACAAGCTGTTCAGCTGGGCCGAGCTTCCCGCCAGCTCGATGAACCCGATCGGCGCCTGCACCAGCTCGTGCAGCGCCAGCCACAGATACTCGGGGTGCCCTTTCTGCGCGAAGTAGAGGGCGAACAGAAACGCCGCCAGCACCGCCAACAGCACCGCGTACACCAGCCGCGGAATGCGTTCGAACAGGCCCTGATTCGACCAGACCTTCAGCCCGCGCTCCAGGTCGTCCTGGTTGCCAAGCTTCAGCGTGCGGTTGGCGAAGAAGGTCGTGTAGGCGCCGTACCCGAACGAAATATTCATGGTCCGCACGGCCAGCGTCAGCGAGGTCTGCGACGGATCGAGATCGATCTTGTAGATGCGCGAGATCGGCTGATAGTCTCCCGGCGAATTCCCGTGCGGCCCCTCCGGCGCAACCTTCTTGCCGTTCACGAAGACGTCGGGAGTGGACTCCAGCGCATCGAGTCCGAACGAAGCATTTCGTGACACCGGCAGCTCCATCAGCAGCGCCAGCGGCCCATGATTCGGCGCGAGCTTCACGTGCATGCGGAACCATGCGAACCGCTGCGGATGGTCAGGATGATCCGGCGGCGCGGCTGCTTCGGCGCTTTGGCCCGCGGAAGCCGGCTTCTTCGCAGCCGCAGCCGGCCTCGCGGCGGGAAGCGGCGCCGTCTCGTCCTCGTCCGGCACTTCACTAAACGACGCTTCGGCGTCGCGGGCGGCCCATGCATGGTCGTCGAATGCCGGCGAGGAGGCTTCTGGATCCGACGAGATCCCCACGCGCCAGCCTTTGTCGAGAACCAGAGGCGAACCGAGGCCGGTGGCGTCGAAGATGACCTGCCCGGGCGCCTGTGCCGCGGGCCGTGGCGGCTTGGCTTGGCTGTAAGCCTTGGCGGCGGCCGGCGCTAGATTCGGCCCCGGCGGCGGGGCCTGGGCAACCAGGAGCGCCGCCCCACAGACGGCAATCCAAACCGGGCCTGCAATTCTCAGCCGCAAGGCGTATCCCCGTTTCATTTCACAACCACTCTAACCGCAGATGCTTCCAGCCTCCAAGAAATCCGTCGGAAATGCGCCGGGACGGGGCGGCCGGCGGGCTCCGCGCTCGGACCGGCCTTCCCAGCCCCAGCCGCCACACCGCCCAACCGGCCGAATCCCGCTTTCCTTTTGGTGTCAATTTAGCCGATACTTGCGTCTAATGGAGTGAGCGAAGCGGGCATTCTGGCCGGGCGGCGGTCGCCGCAGGGGTGAACAGCATGAGGACAACGAATCGCATCGGGTTCCAAGCGGCAATTCTGGCGGGTTTGGCGCTGGCTTTGGCGGCAGCGCTTAGCGCGCAGTCGAGCACGCAGACCAAGACCGCTGCTCCTTCCAGCACATCCACGGCTCAGGCTCCCGCGGACACGCGACAGGGCGGCAGCGCCGCCCAGACCGCCCCAGCCCTCAGCCAGGCGACAACGCCAGCCGCCCAGCCGGCTCCCGGTACGACGCCCGTGGGCGGCGATTCCCCGGCCCCCGCCCGCCAGCCCGCCTCCGCGACCGCCTCCGACACCGGACAACTGGCTCCCTGCGCGGCCAACTCCGGAGACAAGAAAGGCAAGAAGAAGGAAAAGGACAAGGCCGAGGCCGATGCCGGCGATCCGGAGCCGGGCACGACGCCCGTGGGCGGCGATTGCGCCGGCCCGGCCAATGCCGCGGTCGATCCCGACAGGATTGTCGATCCCGGCAGCGAGATGATCAAGGTCAAGCCCGGCAGCGCCGAGGACGTCAGCGCCGTGGGCAATCGCAACATCGGCGCGCGCGGCGTGGGCAACTGGTACTCGACCGACAGCGAAATCAAGATGGGCAAGCAGTATGCCGACGAGATCGAGAAGAGCACCCGCTTTATCACCGATCCCGTGGTCATCGAATACATCAACCGCATCGGCCAGAACATCGTCAAGAACTCCGACTGCAAGGTGCCCTTCACCATCAAGGTCATCGATTCCGATGAGATCAACGCCATGGCCCTACCGGGCGGCTTCTTCTACGTGAACTCCGGCCTCGTCCTGGCTGCCGATGAGGAGGCCGAGATGGCCGGCGTCATGGCCCACGAGATCGCGCACGTCTGCGCCCATCACGCGGCCCGCGAGATGACCCGCCTGAACTACGCCCAGATCGGCATGGTCCCGCTCATGATCCTGCTGCCTTACGATTGGACCGGTTACGGCATCTACGAAGCGGCGCAGCTCGCCATCCCCATTACGTTCCTCCAGTTCTCGCGCGATTTCGAGGCCCAGGCCGACTATCTCGGCGTGCAATACATGTACCGCGCAGGCTACGATCCCCAGGCCTTCATCACCTTCTTTGAGAAGGTGCAGGCGCTCGAAAAGCGCAAGCCGGGACTGGTCGCCAAGGCCTTCTCCGACCATCCGCAGACCCCCGATCGCATCCTGCATTCGCAGCAGGAGATCGCGCGCATCCTCCCCGCCAAGTCCGACTATCTTGTCACTACGTCGGAGTTTATCGACGTGAAGGCGCGGCTGGCGCGCATCGAGAACAAGCGCCGCCTCACCGACACCAAGGGCGTCACCCGTCCCTCGCTCCGCCGCGCCAGCACCAACCCGAACGACAACGGCAACTCGGGCAACTCCAGCGCTCAGAACCCCAACAACACCTCCGATTCGGGTGACGGCCCGCCGACCCTGCACCGCCGCGACGACCAGAACTGAGCGGGCGCTGCTTCAAGCAGCCTGCTTGCCGTGTGCGTCTACTCGATAAGTGTGTTCGCGCCGTCAAAGTTGCGCGCCCGATCGACGGCGCTTCTCATCCTGCGCAAGCTCGCGCAGCGAACGCGCTCATACTGGGAGCCTTGCCCAAATACGCGGCCGACGATCCGGCCGTGTATCTTCAAACGCTCGCTAATGGCCATTTGGTGTGAGCCGATAACCACAATGGGGCATTGTCTGCACGTTTGCGGGGGGTGAGATACTGCCGTTTTCGCAAACTTCGCAGGTGCGCGAGGTTCCAATGATCGGCTTGCGACGGATCTGCGCTTATTCTTCGCTCTGGTTGGCACTCTTACCCGGCGCAGGTCTGGCGCAAGACACAAGCGTGGAAGACTTGACGGGCCTGAGTCTCGAGGATCTGACGCGAACCCGGCTGATAACCGCGTCACGCCATCTTGACGATCCCCGAAAGGCCCCGGCAGTCGTTACCGTAATCGAAGGCGACGAGATCCGCCGGTACGGGTGGCGTACGCTGGCCGAATTGCTGCGCAGCGTCACTGGATTCTACACCGCATATGACCGCACATATACCTATGCGGGCACTCGCGGGTTCCTGCAGAGCGGTGACTACAACGCCCGTATCCTGCTGCTCATTGACGGTCACCGCATCAACGAAAACGTCTACGACAGCGCAATGATCGGAACCGAGTTCTTTCTTGACCTCAATTTGATCGACCGGGTCGAGATTGTGCGCGGCCCCGGCTCGTCCCTCTACGGGACCAACGCCGAATTGGCAGTCGTCAATGTCTTTACGCGCCGTCCTGACAAGCGATTGGGCCTGGAAGCGACTTCCGACTACCAGACATATTTGGGCAGAACCGGTGAGCTGACTGCGTCATTTCGGCTGCATGAGCTGGATGGCATCGTCTCCGGCAGCCTTTACCGTTCCAATGGCCAATCGCCGATGTACTTCCCTGAGTTCGACTCGCCGGACACAAACAACGGTTTGGCTGACAATTTGGACGGCGATCGCTTCGACCACGCATTCGCTTCGCTGCGGCGGGGATCGCTCCATATCGAAGGATTGTTCGGCGTAAGGCGCAAGCTGGTTCCCAATGCCAGCTATGGCGACATCTTCAACGACCCCGACAATTTCTCCATCGATAAGCGCGGCTTCGTTGAGGCCACTTACAACCGATCATCCGCCTCGCATATCGACTTCGACCTGCGTGTCTACTATGACGCTTACCGGTTTTATGCCAGCTACGCCACGACAGCGGATGACAATACCGGTCGCGCCGTCGAGATCAATTCCGCCGTGGCGGACTGGACGGGTATTGAAGCCGTCGTCGGACGCAGGTTTGGTCAGCAGCGAATCGTCGCCGGGGCCAGCGGAGAGTACAACCTGCGCATCAACCAAAAAAGTTACTACATCGGCCAGCCATATTTTCTGAACGATAATCGTAGCCCGTGGCTGGCAGCGGTATTCGGTGAAGCGGAGTTGAATCCCTCCAAGTGGCTTTGCCTGAGCCTGGGCGGAAGAATCGACTATTACAGCACAGATGGCGCCGCAGCGAGCCCGCGGGTGGCGATGATGTATTTGCCTACCGCGAATACATCGCTCAAGTATGTCTTCAGCCGAGCCTTTCGAGCTCCCGATCCATACGATCAATACGACGTTGATATAGGTTTCTTTGGCAATGCGACACTCCAGCCCGAGGATATATATTCCCACACCGTGATTCTTGATCACCGATTTGGAAAGTGGGGCAGTGTATCTTTGAACGGATTTGCAGACACGTTGAATAAGACGATCGAAGAACATGTCGACCCTTCATCAGGCAGCACGGTGTTCGTCAACCAGCAGGGTGATCGCGGCCGAGGTCTTGAGTTCGAGGCGCTAGCCAAGAGCGCTTCCGGCTGGTCAGGTCGCGCCAGCTATTCCTATGTGCAAACTCGGCAGAAGCTGGACGGCCGGCCGGCGATGAATTCGCCGAAGAATCTCGCCAAGTTCAACGGCTCGGCTCCAATCCTGAACTTTGCCGACCTGGGCGTCGAGCTGCTCTATAACGGCTCCCAAATGAACTACGCGGGCCAGCGTATATCTCCTTCATTTCTCGCCAATGCCACTTTAGCCACGCGAGCGCTGCGCAGCGGCTGGGAGTTTTCCGTCAGCTGCTACAACCTGTTTGACCGAAAATGGGCCACTCCCACCGGGCCCGAGATTGCCGCGCCCGCGACGGTACAGGACGGGCGTACCTACAGGGTTCACGTAGCTTATCGCTGGAGTCTGAAATCGACGTGGAAAACGAAGTAGACAGACTCGGGATAACGCGGGCGAGCCGTCCGGGCGTGCATCTTCTATGCCTGGCCACTGTTTTTGTGTTGTTGCTCGTGTGCGCGCCACCCCGAATGCACGCTCAACAGGATGAGCGTGCCGTGCGCGCGGCCTACGTCTACAACCTCACCAAATACGTCTATTGGCCGCACAACGGCAACGAACTGCTGATCGGCGTGGTTGGCGATAAGAGCATGGATCAGGCGCTAAAGAGTGTCGTCGATGGCAAGCGGAGTGACGAACGAGTCATCCATATTCTCCTGCATCCGAGCGATGCCGACCTTGCACGTTGCGATATGGTCTATTTCGCCGGCCCGGCAACCGCTTATCCGCACGATATCCTCGATCACCCGCATACCAGCTCCACATTGACAGTGGGCGAGGACGACCACTTTGTCCTCAGCGGCGGGATGGTCGCGCTGATCCGCACCGGCGACCAGATCCAGTTGGAAGTGAATCCGGATGCGGCCAACGCTGCAGGCCTACGCATCAGTTCGCGGCTGCTTAACCTGGCGGTCATTGTCGACAGCGGAAAGCGAGGTTGACTTGATCAGATTACGAGCCAACAGCCTCGCCACCAATATAACCGCCGTAGTACTGGTCGCCAGCTGCATCTCGCTCGCCGTATTTACATCCGCGATGCTGGCGCTGGATCGGATGAGTTCTATAGAGGCATTGGACGGTCGCCTTGCTACGACGGCCGACGTCATCGGACAGAACTCCACCGCGGCGCTCAACTTCAACGACAAAATGGCCGCCGATGAAGTGCTTCAAGCTCTCCGCAATGAGCCCTCCATCGTCTCCGCCTGTCTTTACGATGTCTCCAACACGCTGTTCTCCGAGTATCAGAAGGAGCCGGGAACATCGCGTTGCGCGGCGCGAATGCCTTCGTCGCCTCCGGAGAGCCGTAATTCCCGGGCAATCGTGCGTCCGGTGCGCCGGCGGAGCGAATTCGTGGGCACCATTTGGTTGACCTCGGACATAAGCGCTCTTCAAGCCAGGGAGCGGCGCATGCTCTTGCTGGCAGCGCTGCTTGGCTTCATCGCTCTCCTTCTTGGCGGAGCTGCCGGGCTAGTGATGCAGTACCGGGTCTCAAAGCCCATTCACGCTCTTGCGCAGGCAATGCGGCAGATCACCTCGGGAGGTTCGTTCGATTTCCGCGTGAAAGCCGGCGGAAGCAATGAACTTGCTCAACTAGCTGCGGGCTTTAATACGATGCTCGGTGAGCTCGAGCAGCGGGACCGCATGACTCGTATCGCCGAGGCCAAGCTGTTCGAGCAGGCCCGCACCGACGCGCTTACGGGCCTTCCCAATCGGCGCTACTTCGCTGAACGCCTGGATCAGACCCTCGCCCAGGCAACTCGCGATCACTCCCTAATCGGACTCCTCTACATCGACCTTGACGGATTCAAGCTCGTAAACGACAGCCTGGGTCATATCGTTGGCGACCAGCTCTTGCGCGAGGTGGCCACGCGTCTCAAACCGAGGGTTCGCCTCTCCGATACGATGGCGCGCGTCGGCGGCGATGAGTTCACAGTGATCCTGACATCGATAAAGAAAAGTGAGGGCGCCGCTACGGCAGCTCATGCGCTTCTTGAAGTGCTCGACCAACCGTTCAAAATCGAGGGCCACGAGATTACGATCGGCGCCAGCATCGGCATCAGTCTCAGCGTCCACGGCGCCACTCAGGGGGCTGACTTGTTGCGCCAGGCCGACAGCGCCATGTATGCGGCCAAGCAAGGCGGGCGCAATCGCGCTGCGTTCTTCAGTGCCGATCTCAGTCTCATGGCGCGTGAACGGCTAAGCATCGAGAACCAGCTTCGCGGCGCCATTACCAGGCAAGAAATCTACCTGAACTACCAGCCGGAGTTTAACGCCGTTACCGGCCGGATCGTTCGCTTTGAAGCACTCGCGCGCTGGAAGCACCCGCATCTTGGGCAAGTGCCGCCCGATAAGTTCATCCCGATTGCTGAAGAAAGCGGCATGATTCACCTGCTCGGGAGTTACATTATGGAGCAGGCGTGCAGAGAAGCCGTCAAATGGCAATTGCTGGCGCCGTTCCCGGTCCCGGTCGCTGTCAACGTGTCGGCGATTGAGTTTAACGCCGATTTCATTGTTGAACAGGTGATTAGTATTCTTCGTCGAACGGGACTCAGCCCTCAACTACTGCAGATCGAGCTCACTGAGACCGTCATGATCGGGTCATTTAAGCGCGCCGCGGAGAAAATGGAAAAGCTGCGCTCGCTTGGAGTCAGCCTTGCGATCGACGATTTTGGCACCGGGTATTCCTGCCTCAGCTACTTACCCGGACTGCCGGTGGACGCCATCAAAATCGACCGGTCGTTTATCAAAGAGCTGCGGCCTGGATCCGATACCATCCCCATGTTGCGCAGCATGGTCGATCTGGCCCACAGCATGAATATGCGCACTGTCTTTGAGGGAGTCGAGGATCAATCGCAGCTTGAGTTGGTGCGCGAGCTGGGCGCTGACGAAGTCCAGGGATTCTTGCTCGGTCGCCCCGATGGCGATCCCGCCTCGCACTTGCGGTTCTTTGTGAGCGCTTTGAAGAGCGCGGAAAGTGAGCAGACAATCGTCTGATTACATCCCAGCGACGGGGAGACAATCTTCATGGATCGCGTAGCGCAGACGGCCGACCGATTCACTGAACGCTGACGGCAGTGCGCTCAGTCGAGAAAGACACCGACAAACGACCATTCCGCCATGAACTCCGAGAGCTCGTTCGCCCCCGATGCCATCGCCCGTCAAGCCCCTTGCCCGGCTCCGCCCGCCGCAACCCGCTAAATCCCCACCAGCTCCGGCTCGCGCTCCAGCCGAATTCCGAACCGCGATTCCACGGCCGCTGCGATCTTCTCGGCCAGCGCCAGAATCTCTTCGGCGCTCGCGCCGCCGCGGTTCGTCAGCGCCAAAGTGTGCCGCGACGAAATCCCCGCCGCGCCCATCGCGTAGCCCTTCCTGAAGCCCGCCTGCTCGATGAGCCACGCCGCGGGGATCTTCACCCGTCCGTCGTCCGTGGGGAATGTGCGGAGCGGGATGCCGGAACTCGCCGCGATCCGCTGCACGGGCTCGGCGACCTCCTGGGTGACGGCAGGGTTCTTGAAGAAACTTCCGGCGCTGCGGCAATCCGGATCGCCCTCGACGAGCAGCATCCCCTTGCTCTTCCGGATCTCGCGCGCCGCCGCGGCAACTTCGGCGAGAGCCGGGGCCGTCGTCCGGCCCTCGAAATGAGCCGTCAAATCCTCATACGCGATCCGCGGCGCGCCATTCTCGCGCAGCCGGTAGTCGACTCGCGTCACAAGATACCGCCCGCGATCCGCCGTATTGAATCGGCTGCGCCGGTAAGCGAATCCGCACTCGGCATTCGAGAACTCCACGAACTCCTGCGCTACCCGATCGAACGTCCGCACGCGCTCGATCGCCGCGGCCGCCTCCTGCCCGTATGCGCCCACATTCTGCACCGGCGTTCCGCCCACAGTACCCGGAATTCCCGCCAGGCACTCGATCCCCGCGCAGTTGCACGCAACGGCTCGCGCCACGAAGCCATCCCAGTTCTCGCCTGCACCGGCGCGCCATACGTCGCCGTCGCGCTCGATGCTTCTTAGCGCGACGTGCACCACGAGCCCCTCGAACCCCGCGTCCGAGACCAGCACGTTGCTGCCCCCGCCCAGCACAAACAGCGGCAGCCGCTGCTCGCGCGCCCATGCGCACGCTTCGGCGATCTCCGTCTCGCTCGCCGCTTCCGCAAACCAGCGCGCCGGCCCGCCGATGCCGAAGGTCGTGAGCGCTGCGAGCGGCTGGTTTTCTAAAAGGTGCATCGGTTCAAGGCTACACCGCAGGGACGTA
>JBEKUS010000073.1:0-20731 GCA_049514795.1 Occallatibacter sp.
GGGCGTCTCGTTCTCTGGAAAAGTCCTCGCCGCTTCAAACCCGGTCAGCGGAGCCGCCGTTCAGCTCTATGCCGCGGGCATCGCCGGCAACGGCTCGGCGCCCACCGCGCTGCTGGCATCCGCATTGACCTCCGGCGCCGACGGTTCGTTCACCGTTCCCTCCGGATACTCGTGCCCTTCCGCGCAGACTCCGGTTTACCTGCTCTCGAAGGGCGGCCAGCCCAGTTCCGCCTCCGCCGCCAATTCGTCCCTTTGGCTTATGACCGCGCTTGGCCCCTGCGGCAGCATCGCCTCCGGAAGCTCTTTCGTCCTGAACGAAGTCACGACCGCCGCATCGGTCTGGGCGCTGGCTCCGTTCCTATCGAACGGCGGGAATGCCGGCGCCAGTTGCACCAACACAACCGGCATCGACAACGCGTTCCTCACCGCGAGCAGTTTGGCGAATCCGGCCACGGGCGCGTCGCCGGGAGCCGGAATCCCCGCGACGCTCGCCGTGCCCACCGCCAAGCTGAATGCGCTTGCGAATGCGCTTGCGTCCTGCACAACGACTGCCGGCGGCAGCGCCTGCTCTCCGCTTTTCAACGCCGCGGTCTCCGGAAGCAGCGTCCCGGCCAACACGCTCGACGCGGCGATCGACATCGCGCACTCGCCCGCCGCGAACGTTGCCGCCATCTATGCATTGGCCGCGGGCCACTCCGCGTTCTCGCCGGCGCTTTCCGCGCCGCCCGCCGACTGGATGCTCCACAACACCATCTCCGGCGGCGGCATGGATCTGCCCACCTCAGTCGGCGTGACTGTGTCCGGCGACATCTGGGTCGCGAGCTACTTCAATGCGGTGTCGGAGTTCTCGCCCGCCGGCGCCGCGCTCTTCCCTTCCGGCATCAGCGGCTACGGCATCAACCAGTCGTACGGAATGGCGCTGGACACGCAGGGCAACGTCTGGATCGCCAATGAGCAGACCACTTCGAACAGCGGGTCGGGCAATGTCACCGAGTTGAGCTCGTCCGGCCTGCCCCTCGCCACCGGACTTACCGGAGGCGGCATCGACTTCCCCATGGCGGTTGCCGCCGACACCAACGGCAACATGTGGTTTGCCGACTACGGCGATTCGAAGGTGACTCTGCTCGATAGCTCAGGCACAGCGCTTTCCAGCTCCGCCGGCTGGGGCGGCACGTCGCTCGCGTTCCCGGTGGCGCTGGCCGTCGACGCCGGCCACAACGCGTGGGTCCCGAACCAGGGCGGCCTGCTCCCCATCACCAGGATCTCGGCCGACGGATCTCAAGTCACCAACTACGACTGCGACTGCAACGGAGCGTCGGGCGTCGCCACCGACCAGAGCGGCAACGTCTGGATCGCCAACTACTACGGCAACAGCATCAGCGAAGTGGACACCTGCGGGACGCTCAAGCTGGATGCCGCGACCGGCGGCGGCGTTCTCCGTCCGCAGGGGATCGCGATCGACGGCGCTGGAACCGTCTGGGTGGCTAACTACCAGGGCAACTCGGTCTCGGAGATCGGCGGCGCTTCGAGCGCCGCGCCCGGCGCGTTCCTTTCGCCCTCCACCGGATTCGGCAGCGACGCTTCCCTTCTCAAGCCCTACGCTCTCGCCATCGACTCCAGCGGAAACATCTGGGTCTCGAACTCGGGCAAGAATACGCTCACCGAGTTCATCGGCGTGGCGGCGCCGGTGAAGACGCCTCTGGCGGGGCCGCCGCAGACGCCGTAGCACGACAAGATGCGATGATATCCAACAGGTATCGCGTCATTGCCATGACGGAGAATCCACAGGACCCATTGAACTCAGCCGGAGAGGCCGCCTGCCAACCGGAGGGCGGCACAGCCCGTCCGTCCGCGCGTTCTCTCGCGCTGGGTTGCACCGTCGCGATTCTCTGTGCGGCCGGCTGCCTGGGCATCGGCCGTGAGCTTGCCCTGCTTTGGAATTGCTGGACCACCGATCCCCTGCGCTCCATCGGCATGTTGATCCCGCCCGCCAGCCTCGTGCTGACCCTGCGCGTTTGGCGGCAGTCTGGCTGGCAGATGCGCGGAAGCTGGTGGGGCCTGGCTGCGATTGGGCTCTCCTTCGTCTTCAGCCTTGTCCGCGAGAGCGCGCTGTTCCTCGTCACCGGCGCTGGAGCGGTCGTCTCCCTCATCCCGCTCTCGCTGCCTGTCTATTTCTACGCCAGCGGCATCGTGCTGCTGTTTGCGGGCCAGCGCGTCTGGCGCATCGCATGGTTTCCCCTCGGATTGCTGCTGCTCTCGCAGCCCGTGCCCATCCTCTCAAGCAGCATGATCGACCTGCCGCTGCAGAGCATCTCGGCCCAGGTCGCGCGTTCCTTCGCCGCGCTCATCCACTTTGCGCCCACCACCCCGCAACTGCGCCTCATGTTCTCTCCGGACTTCGGAATGTTCATCGCGCCCGGCTGCGATGGCATTCGCGGCGCGGTCGCCCTGGGATACGTCGCGCTGGTCCTCGGCTATCTCAAGCGCGTCTCCTTCCGCCGCTGGGCCGCCTACGTCGTCGGCGGAGTGCTGCTGGGATACGTCTTCAATTTCATCCGCCTCTGCGCTCTCGTTCTCTATTACCGGATCGCGCTCGGCCATCCCGCGCTTGAAGGTGTGGCCAGGCAGGCCGATTACGTCATCGGTTCCTGCCTCTTCCTGATCGCCATCCTGATCTTTCTCCGGCTGGCGCGGCTCAAGCAGCAGGCGCCGGCGCCTTCGCCTGTCGCGCCCGGCGACGCTGGCTCCGCACCGCGCATCCGCGGCTTATTCCTCAAATGCGCAGCCTTCGCCGCGGCGCTCGCATTCGTTCTCGCGCTGCCTTCTTCCGCGATCCGGACCAACCGAACCGCCCCGGCCGCGACCGCGCCGCCCGCCGCGCGCTTCCCCAGGCAGATCGGCGCTTTCACGCTGGCGCGCACCTGGGACGAGCAATCGGGCGGCAAGACGCTCGTCGAAAGCGCCGCCTACTCCGCGCCCGGATCGGACGAGATCGTGCTCGCCGTCTGGGTCGCGCCGGATGTTTCCTTCCACGACGCGAATGCGTGCTGGCTGGCGCGCGGCCTCGAACCCGAGCTGCTCACCGCTCAGCCGTTCGTCACCGCGCAGGGTCAGCCCATCGAGTTCAGCACTGGCTTCTACAGCGACGGAATCACCGACAGCATCGTGGTGAGCGCCAGTTGCACACCCGGGTCCTGCTCGCAGGCGCAGCAGGCCGGCGCGGCCAGCCGCTTCCGCTTCATCGTTCTTAAGCCGCGGTTAAATGAGCTTGCCGCAACCGGAGCGCACCCGGTTCCGATCATGATCCGGATCGACCGCCTCCACTCCGCGGCGCCGAAGAGCGAAACGCACGGCATTCTCTCCGCCGAAGCCCAGCGATTCCTCTCCGCCTTCGATCCCCTGCCCCTGAGCCAGGCATTCCAGTAGCCGGACTCATAATCAGAGACGCACGCCAGCGATCCGCGGGACAGGCGGCAGTTTGTGTGTGCTCGGGTCCGTTGCTCCACTTTCAGGTAACCAACCAGTGGTTACTAACGGCCACCACAGTAACCCGGCCATAGGTAATGTTGAAATTACCTCGAATCTCCGAACAATGGTCCTATCGTAGGCGGCATTTTTTTGCAGCGGCTAGAGAATAAAGACCGGGCCGTGCGGTGAAAGCGTCCGAGTGGTTCGTCTCTCTTCAACCTCCCTCCTAGTCCAGCCACGGAGAATGCCCCATTCGGGCGAGAACGATGGGACCGAGCCAGAAAACTGTCTCAATTCTTCTTGTGTGCGAGCGAACGATGGCCAGCGAGCTCTACTCGCGGGCACTCAGGCGCTGCACGGGATTTCGCGTTGCCGCATGTTCTGAAACCGTGAACGAGGCCCTCGAAGCGGTACGCGCGAACGACGTCGACATCGCGCTCATCGGCTCGACCCTGATGGACGGTCTGAACAGTGGATTTGTCGCTTTGCAGAAGATCCGTGAAGCCGCCCCCGGCGTCAAGTCAGTGCTTCTCTTGGAGCACGACGAAGATCATTTGGTCACCGCTGCGTTTCGTGCTGGCGCCAAGGGAGTTTTCTTTCCCTCGAATGAAGATTCCAAGAGCCTGTGCCGGTGCGTGAAACAGGTTAACGCCGGCCAGGTTTGGGCGAATAGCGCTCAATTGCATGAGGTCCTGAAGGCGCTGTCGCGTAGTGCGCCCATTCAAGTGGTGAATGCCGCCGGAGAACAGTTGCTCACCCCGCGTGAGGCGGAGGTTGTTCAACTTGTCGCCGACGGTCTGACCAATCTGCGGATCGCGAAAGAGCTGGGGCTCAGCGAGCATACGGTGAGAAATAACCTGTTCAGAATCTTCGACAAGCTGGGTGTATCCACCCGGGTGGAGTTGGCGCTGTACGCCATCAACCAGTCGAAGCCGGATCGGATCCCTGTGCTGCGCGCCGGCAGCGAGCTCCTCGTCGCACGGGCTTCGAGACTGCGACCCGCAACGGCCGACTGACGCAAAACCAGAGTAGGCGTATCCCGGAGCCACTGCACTCAAGTCGACGCGACCGTCAAGGAGCGGCGACCCTGAAGACAGCCAACCAGGACACAGTAACTCTGGTTTTGCCGTAGATTCCGAGGTGTTCGGTTCCCATCGCTTCCTGCCGGATAGCGGACGGTTCCCAGAGCTATTCCCCTGTTGACCCGAGAGAGGAGGCCTGCGACGCAAAAGCTCACACAGATCTGTGCAGCGAGGCCATGTCGGGCGGTTCAGTTGGAGACGACGCTGCCGGAACCACCGGGGACTTGCAACGCCTGCCAGAGAAGAGAAGTGAGCGGCGCCGCCAGGCTTCGGCGGATGTCCTCCTCTAAAATGGACCGCTTCTCCTCCGCCGCCTTCTTCACTACCTGACGGACATAGGAATCGCAAAAGACCATCGACCATTCGGCCGGTATCAGGGCGGCTTGCCCGTCGTCGAGGTGCGCGCTCGTGGGAGCCGGCAGATTGTCCGCGAAGCGGATCCGCCCGGGGATTGGGGCACACTTGGCCGGCTCGGGCAGAGAGGCGCCAAACTCTTCAAGAAGCGTCCGGGCCGCCACTTGAAAACCCTCGGATACCGGTTCCAGAAGAACGATGTCCGCGCCGTCTACGCTAATCTGCCGCCCGACCGCGGGATCCCCGGAGTTTCTCGCCCGCGCGTAGGCGATGCTTGCGGTGCGGGCCAGATCGCGATCGACGTCGTCCATGTGCTGCGGGCTGGGAGACATGCGGGCGTAGTATCGGTATCTTGCCAAATAGGAAAGCTCCGCCTCCGATCCTCGAAAATGCTCGTACTGATAGAGAAGATCCTCCTCGATCGACGAAAGTCCTCGCGACCGCGCCAGCGTGGCATACCACTTGAATGCCTTGTGCAGGTACCAGCCCTTCGTCTTGTTCAGGCGGTCTTCATCTGAATTCTCCCCGAAAATGTTGAAGCTCAGTTGGTTGAACATGTCGGCGTAGTCTTGCCGCAGTTGCACGATCGCGTCGGACCACAGCATACCGGCCGACTCCAGATGTTCATCCATGGAGCTCTCGGGGAAAAATGCAAAGTACGGAGAGTAGCCGCCGTCGCGATGAATGCTGCCCCGCGCAAACCCCGGCTTCATCGCGATCAGAAAAAAGTGAAATCCGTGCACTTCCCCGGTTCCAATGTCGCGCAGTTGCACCTGATCGAGTCCATGCGCATCCTTTCCAAACAACAGCGGATAGAACCCGCATTTCTGAAGCTCTTCCGTCAGGAGCCGCTCCAGGTGCGACTTGAAGCCGGAGAGATGGCCGAGCTCGGGGGGCAAAAAGATTCGCCAATCCAGATCGCGTATGTAGTCCCAATCCACATAGCCCCATCGGCTTACGCTCAAACCCAGGCTTCCGTAAGGGGAAATCGGCGTCTTCGCCACATACTCCAAAAGATGGGGGCTCGTATAGGCGAACGCGCGCAGAGTCTCATCCACAACACTGCGCATCAGGGGAACCATCGCAATATCTTGGGAACCTCCGAATCGCTCCTTCGGCAGCAGAAAAGGTTCCATGCCGACAAGGTTGCGATGTTCCGAAACCAGAGGCTGAATCCGCAAATCCTGAAAAGTCAGGCTCTCTGCCGCATGCGGGAAAAGAAACTCCAGCGCTCGGGAAACAGCGGGGTTTCGGGAGAAGACAGTGCGCAGACTTTCCTGCGCCATCGCTCCGCTGCTCTTTGCCGAGGGTTGGCGCGTAACCATAGCTTCCTTGCCGAGCGGCGCGTAGCCCATTTCTCGAAATTCTAAACCTGCCAATCGGCGAAGGCGCCGCGGGTCTTCCTCTGTGGCGGATCGCGGGCGAGAAGCCTGTCCCAGTTTACTTGAGCAGCTCGCCGATGAGTTTCTTCGCCTCCGCCGAGTTCGCACTATGCCGGTCCCGGCAGGGTCTCATGGCAAGGATCCCCTTGCCCATGGAGGCAGCTTTGAGGATCACATCCTTCGTTGCAGACCTGTACTTTCCGTCCTGACTCATGGGCCCCGGTTTCCGGACCGTGGCAAATGTCACTCTTCGGCCGGAGCCGTGCTTCGGACGTCGGCGGACCGGGCTGACGGAGAAGAAACGGTCTTCTTCTGAGAGACCATGAGAAGGAGCGCCAACGGCCCGGTGTGGGCAAGCCAGGGTTCGTTCTTAAACCGAGCCGTCCTTTTGCTTCGTGGAGCGCACTTCTTCCTTGATGCGTTGGATGTGTCCGCGGCCCAAGGCCTTGACCTCGCAGCCAAGCTCAAAATAGCGGCGGATATCGGCGTCCTGAAGAATGCCAAAGCAATCCACCACGCCAATCGGCCCCCCGGCCCAACGGACGACTTCGTCCGGCTTGAGTTTCAGATAGGGCGCATGCCGCACGGCGAGCACCAGCGCCTCCACTCCTTGCAGGGCTGCCGGCAGATCCTTCTGCACGCGAATGCCGCGAAGATCTTCCTGGCCACGGAAGAACCTGGACCACGAGTGTCCCGGCGCCGGATACGTGTCCTGACTCTCCAGTTCATACCAATGATCGACGTAGGGATCGTGGACGCTGACTTCCGCGCCCATCTCGGTCAGTTTGCGCGCCACCAGTTCGCTGCCGCTATAGCGCGTGTCGCCCACGTCTTCCCGATAGCTGGCGCCCGCCAGCAGCACGCGCGCGCCGGCGACGTATCGACCCATGTTGCGAAGCGCGTCGCGCGTGAGTTCGGCCACATGCAGGCCGCGCGTATCGTTGACGTCGATCGCGGTGGTGCTCAACTTGAAGATGTTGTCGCCGTCCTCAAAGCCCAGGATGTGGCTGTATGACCAATAGCCCAGGCCGCCGTCCTTGGGCAGACAGTACCCGCCGATGCCCGGACCGGGAAAGATCATGTTGCTGTGCGTGGGCCGCACCTTGATGGCGTTGACCACCTTGATCAGATCCACCCCGTTGCGCTCGGCGAAAATCGACCACTCGTTCAGAAATGCCAAAATGGTGGCGCGATACGAGTTTTCCACAATCTTTGTGGTCTCGGATTCGATCGGCCGATCCAATACGGTAAGCGGATACTTTTCGACGTTGAGCACCTCGCTCAGGAACTTGATCACCCGGGTCCTGGCCTCGTTGCTGCAGCCCGAACACACCCGCCAGAAATCGCGGATGCTTTTCACGTATTCCCGGCCCGGCATGACGCGCTCGAAACTGTGCGCCAGCAGCGGCTCGCTCTCGATGCCGCGGACGCGGAATGCCCTCTTGAGAATCGGGAGCGCCACAATCTCCGTGGTGCCGGGGGCCACGGTCGTCTCGATCAGCACCAGGCACTCCGGCTGGATCTTCTCGCCGATCGTCTTCAGGGTGGCTTCCAGCGCCGCCATCTCGGCCTCGCCGGTCTTCATCGTGCCTAGATGGCGCTTGGTGTAGTCGCACTGCACGTCGACTACGACGCAGTCCGCCAAGGCCAGGCAGTCGGGGTTGTAGGTGGCCGCGAGCGTCTTCTTCTCCAGAACGCAACGGGCGATCATCGGGTCCACTTCGGGATCTTCCGACTTCACCGGCGATTGACCGCGGTTCAACAGCGGCGTCTTCCAGTAGCTGCGCGGGCTGGGCCGCTGGCATCCGATAACGAACTTGTTGGGCCGGCCGGTCTTCTTGTCCACCGTGTCCGCCACAATGGCGGCCATGACGGCCCCAACGAAACCAAGGCCCATCACCACCACAACTTCTCGGTCCTGCTTGCGAGCAGTAGCCGCTAGGGCCTTCACCCGTTCGAACTCGGCCGCGTAATCGGTCTTTTTGGGCAATGCAAACTGCTCGCCGCTGGGACTTGTGGAGTATTCAGGCATGTTCTCCCTTTCGCAGAACGGCTCGGAACGGCGCGATCCGGCGCGCCGGAACCCGATGCCATTCCGTCCTTTGATTTATCGGCGTTGATTTTAAGGCCCGAGCCGCAGTTCGCAAAATCACACTTCGGATGGAGAGGAACGATCCTTCGAAGTTAACGCGATGTGGATCTTGTCAGGAGAGGCTGAGCGCCCCCCCGAAGGGGCGCGAAAGAAGAATTCGCGACCGTAAACTCAATGATTTCTAATGCTTATGGCGGGGACGACGAGACTCGAACTCGCGACCTCTGCCGTGACAGGGCAGCGCTCTAACCAAACTGAGCTACGTCCCCAAAATGGGTTTGGGATCCCCGGAACGCGCCGCGGGAGCAGCGCACTTCCGCTCAAGCAACATTCATGAGTGTATCAGAAACGCAGGCCCTTCGGGGCGTGCGCGCGGCCCGGGGAAAATCGCGCCAGACCCGCGCCGTTGCGGTTGCTCACGCCGGCTCTTCCAGTGCCGTCAGCCGCGCCTCAAGCGCTCAAAACAGCCCTGCCGTTGCGCCCCGATGGAACATATCCCATGTCCATCGAAATGCCGCGCACACACTGCAGCAGATGGTTGGCGATGGTCGGCAGCTTCGCCGCCGTCACGCGGAACGAGGGCCCCGACACGCTCACCGCCGCCACCGGCAGCCGCTGCGCATCCAGCACCGGCACCGCGATGCACCGCAGGCCCTCCTCCAGCTCCTCGTCGTCCACCGCATAGCCGCGGCGCCGTGTCTTCTCCAGCTCCGCGCGCAGCGCCTCAGGCGTTGAAATCGCGCGGCTGGTCGGCCGCTCGAAACGGATGCGCCGCAACACCTCCGCCGCCCGCTCTGGCGGCAGGAACGCAAGAATTGCCTTCCCCACCGCTGTGCAATGCACGGGATTGCTCGCCCCGATCCGCGTAATCATCCGCACCGCACGCGTCGGCTCGATCTTGTCGATATAGATCACCCGCGCCGCCTCCAGCAGGGCCAGGTGCGCTGTCTCCTCGGTCTCGGCCACCAGCCGCCGCAGGTGCGGCTGCGCCCGGTCGCGCAGGTCGTATTGCTCGATGGCCCGGTTGCCGAAGTCGAACAGCCGCAGCCCCAGCCGGAACTTGCCGCTCGTCGTGCGCTCCACCATGCGGTGCCGCTCCAAAACCATCAGAAAGCGGTGCGCCGTGCTCTTGTGCAACTGCAGCGATGCCGCCACCTGCGCCAGGCCGAGCGGCGTATCGCTTTCGCTGAGCAGGTCGAGCACGGCAAAGGCCCGGTCGAGGGCCTGAACTTTATAGGTGCCTTGAGGTGCTGCGTCTCGCATATTGAGTCCTTGTCCCGTCTGCTGATTCCATCTCCAGTTTCTCAAATGATGAGACGCGCGTCAACTGGTGAAACGTTTCCTCCTCGGTCCAATGCCCTCACCGCTGCTCCATCTCTCGTTGTCGAGCCAATCGCCGGATCACGCCTGATCGCGCGCCGCACGCCGCGATCAACCCTCTTCTTCCGGCTCCTCCACGTCGCCGCCTTCGCCCGGCGCCAGAAACAGATTCGCTTCCAGGCCGTGCTGCCGCGTGTAGAGGTCGTGGTACCGGCCGCCCAGCTTAAACAGCTCGCCGTGATTGCCGCGCTCCACCACGCGCCCCTGCTCGACCACCAGAATCTGGTCCGCGCGCCGGATGGTCGAGAGGCGGTGGGCGATCACGAAGGTCGTCCGCCCCCGCATCAGCTCGGCGAGCCCGCTCTGGATCATGGCCTCCGACTCGGAGTCGAGCGAGCTAGTCGCCTCGTCGAGAATCAGGATGCGCGGCTCGGCCAGGAGCGCGCGCGCAATCGACAGCCGCTGCCGCTGCCCGCCGCTCAGCTTCACGCCGCGCTCGCCCACGATCGTTTCGTAGCCCTCCGGGAAGCGCTCGGCAAACTCGTCCACGCAGGCCGTGCGGCACGCGAATTGGAACTGCTCCTCGCTCGCATCCGGCTTCGAGAACAGGATGTTCTCGCGGATCGATCCGTCGAACAGAAACGACTCCTGCAGCACCACGCCCAGTTGCGAGCGGAATGTGTTCAGGTCCACGGTTGCCAGATCGATGTCGTCGACAATCACCTTTCCCTCGACCGGCGTGTGAAATGCGCACAGCAGGCTGATGATCGTCGACTTGCCCGACCCCGACGAACCCACCAGCGCGGTCACCGTTCCCGGCTCGGCTCTGAAGCTGATGTCGTGCAGCACCGGCTTCTCCGGCGTGTAGGCGAACTCCACGTCCTCGAACCGCACCGTGCCTTCGATCGGCGGCATCGTCGTCGTGCGCCCGGGAACCTTGTTCTCCTCGAGCTCGGCCATGATCTCGCGCGTGCGGTCCAGTCCCGCGAACGCCTCGGTCAACTGCGTGCCGATGTTCACGATCTGGAAGACCGGCGCGATCATGAAGGCGAGAAACATGTTGTATTGGAAGTAGGTCCCCACGGTCCACGTGTGCCCCAGCACGGCGTTTCCGCCCAGCCACATCACGCAGCCCGACACCAGTCCCAGCACCGTGGTCGACGCCGCCGCCAGGATGCTCGTCATGGTCAGCGACTTCATCACGTTCTCGAGCAGCCGCCCCACGCCGCCCGAAAACACCGCGGCCTCGCGCTCCTCGGCGTGATATCCCTTCACCACCCGCACGCCGCCCAGCGACTCGGTGAGCCGTCCCGTCACTTCGGCATTGATCTTGCCGCGCTCGCGAAAGATCGGCCGGATCGTCCTGAATCCGTACTGCAGGAAGAACACAAACACGCCCAACACCGCGAATACGGTCAGCGTCACCTTGGCGCTCAGGACCATCAGGTAGATGAACGTCAGCGCCGCGGTGAGCGAACTGCCCAGAAACTCCACCAGCCCCGTTCCCACCAGGTTTCGCACGCCCTCCACGTCGGACATGATCCGCGCCACCAGCGTTCCGGTGCGGTTCTCGTCGTAGTAGGCCACCGGCAGCAGGCCCACGTGCCGCTGCACCTGGCGCCGCATCTCGGCGATCAATCGCTGTCCCGCTTTGGAGAGCAGTTGCGTGAGCGAATACGAAGTGAGCGCCTGCACGAACATGGCCGCAACCACCACCGCAATGATGCGCGGCAGCAGCTCCGGGCGCGGATGCAGCGGAGAAAGCGCTCCATCGAGGAGCGGCTTCGACATGAAGGGCAGCACCAGCCCGGCCACCCGGTTGATCGCCATCAGCACGAGGCCGATCAGAATGAGCCCCTTGCGCGGCGCCACCAGCGCCCAGATCTCGGGCCAGACTTTTTTCAGTTCGGTCTTGCGCTTCGGCAGGTCCGCCTTGCCCGCGCGCGCGCCCCGCCCGTGCGGTGACCGCTCCGCGGTCATGCCCATTCCCATCCCTCCACGCATCGTGCCCATGCGCTACACCTGCCGCGCGCGTCGCGCCGCGATAAACGACCGCACACAAAGAACCACGTAGATCAGCAGCAGCACGGCCATCGCGAGCTTGGCCGCGAGCGCGATGTAGTCCGGCTCAAACCCCTTCGCCGTCGCGCTCAGGTAGCCGCGCACCGCTTCGACCGCCGAGCCGATCAGCCCCACCAGCCCGATCGTCACATTGATGTGCATGAAGACCTTGCGCCGCGCCTCGCTGGGACTGATGGCAAGCGCGCCAAACACGCCCAGCGCCAGGCCAAACCAGGCGGGAATCAGCGCCGTATAGTGGATGCTCCCCGTGCCGAAGAAACCCGCCACCCCCAGCACAATCAGCAGAACTCCAAAGACCATGGTCACCTTCGCCATGTCCGGCCTCCTAATGCGGTTCCAGGGTCGCCATGCCGCGGAGCTTTCTCGCAAAGTCGCCGCGACCAGCAGGGAGCGGCGACCTTAAATGCACTTCGTGATGGGTTCTTTGACCCTGGAACCGCCGAACTGTCTGCATGGCAAGGATATCAGCCGGCAGTCATCAGTTGTCAGTTATCAGTCGACAGTCATCGGCTGTCAGCTCTACCGGGCGCAGCCGTCGAATCTCAATGCTCTTCGGCGCACGGCGTACTTGCTGACAACTGACAACTGTCCACTGACAACTGTTTCTTACCGCTGGATTCTCGCCGATCCGCCCTTCGCGAACGCGCGCACCTGGTCCACGGTCGCCATGGTCGTGTCGCCGATGAACGTTGTCAGCAGCGCGCCGTGCGCCCAGCCCAATCTCAGCGCATTCTCCGGCTCTTCGCCGCTCAGCAGCCCGTAGATGAACCCGGCCGCGAATCCATCGCCGCCGCCCACGCGGTCCACCACGTCCAGCTCCGCCGTCGGCGCAACATACGTCCTGCCGTCGATCCACGCCACCGCGCTCCAGCTATGCCGGTTCGTCGAATGCACCTCGCGCAGCGTCGTCGCCACGATCTTCACGTGCGGGTGCTTCTTCACCACGCTGTCGATCATGGCGAAGAAGGCCCCCGGATCGAGCTTCGACTTGGCATGCACATCCGGTCCCGGAATGCCCAGGCCCTTCTGCAGGTCCTCTTCGTTCCCGATCAGCACGTCCACGTTTTCGACGATCTTGGCGATCGTCTCCACGGCCTTGTCCGCGCCGCCCGAGATCTTCCATAGCTTCTCGCGGAAGTTCAGGTCGAACGACGTCACCGCGCCCGCGGCCTTCGCCGCCTTCATCATCTCCGCCACCAGCGGAGCCGTGGTGGACGATAGCGCGGCGAAGATTCCGCCCGAGTGCACCCACCGCACGCCGCCGGCGAAGATCGCTTTCCAGTCGAAGTCGCCCGGCTTCAGCATCGCGCCGGCTTCGTTTGCGCGGTTGTAGAACACCACCGGAGGCCGCACGCCCGCGCCGCGGTCGCTGTAGACCGTCGCCATGTTCGGGCCCGTCGCGCCGTTGTGCTCAAAGTGCTTGTAGATCGGCTTCACTCCCATGGCGCGCACGCGCTCGGCAATCAGGTCGCCGATCGGATAGTTCACCATCGCCGACGCAACCGCCGTCTTCATCCCAAAGCAATCCGAGAGGTTCGCGGCCACGTTGAACTCGCCGCCGCTCACGTGAATCTTGCACTCCGTCGCCTTGCGGAAGGGAATGATCCCCGGATCGAGCCGGTGCACCAACGCCCCCAACGCCAGAAAATCGAACTCCCCGTCCTTGCGAATGTTCAGACCGTAACTCATCTTCCTCTCCTTGGTTCCTTCAGAATTCCAACAAACTCAAGTCCTTCACTCGTCGATCCCGCGCCCGTCTCTTGCATCCTCGTCAGCCGGCGCCGTCACCCTACCTTACCTCCCGCCTCCGTAGCCCGCACCGTCAAGGCCGAGCTAATAGCTAAGAGCTGGGAGCTAATAGCTGCTTCTTCACGTCCGCCACCACCTGCTCCGGCGTCCACTCGTTGCCTGGATAAAACTGCGCCACCTTGCCGTGCGCATCGATCAGCGTCGTCGACAGCGTGTGCGTAATCGTGTCCTCGGGGCCGGGCGTAATCCCCACATCGAAAAACTTCGCCATCTCCAGCAACTCCGGCTTCGTGGGCACGCCAAAGTCCCAATGCGCAAACGCGCTCTTCGCATCGCTGCCGATGTACTGGGCTCCGTACGCGCGCAGCCTCTCCGGCGTGTCGTGGTCCGGATCGAAGCTCACGCAGAGCAGGTGGGTCTTCGCGTAGAGCGCCGGGTCCGCTGCCAGTTCCCGATCGATCACCGCGAAGTTGTGCGTCACCAGCGGGCAGAAGTTCGGCATCGGGCAGCGCGTGTAGATGAAGGTCACCAGCAGCGCCTTGCCGCGGAATTGGCCGAGATGAATCGCGCGCCCGTCCTGGTTGCGCAGCTTGAAGTCCGGCGCCATGTCGCCCGGCGCCGGCACGTGATAGAACACCGTGGGCTTGTAGTCCGGCTTGGCCTGCGCGATCACGACAATGTGATCGAGCAGCACGGTTTCTTCCGAACTCTTCGATACCAGCACATCCGCCGTGATCGTGTCGCCGGGGTGCAGCTCGCTGGCCACGCTCGGGTCCTTGAGCTGATAGGGCATCGTCATCGCTTCCATGAAGCCCGGAATCGCCTCGTGGTTCACGACCACAATCCCGTGCGCCGGGTCGGTGGAGACGATCTTCCCGCGCAGCATGTACACCGTGACTCCGGCGTCGGTCGATCCCTGCGATGCGGGCTTCGCGCCGGAATGGCACCCGGCCAAGGCGACAGTGGCGAGAATGCAGCTTGCGAGGAAGTGGCGCATCGGAACTCCAGTGCGTGGGGTTTTGGACTTCTGGTCCCGGTCAGGGAAGTGCAGTACAAAACCAGTGTACAACCAGTGGACTGACCACTGGCAGTCCTGTTTTCCGGTTGGCGCCCGGTCTGCTTCCCCGCGTATAACGCTGGCATGGGGGATCGTTCCGCGATTGACATCGATGCATGGCTGCGCAATGGCGGACTCGTGGTCGCCGCCAGCGAGCGCGCCGCACGTTCCCTCGCCGCCAACTTCCATCGCGCGCGCCGCGCCGAAGGCCTCACCGCGTGGCCTTCTCCCGGCATTCAGGACTGGCGGGCCTTCGTTCGCAACGCCTGGAATGACCGCAGCCTCGACGGCCGCCTCGTCCTGAACCCCATCCAGGAGCAGTCCCTCTGGGCCGCAATCGTCGCCGCTGCCGCGCCCGACGCCGCTCGACTTGCCGGCGCGCGCGATCGCCTCGCCAGCCTCGCCATGGACGCGCACGCCCTTCTTTGCTCGTATGCCCATTCGTTCCTGAGCGCCAAAGCGCGGAGCGCTTGGGACCGCGACGCCGCCGCCTTCAGCGAATGGCTCTCGGCCTTCGACGAAACTTGCCGCGCCGCCAATCTCGTCAGCGCCGCGCGCCTCCCGCTCTCGCTCGCCGAAGCCCTCAACAACAATTCCGCCGCGCGTCCCCCGCTCCTCCTCGCCGGCTTCGACCGCATGACTCCCACGCAACGGACTCTCTTCGCCGCCTGGGGCAGCGTCACCGAGCTTCCCTTGGGCGAGCCCGCATCGCGTATCGAATTCCACCAGGCCCCCGATCTCTCTGCCGAGCTCGCCGCCTGCGCCCTCTGGTGCCAGCGCCACCTCGCCTCCGATCCCCACGCCCGTCTGCTCGTCGTCACTCAGGACGCCTCCACGCGCCGCGGCGAAATCGAGCGCGCGTTTCTCCGCTATGCGCAGCCCGGCGCTGCCGCACCCGCCTCGTCGCCCAACTTCGAGTTCTCGATCGGCGTACCGCTTAGCCAGATCGCTCTCGCCCGCGGCGCAGGCCTCGTCCTTCGCTGGCTCACCGAGCCCATCGCCGAGCACGAACTCGACTGGCTCCTCTCCACCGGCCAGCTCGCCGCCTTTCCCGAAGAGTCGCTCGCCCTCACTTCGTTCATGCGCGCCCTCCGTCGCAAGGGGCTGCAGCGCACGCGCTGGTCTCTCGCCGGCCTTCTCCGTCAAAATCCCGGCGAGCCTCTGCCCGCGTCGTGGGTCGCGCGCGTCACGCAAGCTCAGCAGCGCCTCGCCGATTTCTCGCGCCGACCGCAATCTCCCATCGCATGGTCCGAGCTTGTGCCGCAGTTGCTTGAGATCGCCGGCTGGCCCGGCGCGCGCCCCCTCGCGAGCGCCGAGTTTCAAGCCCACCGCCGCTGGCAGCAGGTCGTCGACGACTGCGCCTCGCTCGGCTTCGACGGCCTGCGCATCGACTGGCCCGCCTTCCTCGCCGCCCTCGATCGCGCCGTCGCCGATACGCTCTTCGCCCCCGAGTCGCACGACGCGCCCATCCTCATCGCCGGCCCCGCGGAGTCCGCCGGCCTCACCTTCGATGCCATCTGGTTCCTCGGCGCTGGCGAGGATTCCTGGCCGCCGCGCGGCGTCACGCATCCCCTGCTCCCGCTCATCGTGCAGCGCCAGGCCGCCATGCCCCACGCCTCGCCGAAGCTCGACTGGGACCTCGCCGCCGCCACGACACGCCGCCTGCTCGCCTCCGCGCCCGAAGTTCATTTCAGCGTGCCGCGCCAAATCGACGGCGTCGACGTTCGCCCATCGCGCATCATCGTGCAACTCGCCGGCGCGCCTCAGCCGTTGCTATCGGATCTTGTCGCCCCATCCGCGCCCGCTCCGCTCACCGTCGCCTTCGACGACGCAACCCAGCTCCCCTTCCCTCCCGGCGGCGCTCCCGGCGGCGCCTCCACGCTCACCGCGCAATCGCAGTGCCCGTTCAAGGCCTTCGCCACCGCTCGTCTCGGCGCGCGATCTTGGGACCCCGCCGAAGCCGGCCTCACCGCACTGGAGCGCGGCTTGCTCCTCCACGCCGCGCTTCACTCCGTCTGGGCCGGCCCGCCCCGCGGCATCCGCACCCACGCCGAACTCCTCGCGCTGCCCGATCTCGCCGCTTTCGCCGAAGACCACGTCCGCCGCGCCCTCCAGTCGAACCTGCCCCCGCGCGCCCGCGATTGCATGCCACCCCGCTATCTTGAGCTCGAAGAGCAGCGCCTCGCCGATCTCGTCACCGAGTGGCTCCGCTACGAATCCGCGCGCGTCCCCTTCACGGTCCTCGACACCGAGCAAAAACGAGCCGCCTCAATCGCCGGCCTTACGCTTCACCTCCGCCTTGACCGCATCGACCGCCTCATCGACAACTCGCTCCTCGTCATCGACTACAAGACCGGCGACATCAAACCAAGCGTTTGGGACCTTCCCCGTCCCGACGATGTGCAGCTCCCTCTCTACGCGGGCTTCGCCCTCGACCCCGCACTCGGCCCGCTCGGCGGCCTCGTCTTCGCCAAAGTCCGCACCGGCAAGGTGGAGTTCGCCGGCCGCGTTCGCGATGCCAAAGCGACTCTGCGCAAAAACATCAGCGGGAACTCAAATCTGGTGAAGCTCCCGCTCACCGCCGGGCAAACCGCCGCCTGGAAGGACTACATCGCGGATCGCGCCAGGGACTTTCTCGCCGGCCGCGCCGCGCCCAGCCCGCGCGAATTCCCCGATACCTGCGACCGCTGCGGTCTGCATGCCCTCTGCCGCATTCAGGAGAACCCGCCTCAACCCGGCGAGAACGGCGAGGAGGCTGCCGATGCTTGAGGCCCCGCTCCGCACTCCTCCGCCCGATCAGGCCGCGCGCGACCAGGCGCTCGACCCGCGCCGCTCCATCCTCGTGCGCGCGCCCGCCGGCTCCGGCAAAACCACGCTTCTCGCCGAACGCTTCCTGAGCCTGCTCGCCGAAGTCGACGATCCGGGCGAAGTCGTCGCCATCACATTCACCGAAGCCGCCGCGGCCGAGATGCGTAATCGCGTCCTCGACGAACTCCGAAAAGACGATCTCACCCCTCTCGCTCGGCGCGCGCTCGATCACTCGCAGAAACTCGGCTGGAACCTCCTCGATCTTCCAGCGCAACTGCGCATTTCCACCATCGATTCCTTTTGCCGCGATCTCGCGCTCCAGCAGCCGCTCCTCTCCGGCCTCGGCGGCGGCCTCGACATCGCCGCGCAGCCGGCCGATCTCTACCGCCGCGCCGCACGCCGCACGCTCGAACAGCTCGGTTCGCGTAATGCCGCTTTCAGCGCCGCCATCGAATCGCTGCTCCTCTGGCGCGACAACAACTGGCAGGAAATCGAGAGCCAGCTCGTCGACATGCTTCGCGACCGCGATCGCTGGATGCACGGCTTCGTCCTCGACCGCGACCCGGACTGGCCTGCTCTTCGCGAGCGCCTCGAGCGTCCGCTGGCGCGCGCCAATCCCGCCGATCCCGCTCTCGCCCATTACACCGACGAAGAGTGGGCCATCGTCCGCGCCTGTTTTACGCTGCTTCGCCACGCCGCCGCCGAGCTGCGCGTCGTCTTCGCGGAATCTGCTGCCGCCGACTTCACCGAGGTCGCGCAGATCGCGCTAAGAACCCTCAAGGGCGAAGACGGCCTCCCTACCGACGCGGCGCTCGCGGTCGCCGACGGCATCCGCCATCTGCTGGTCGACGAATTCCAGGACACCAGCCGCCGCCAGCACCAGTTGCTCGCGCACCTCGTTGCCGCCTGGCCCGAACGCGACGGCCGCACCTGCTTCGTCGTCGGCGATCCCATGCAGTCCATCTACTTCTTCCGCGATGCCGACGCCGAGCTCTTCCCGCGCGTCGAGCAGCTCGGCCTCGAAATTCCCGGCGACCTTTCCTTGTGCTTCGATCCCGTCCAGCTCACCGCCAACTTCCGCACCGCGCCGCCGCTCGTCGGCGGCCTCAACGAGATGTTCTCGCGCGTCTTCGCCCTCGACGACGGCAGCGGCGTGACCTTCGCCAAGGCGGACCCCGCCCGCGATGGCGCCGCGCAGCCCGGTCCGCATCTCGTCGCCGATTCCGCTCCGCCCATGCAGCTCCACCTCGAGTTCATGCCCGAGACCCCGCGCGGAAACTCGCGCAACTCCGATCCCGAGCGGAAGAAGGCCATCGCCGCCGAGCGTGAAGCTGCCGGCGAGAAGCAAGTCGAAGAAATCATCGCCATCGTCCGCGGCCACTTGCCCCGCATCGACGAAGCTCGCGCCGCCAACGAGAAGAAGCAACCCAACGAAAAGCGGGAGAAATACCGCGTCTCCGTCCTGGGCCGCGCCCGCAAATCGCTCACGCCCATCGCCGCCGCGCTCCGCGAAGCATCCATTCCCTTCCGCGCCGTCGAACTCGAAGAGTTGCAGAGCCGCCCGGAGATCATTGACGCGCTCGCGCTCGCCCGCGCGCTTCTCAATCCGCACGATCGTGTCTCCTGGCTCGGCGTCCTCCGCGCTCCCTGGTGCGGGCTTTCGCTCGCCGACCTGCACACGCTCGTCAGCGCCGATGCGCCTGGCCTTCTCGCGCGCCCGATCCCTGAGCTTCTCTCCGAGCGCTCGCATCTTCTCAGCCCCGAAGGCCGCCACGCCGTCGACCGTCTCCTTTGCGCGCTTGAATTCTCTCTTCGCCTCCGCTCCACGCAGCCCGCCGACCCGCCCGGCACGTGGCTTGAGCAGGTCTGGCTTAGCCTCGGCGGCGCGCAATGCGTCGATGCCTCCGCCCGTGCCAACCTCGATCTGCTGTGGAGTACCCTCGACGCCCTTCCGCAGGGTGAATCGGATCTCCTCGGCCCCGCCCTCGCCGCGGCGCTCCAAGACCTCAAGGCCCAACCCGATCCCAATGCAGGCAGCGACTGTGGCGTGCAGTTAATGACCATTCACGGCGCAAAGGGCCTCGAGTTCGAAGTCGTCATCGTGCCCGATCTGCAGGCTGGCGCGGGCCGCGGCGGCGCCAACATGCTTTCCTGGCTCGAGCGCGGCCTGCCTCCGCAACCCGATTCCGACGGCTCATCCGAGCCCTCCGAACTCACCGAATTCCTGGTCGCTCCATTCCAGTCAAAGGGCGCCGAGCGCGGCAAAGCCAAGGAATGGGTCGACCGCGTTCGCCGCGATCGCGAGAAACAGGAAACGCGCCGCCTTCTCTACGTCGCCGCCACACGCGCCCGCGATGAGCTGCATTTCTTCGCGCGCCCCTCCTACAAGTCCGCCGATGGCGTTCCAACCGAACTCGTCGAGCCGCGCGACAGCCTCCTCGCCACCGCGTGGCCCGCATGGAAAGCCGAGATCGAGCGCCGCTTCCGCGACTTCATCGCCCGCGCCGCTGCATCCGCTGAGCCTTCGATCCTTGAATCCATCGCCGCCTCGGCCGCTGGCATGACAACCGCAATCCCGCCGTCCGAATCGCCCGCGCGTCTCCGCCGCCTGCCTCCGGACTTCCGGGCCGCATCGGCCGAACTGTCCTCCGCAGTCCTGGACGAGCCTCTTCTCGGCGCGGGCCGCCTTTACGAGCGCCATGAAGGCGGCCTCATTTCGCGCGCGCTCGGCAAAGCGGTGCACGCGCTCCTGCAGCAATACGCACAGCTCCTCGCCACGCAGCCGGATGAATCCGCCCGCGTCGCACTTGCCCAAATGCAGCCGCGCATTGCCGCGTCCATCCGCTCCGCCGGCGTCGAATCGTCGCACGCCGGCCGCATCGCCGCGCAGGCGCTTCGGATTGTTCTTACCGCCGCCGCCGATCCGCTTGCGCGATGGATTCTCGCGCCCCACGCCGACGCCGCCAACGAGGACCGCTGGACCGGCGTTGTCGGTGGCAGCCTCCGTGCGGTGCAGGTCGATCGCGTCTTCCGCGCCGGCCCCGCACCGCAAACCGCGAGCGGTTCCGCTGGCCGGGACACCTGGTGGATCGTCGACTACAAAACCGCGCACGAAGACGGCCTCGACCCCGCCTCCGCGTTGCCCGAACTCCGCGCCCTCTTCAAGCCGCAGATCGAGGTCTACGCCGCGGTCCTGCGCAACCTTCGCGGCCAGGACATCGCTCTCCGCGGCGGCCTCTACTATCCCCGCATGGCCTTGTTCGATTGGTGGCAGCTCTAGCCCTGCCCGACTTCGCGAATCTCACCGTATCGCGCCGTAGCCTACACCTTGCACAGC
>JBEKUS010000074.1:0-20611 GCA_049514795.1 Occallatibacter sp.
CCTCGAGCCATCCTGCCCTCGCCTTCTACCGTTCGCTCGGCTTTGTCCGGACCGGCCTGCGGCGGGGCTATTACGCTGATCCGGTTGAGGATGCGGTCCTGATGCGGCTCCATCTCGTCTGACCCGCCATCGTCCGTGCGAACCGCAGCAGGACCCACAGCCTCCCTCCAGCCAGCTCCCCTTTCTGGGTTTCCGCCCTGCCTCCAAGCTGGCTGCCGCGACGGGCCGGTTCCGGTCGTGACCATTTTTCACAGCCCCCACGGTACCTTTGGTGCGATTCGACCTTGCCGAACGTCCCACTGTAGAGATATATGTAAATATTCCGAGAATGCTGGCGGTCGAAGGACTAGGCATCGAACCGCCGAACCGGAGGTGCTGGATGGACGAAGTACAGGGTTCCACGCTGAGCGAAGAGCTTGATCGCCTTCACGCCGAACATCGCCGCTACGCTCAGCGTTTGGAAGAGTTGCTTCAAAAGCCATATCTGAGCGAAGACGAACAGCTCGAGGAAGTCCGCCTGAAGAAGCTCAAGCTTCACGCGAAGGACCTGATCTTCGCGCTTGAGCGGCGCGCAATGGCCGTGGCGTAAGCCCCGGCTACTGGCTTTTGCGGCTCGCTTGGCCGAGCGGAACTCCCTCGGCAGCGTGACCCTGTGCCGTGTGTTCGCTCCAGACCACTCCCTCCGTTTCTATCCCGCGAATGAACGTATAATCGTTGGGAACGATGGTTCGCGACGGTTACATCTACGGATTCAGCCTGTTGGCCGTAGCTGCCGTGATTGTCTGGCTGACGCACGGCTGGGTCTGGGGCATCGCGCCGGTCGTGCTGGGCGCTTTCTTTCTTTGGTTCTTCCGCGACCCTCGGCGGTCGATCCCTTCGGGCGATGGAGTGATTGTCTCGCCGGGCGACGGCAAAGTGACCGAGACGGCCTCCATTGTGACTCCCGAAGGCGCCCGCCAGCGGATCAGCATTTTCCTGAGCGTGTTTGACGTGCACGTGAACCGCGCGCCGATCGGCGGGGTGCTGAGCCGCGTGCGGTACCGGAAGGGCTCGTTCCTGAACGCCATGAACCCGGCCTCGGCGGAGCGCAACGAACAGAACACGGTGACCGTCCGCGGCGAGGGCGCCGACGAGGGATTCGAGGTGACTTTTAAGCAGATTGCCGGCCTGCTGGCGAGGCGCATCGTCTTCTGCTGCAACGAGGGGCAGGCTGTGGAGCGCGGCCAGCGCGTGGGGCTCATCAAGTTCGGCTCCCGGGTCGACGTTGTGATCCCGGCCAACGCAGTGCTGCGAGTCAAGGTGGGCGATCGCGTGCAGGGCGGCGCCAGCATCCTGGCCGTAATGCCGCGGGGAGAGCGCGCATGAATTCCTTCGATCCCGTACGGCCTAGGGGCAAGCCGCATCCGCGGTTGCGCCGCGGCATGTTCCTGCTGCCATCGCTCTTCACCGCGGGCAACATGGCGGCAGGCTACTTTTCCATCACCCAGACCCTCGATGCCGTAACCGGCAACGCCCAGAGCCACCTGGACTGGGCGGCCATCGCCATCTTGTTCGCCATCCCCTTCGACGCGCTCGACGGCCGCATCGCGCGGCTGACCAACACCACGTCCGACTTTGGCAAGGAACTGGATTCGCTGGCCGACGTGATCGCTTTCGGCATCGCGCCCAGCCTGCTGGCCTTCGTCTGGGGCCTCCATTTCCTGCCCGATTCGCTGAATCCGCACCTACGGCAGCACCTGCTCCAGGCTGGGATCTTCATCTGCTTTCTATTTCTGCTGGCGGGGGCGTCGCGACTGGCGCGCTTCAACATCAGCCCCGACGCGCAGCCGCGCAACCCGGGACGGCCGGACCGGAAGTACTTCGTCGGGATGCCGATTCCCGCCGCAGCCGGTCTGCTGGCCGCCACAGTCCATCTGTTCTACGGAATTCCCAACCCCTACTGGTGGATCGCCATTCCCTGGATCATTCTCGTCGGCCTCGCCGCCTATCTGATGGTCAGCACCTGGCGGTTCTGGTCGGCCAAGGAGCTGAACCTCTCTCGCCGGCACCCCTTCCAACTGCTTGTGCTGCTGGCCGTGGTTGCCTACATCGCCTTGCGGTACTCGAATGTGGTCATGTTCATGGCGGCGCTGGTGTACATGTTCTCGGGGATTTGGGCGCGAGCGGCGTATGGATGGTCGAGACGGCGGCGCAGAAGGCCGGCTGCCCCTGCCGCCCTGCCGGCCCCTCCGGTGGAACCGGAATCGCTGGGGCCCCGGTTCACCGGCTAGTCTCTCCGGGGTTGCCGGTGGAGGCGCCCGACTCGTTTGGGTATTTCTGTCCCCTGACGCGCCGTCCGGCTGACGTGCTAACCTACACCTTTTCGAGGAGCCTGTGTTCAAGATCGCCATCGTCGGAGCTTCGAGCCTGCTCGGCAGGGAGCTGAAGGACGCCCTCTCCGAGTCGCCGCTTGCCTCCGCCAACTTCGCTTTGCTCGATGAGGAAGACGCCCAGGGCCAGTTGGACCAGGTCGGCGACGAGGTCACGTTCGTCCAGGCCATCAGCTCCGAGGCCTTCGACCGCGCCGACTTCACGTTCTTCTGCGGCACCGAGAGCCTGACGCTCGCCTACTGGCGGCAGGCCCTCCGCGCCGGGTCTACGGTTCTCGATCTCTCGGGGGCGCTCGACCAGGAGAAGGGGGTGCTGGTCCGTGCCCCATGGCTGGGCTCCGAAGCCGCCCCCGTCGATCTGCTCACGCCCGCGATTGTCCCCGCCCACCCTGCCGTCATTCCCCTGGCCTTGCTGCTGGGGCGGCTGCAGCAGGCCGCGCCGGTGCGCCTGGCCGCCGCCACGGTGCTGGAGCCGGCCAGCGAGTTTGGCCGGGGCGCCATGGACGAACTCCACCAGCAGACGGTAAGCCTGCTCAGTTTCCAGGCACTGCCCCGCGCTGTCTACGACACCCAGGCTGCCTACAACCTGCTCTGTGGCGTTGGAGAAAGCGCTACGGTCAGCTTGTCCGCCGTAGAGGCGCGCATTCGCCGGCACTACGAGGCGCTCACCGGGGGTAGGGGCCCGGCGCTGGCCCTTCAGGTCATCCACGCTCCTGTCTTCCACGGCCACACGTTCTCCATTGCCATCGAACTGGAGCGGCCGGTGGAGACCGTCGCCCTGGAGGAGGCTCTGACCGGCGAGCACATCGACCTGGTGCTCGAAGACACCGATTCACCCTCCAATCTGGCTGCCACGGGACAGAACGACGTCCTGGTCCGCCTACGTCCGGAACCGCTGGGCCGGAATTCCAATCTGGCCTCGCGGTTATGGCTCTGGGTTGCGGCCGACAATCTGCGCCTTCATGCTCAGAATGCCGTCGAGTGCGCGCTCGATCTGAGGCGTCTGCGGCCGCAGGGAACGGTGCAGTAAGACTGGACGCGAAAAGTAAGATCACTTCCGCTAGTCTTACTATTGAACTTCTGTCTTACTTCCGATATGATGTAAGCCATGGAACAGCCGACGGAACAGGTCTACGCGACCGTCAGCAGCAAAGGGCAGATGGTGATTCCTGCCGCCATCCGGGAATCCCTTGGGATCGAGCCGGGAACGCGCGTCGCCATCCGCCAGGAGGGGGCCGAGGTGGTTCTCAGGCCGGAGACGCTGGCAGCGAAACTGCGCATTATCGAAGAGATGCATGGATGTACCGCAGGTGGTCCTTCGGGAACGGACCTGCTTCTCGAAGACAGGCGCCTTGAGCGCGAGCGGGAGTTGCGAGAAGAGGGCTACTGAGACCATCCCATGACGGTGTACGTGCTGGACTCGTCTGCATTGATCCGCTACCTCGACAAAGAGGCTGGCGGGGACCGCGTGAAAGCAATCCTCAAAGCCTGCGTCAAGGGACAGGCTGAGATCCACATCTCCGCCGTGCAGTGGGGTGAGGTTGCCGGGAACTTGCGCAAGCGATTCGGCGCACTGGAGGAAGAACGCATCCTGAGCAGTCTCTTGCCAAGCGAGGCGGAGATTGTTCCCGCGGGGGTGGAGTGCGCCGTGCGCGCCGGAGATCTTCGCGTTGACAGAAACATCGCCTATGCCGACGCCTTTGCGCTCGATTTGGCCATGCAATCAGACAACCCCGTGCTAGTGACCGCCGATTACGGCTTCAGGAAGGTGGAGGATCTGGCCCGGATCGAGTTTCTGCCTGAGAAATGAGTGCGTCGGCCGTGCCGCGTTCACCGCCCGCCGCACCGCTTCCACAACTGCACAATGTAGCGGTCGGTCATGCCGGCGATGTAGTCGGCGACGGTGCGGGCCAGGCCTTCGGTGGGAATCTGCGCATGGTGGTCCTCCGGCATAAGGCCCGGGTCGGCCATCAGGATGCCGAACAGCTCGACGATGACCTCTTCGGCGCGCGCGTGCTCCTGCTCTTGGCCGGGCGAGTTGTAGAGGCTCGCGTAGAGGAACCCCTTGAGGCCGAGGCGCGCGTCCTCCATCGGCTGGCTGAGCGCGGCAAGCCGCTGCGGAGCGCGGCGAATCTCGGCTAACGTTGTAGCGCCGAGTGCGATCACGCGGGCGCGTGTCTCGCCGATCAGATCGGTGACCAGTGCGTTCAGCACGCGCCGGATGGCCTCATACACCGCCAGCTTGCGGGACGTGGCGGGGTAAGCAGCGAGTACGGCGTCGTGAAATCCCCGGAACAGCGGCGAGGCCTCGCGCACCTGGCCGGCTTCGAGAATGCCCGCGTCGACGCCGTCGTCGAGATCGGCAGTCAGATAGGCGATCTCGTCGGCCAGGTCGATCAACTGCGCCTCGAGCGGGGGAAGCTCGGCGAGAAAATACTCGGCCAGCCCGGGGTGTTCCGGCGGGTCGTAGTCGCGCGAGTGTTTCACGATCCCCTCGCGGACAGCCAGCGTCAGATTCAGCCCGCGAAAGGCCGGGTAGCGCTCCTCGAACCAAGTGACGATGCGCAGCGCATGCAGGTTGTGGTCGAAGCTGAGACCGTGCGCGCGGAGCGCGCGGTCGAGCGCCTTCTCACCGGCATGGCCGAAGGGAGGGTGCCCGATGTCGTGCGCCAGCGCGAGCGCCTCGGCCAGCTCTTCGTTCAATCCCAAGGCCGCAGCCGTGGTGCGCGAGATCTGCGTGACCTCGAGCGTATGCGTCAAGCGGCTGCGGAAGTGGTCGGAGAGCCCCTCGGCGGGCAGCCGTGTGAAGACCTGGGTCTTGCCGGCCAGGCGGCGAAAGGCGCGCGCGTGCAGGATGCGGGCGGCGTCGCGCACAAACGGACTGCGGTAAGCGTGCAACGGCTCGGCATGGGCACGGGCCGCCAGCGCGCTGTCCGCGGCGCCGCTGACGGCGATCCCCTTGGGCAATGGAGCGACGGATTCGGTTCTCGGCGCACTCATCTTCGAACGCGGTCGTGGCGCGACGCCTTCTTCCGCGGTCCAGGTTTGGTTATACCGCAAAAAAGGGAAAGTTACGGGCACAGGCTCTACGTCTGTGGTGCAAATCACGGCGCGATGCGGGGTCCGGCCTGTACAAATGCCCTTTGTGCACCGGAGGATGGACAACGCCAACTCACCAGGAGTACCATCCAGCCGGAAAATTTGGAGGAGTCGGCGCAGGCGCGGAGGTCCGCCGCCGGCGCCGGCAATTCCTGAGACCTCAGATGGAGGCAGAGATGAAACCAATCAAGGGAATGGCGCTGGCGCTCGCGGCGCTGGGAGTTGCATTGATCCCGGGTTGCGGAGCGCGGCACTCGACAAAAGAGGTGTATTACCTGGTGGCGGCGAATCTTTCGTTGCCTTACTGGCAGACAGCCACGGCAGGATTTAAGGCGGCCGGAGCTCAATACCATGTGACCGTCAAGGTCGAGGGATCCGATACCTACGATCCTCAAACCGAGCTGGCGGAGTTCCAGAAGGCCGTCGCGGCCAAGCCGGCCGGGATTCTGATCTCGGTCTCCGACGCCAACCTGTTGCAGCCGGCAATCGATGCGGCCATCGGCGCTGGCATTCCGGTGATCACCGTGGATTCGGATGCCGCAGGCAGCCGCAGGCTCTACTTCATCGGCACCAACAATCTTGAAGCTGGGCGCCTGGGCGGCCGGAGGATCGTGGACAAGCTGGGCGGTAAGGGCAATGTGGTCTTCTTTACGCTGGCCGGACAGCCGAACACGGAAGAGAGGCTCAAGGGGTTCAGGGACGCGTTCTCCGCGCGGCCGGGCATCAACATCGTCGAGGTGATCGACGTCAAGGGCGACCCGCGTATTGCCTTCGACCGAACCCAGGAGTTGCTTGCGCAAACCGGCGCCAAGAAGATCGACGCCTTTGTCTGCCTGGACTCGGCATCCGGCAAGATGGTCGCCGACGCAATCAAGCGGACTGGCGACACCAGCCGGGAACTGGTGGCATGGGACGTGAATTCCGACACGCTGCAGGGCATCAAGGATGGGGTGATCGACGCCACGGTCGTGCAAAAGCCCTACACCATGGGCTACGTCGGGCTGAAGGCGCTCGACGAGATCTTCCACAACCCACCTGCGCAGTTGAACAGGGACTACAGTTCCGACGCATTCGCGCGCTACCCGGCGTTCGTCGATACTGGCACGGCGCTTGTGGACAAGGCCAACGCGGATTTGTACCTGACGGCGGCTGCCGCCCACCAGCAGTAGGCGATCATCTGAAGGCTCTTATGCATGTGGAGGCGCTCCCTGACGCGAGCGCCTCCTGATTCGCCGATCTTTTCCGGTCGATGCCGCCCCGAGAGCCAGGCGTCAGATAAGGCGGCCCGGTTAGGGCTTGACCGGACCCGCGGGGTCCTCCTGCTTGGCCAGCCGCATCCGCGCGCTTTCCAGCTTCTTTTGCACCTTGGCCACGTCGCTCGGCTCGACGTCGGCGGGCGCCGACTTAGCGAACCCGTCCAGCGCCAGCTCCCATTGCGCCGCAGCCAGCCGGATCCGCCCTGTCTTTTCGTAGAGATCGCCCAGGTGCATGTGCACCGTGGGATCGGTCTGGTCGCGATTCACCGCCTGGCGCAGGTTGTCCTCGGCCAGCTCGTACTCGCCCGTCTTGAAGTAGGCCCAGCCCAGCGAATCGAGAAACGCCCCGTTCATCGGTTCGATCGCCACGGCCTTCTTGATCAGCTTCAATGCGTCGGGCAGTTTGATCCCTTTGTCCGCCCACATGTAGCCGAGATAGTTCAGCGTCATGGCGTTCTCGGGATCGAGCTCCAGCGCCTTGTTGAAGTACTGCTCGGCCTGTTCCAGGTGCTTCTGCCGTTCGGCCCACTCGCCGCGCAGGAAGAGAAGGTACGTGCGGTCCTCCTTCTTCGTCGCCAGAGGCTCGCCCTTGTCCAGCGCGTCCTGGGCGTCCTTCCAGCGGTGCAGGCGCACATTCATCTGCGCGATCGCGAACCACGCGGCGCGCTGTTCATCGGCCGTGGCGCCGTCAATCAGGCTCCGGGCCATGGCCAGGCCCTCGTCGGGGCGCCCCTGATCGGCCAGCTCTCCGGCCAGCATCAACTTCAGGTCGCGGTCTTTGGGGTCGGCGGCCACTGCCTTGCGCGCGACTTCCATGGCCTTGTCGAACTGGTGCGCATTGCGGTAGACATCCACCTGCCCCTGGTAGCCGCGCTCGGCGGAGCTGCCGCCCATGTCGATCATCTTCTGGTACGCCGCGATGGCCTCGCTGATCTTGCTCTGCTCGAGATAAATCGTTCCCAGGCGCTCCAGGAAGATGCCGCGGTTGTTCTTCTCCTCGTCGGTGTACGCGCCGTTGGCGTGCGTAGTCACGTCCACCATCTGCTGGTAGGTCTGAACGGCGTCGTCGAGACGGTCGAGAATGTCCAGCAGCAGCCCTTCGTTGAAGCCCGCTTCCAGCGAGTTCGAATCGAGCTTGCGCGCCTTGCGGATCACGGCCAGAGCGTCTTCGTACTTGCCCTGGCGGCGCTCGATCTCGCCGATGTGAATCATCGCATCCGCGTTCTCGGGATCGGCTTCCGAGATTGCCTTGTACTGCTTGAGCGCTTCGTCGAGCTGGTCGTTGTTGAGCAGGGCCTGGGCCAGCGCGTCCATGGTCTGCAGATCGCCGGGCTCCAGGTCCACCGCCCGCTCATAGGCTGCGATCGCGTCCTTGGGCTGCTTCAACTGGTCGTAGAGGGCGCCCAGCGTGAACTCCATCTTCGGCGTGCGCCCGTCCACGGGAACGCCCTCGATCGCCTTCACGGCGTGCTGCACGTCGCCGCTCTCGGCGTAAAGCCGCGCCAGGTTCAGCACCACTTCCTCCGATTCCGGCTCGATCGCCTCGGCGGTTTTGAACTCCGCCTCCGCTTTCTCGGCTTGGTGCTTCACCGTGTAGAGCTGGCCGAGAACCATGTGGTCTTCCACGCTCTTCGGCTGTAGCGAGATGATCTTCTCGAACTCGGCGATGGCTTGGTCGAGCGCGTTGCCCTGACCCGTTGTTGTCGCGCCGGCGCTTTCGCCCTCGCCGAGCTGGCGCAGGTAGATGCGCCCGAGCAGCTTGTGCGCATCGATGTCGTCGGGCGAGCTCTTAAGCAGCGCCCGCGCCGTCACCTCGGCATCGTGCACGCGGCCGGCGCGGAAATAGAGATCGGCGAGCGCGTCGCTGATGTGCGGCGAATTGGGATCGGCGTCGAGCGCCAGCTTGTACTGCTCGATGGCCTGGTTCACCTCGTCCGAGCGCCCCTCGGTGATGGCTTCGTCTTCGTACACGCTGGCCAGAGCCATGTGGTAGTAGGCTTGTGCGCGATTCGGTTCCGCGGCCGGAGCGGCCGCTGGCGCCTGGGCGCTCTGGGCTGGCTGCGCGGCAGTTTTCGCGGTTGCCGCTGGGGCGGTCTGCGCCGGGGCGGTTGCCGCCGGAGCTTCCTGTGCGGGCGCCGGAGTTGCCGTCGCTGGTGAGGCGCTAGGAGCGGCCGCGGGCGCTGCCTGCGGGCTCTTCGCCGGGCTGGCCGGGCCGCCGTTGCCGGAAGCGTTTTGAGCGCCGATCAGCGCCGCTGGAAGCAAAAAGAGAGTGGCGGCGGCTATCCGGAGCCCGTTGGTCGGCTTGAAGTTACTCTTTTTCATCATTTAGGGGATTCCCTGCGCTCTCAGCCCGCAAATCGCATCGGAGACTCTCAAAAGACCGAAAAGCGGGGCAGGCAGCGGTAACGAGCGGCTCTGCCTAATCTTACAGACGATTTTACGCGCCATTAGTCGCAAATGCGCTCCAGGCTCCGGGAATTCCGTCGAACGAAAGTGTCATCCGGCACGGCGGTAAGCCGGTCTGGATTCTTCGTCTGCCTGATCTGCCGGCGACACTTCTCAGTGCCGGAAGTGCCGGATTCCCGTGAAGACCATCGCCATGCCCAGCTTGTCCGCCGCCGCGATCACTTCGTTGTCGCGCACCGAGCCGCCAGGCTGGATAACGGCGGTCGCGCCGGCCTGGGCAACGGCCTCCAGCCCATCCGCGAACGGAAAGTACGCGTCCGAAGCGGCGACGCAGCCAGCGAGCGGCAGCACGGCCTTCATGGCGCCGAACCTGGCCGAGTCCACGCGGCTCATCTGCCCTGCGCCCACGCCCAGCGTCTGCCCGTCGCGCGCGTACACGATCGCGTTCGACTTGACGTGCTTGCACACGCGCCAGGCAAACAGAAGGCTGCGCAGCTCTTCGGCGGTCGGCGGACGCCAGGTGACCACCTTCAACTCCGATTCCGTCACCCGGCCGGTGTCGGCATCCTGCAAGAGCAGCCCGCCCGAGACGTGCTTGACCACGGGCCGCGCGGGCGCCGCTTGCACTTCGACCAGCCGGAGATTCTTCTTTACGCCAAATCGTTCGCGCGCCTCGGGCGTGAATCCGGGCGCGGCAATGGCCTCGACAAACAGCTTGGCGATCTCTTCGGCCGCGGCTCCGTCCACCGTGCCATTGATTCCAATAACTCCGCCGTAGGCCGAGACCGGATCGCAAGCCAGCGCCTTCCGGTAGGCCTCAAAGATCGTCGCGCCGGTGGCCGCGCCGCAGGGATTGGTGTGCTTGACGATGACCACGACGGCGGGGTCGAACTCGCCGGATGGGAACTCCTGCGTCAGCTCCCAACAGGCATCCAGATCGACGAGATTGTTGAAGCTCAGCTCCTTGCCCTGCAACTGGCGGGCGCCGGCGATGCCGAGTCCGCTCGCGTCCGCGTAGAGCGCGGCGCGCTGGTGCGGATTCTCGCCGTAGCGGAGCGGCTGCGCCAGCGGCAGGTTGATCCGTAACGTGGCGGGCAGCGCCGAAGTGTCCGGCGCCGCAGGGGCCCCGGGGGCAGGAGCCTCGGCGATCCTCTCCAGCGTGGTCGCGATGGCCGAATCGTATGCCGCGGTCAGCGCGAAGGCCTGCCGGGCCAGCCTCCAGCGCGTGGCGCGCGAGAGCGCTCCGCCGTTGGCCTTCAGCTCTTCGACCAGCGCGGAATAATCCGCCGCCCGCGTCACGATCGCCACGTCTTCGAAGTTCTTCGCCGCGGACCGCACCATCGACGGCCCGCCGATGTCGATGTTCTCGATGAGATGCCCGAAGGCGACGCCGGGCTGCGCGGCGGTCTTCTCGAAGGCATAGAGATTCACCACCACCATGTCGATAGGCTGGATGCCGTGAGCGGCCACGGCGGCCTCGTGCTCCGCGTTGCCCCGGATATACAGCAGGCCGCCGTGCACGCGCGGGTGCAGCGTCTTCACGCGGCCGTCGAGCATCTCCGGAAACCCCGTCAAATCGCTGATGTCCTTCGCCGCCAGCCCCGCTTCGCGCAGCGCCTTCCCCGTGCCGCCGGTCGAGATCAGCTCGACGCCGAAGCTCTCGAGAGCGCGCGCAAACTCCACCAGCCCCGTCTTGTCGGTCACGCTCACGAGCGCGCGGCGAATCGGCTTCGCGCCCGCTTGGCCCGCCTTCTGTTCCAAACTCACGATTCCGCTCCTGTTCGAAGGTCCGCGCCGCCGCACATCCGCCGGGCGCTCACCAAACTCCAGACTACATCGAAGGGCCGCGAGAAACTGTGGACGGAATGGCCCGCCGTCGGACACCGTTTTTGCTCTGTTTTTCCTCAGGCGGAAAGCCGGTTCCTCGATGCAGCCGGACATGCATTAGAGTGGTGATATGGGAAGTTATCCCCCGACACCCCAACCTGAGGTTCTGCCTCCGGAGAGCGAGTACGCGCCCCCGCCGCCGCGAAGGCCGCGGCCCAGTTGGGCCACAGCCCCGGCCACGTATGTGCTGGTGGGCATCAATTGCGGGGTGTTTCTGGCGATGGTTGTGCACGGCGCGGGCATCTGGATGCCCAGCCTTGACCAGCTCATGCTCTGGGGCGCCGACCGGCCCAGCAACATCCTCATCGCCGGCGAATGGTGGCGCATCGTCACCGCGATGTTCGTGCATGTGGGCCTCATTCACTTGGCTACCAACATGTGGTGCCTCTGGAACCTGGGACTTCTCGCCGAGCCGCTGATGGGGTCGTACGGCCTGATCGCCGCCTACATCCTCACCGGCGCCGCGGGCAATCTGCTGTCGACGTGGCGTAACTGGATGTGGCCGTTACGCGATGCATCAGGCATGCCATTTTTCCAGGCCGGCGCCGGAGCCTCGGGCGCCGTTTTCGGCATCGCCGCCGTGCTCATCATTCTTCTCAAATCCAAGCGCTTGCCCGTCCCGCCGGCTGAGCTGAACAAGCTGCGCCGATCGGTCATCTACTTTGCCGCCATCAATCTCTTCATCGGTCTCTCGGTGAACTTCGGCAGCGGGTTCACCGGCGTGGAGATCGACAACTCGGCGCACATCGGCGGATTCCTTTGCGGACTGCTCTTCGCCGTTCCCATGGTGCCGCGCATCGGCTCCTCGCGCAGCCTGTTCCAGTCGCGCCTGCGCCTGGCGGTGATCGGGATGGTCGTGCTGCTGGTTCTATTCGGTTTCTACGTCGCTCACATTCCGCCGCCCCAGGGCTGATCTTCTCGCCTTCCGCCTTCGTGCCGTGCGAGAATGCTCGCGTACGCTGGCCCATTCCGCCCGTGGAGGTCAACCATGGAACGCCGCGATTTCCTGAAGCAAGCCGCCATTACTGCCGCCATCGCTTCGGCCGGCCGCATCAACGCGTCCGATCCCACGCCCTCCGCAAAAGCGTCGGGGCCCATTGCCCGGCGCACGCTGGGCCGGACCGGAGAGAAGCTCTCCATCATCGGATTTGGCGGCGTCGTGGTGATGAACGAGGACCCCTCTGCCGCACATAACATCGTTGCCGAGGCCGTCGACCGCGGCATCAACTACTTCGACGTGGCGCCCAGCTACGGCAACGCACAGGAGCGGCTCGGTCCTGCCCTCAAGCCGTATCGCGACAAATGCTTCCTCGCCTGCAAGACAGACGGCCGGCTGAAAGACGACTCGCGCGCCGATCTCGAGAACTCGCTCAAGCTGCTCGAGACCGACCACGTCGATCTCTACCAGTTCCATGCCCTCACAAAAATGACCGACCTCGACAAAATCCTCGATCCGGGCGGCGCCATCGAGACCTTCGAAGCCGCGAAGAAGGAAGGCAAGATTCGCTACATCGGCTTCTCGGCTCATTCGGTCGAGACCGCGCTGGCCGCCATGGACCGCTACGACTTCGACACGATTCTCTTTCCCCTCAACTGGGTCCTCGTCACTCAGGGGAACTGGGGAATGCAGATCCTGAAACGCGCGCGGGAAAAGCAGATGGGTGTTCTTTGCCTGAAGAGCATGGCCAAGACCGTATGGCCCACCGAACAAAAGCAGAATCATCCCGAGCCGAAATGCTGGTATCAGCCTGCCGGATTCCCCGATGAAGCGTCGCTCGGCCTGCGCTGGACCCTCAGCCATCCCATCACGGCGGCCATTCCCCCGGGCGACGAGCGCTACTTTCGCCTGGCCATGGATGTGGCGCAGAACTATAAGCCGCTCGAACCGCACGAAGAACAGGCGCTCGTCAGGGGCGGCAAAGGAGCCGAGCCCATCTTCCATTTGGGCAACGACGTGTGAGGACGCCGTGGGGTTGGCGTCGTTCGCCGGGCGGGCCGCCGGTTATCGCGTCGCGGTCGCGGCGAACTTCTTCACCATGGCCAGCAGCAGCTTGCGGTCGCTCTCGTTCAGGTTCGACGAGTAGCGCCGGAGCTGCGTGAGGAACCGCAACTCGTCGTCGGAGAGATTGTGGGCGTTCATCTGGCGGGCGAGCGTGTCGCTGGCGAAAAATTGCGCGATCGGCAGGTCGAGGGCAAGGGCGATCTTGGACAGGGTGTCGAGCGAGGGTACGGTATGGCCGTTCTCCACGCGCGAGAGATAGCAGCGCAGCAGGCCGGTCTTCTTTTCGATATCTCCCTGCGACAGTCCCTTTTGCAGGCGGTAGGCGCGAATCGTGGTGCCAATCTTCATATGAGGCCTTCTTGTCCGATGCGTACCCGGGTTTACTCGTGCGGTAGCAATCAGGAAATTATTATCTTATTAGTTAACATGCGGCGGCGGGAAATGCAAGACCTAGTTTTCCTCAATCCCGAATTGGCCCGCGCAGTAGGACGCCGGGCGGTCGCGCTGGTAAACCTGTAGGAGGCGTAGTCCGTCAGAGTGAATACTGACACGAGAGGCCGGGACACACAGATGCGGCAGGCGGCAATCAGAGGCACGGGTGCGGCGGGAGTCGTCTTAACAGCCTGTCTCACGGTTTGGTCCCAGGCTCCAGCCCCAGCGGCGTCAACGCCGGCGGGCCAGGTTCCGGCGGCTGCCCCCGCGGCGGGGACGCCGCCAGCAGCTCAACCCATGACGGGCGGCACACTGCACGGCACGGCCAAGAGCGGCGCCATTCCACTGCCGGGCGTCACGGTGACCGCGCAGAACACCCTGTCCGGCAAGCGTTACTCCACAACCACCGACATCACCGGCGCGTGGCAGTTGAACATTCCGCAGAACGGCCGCTACGTGATCCGAACGGAATTCGCGGCCTTCGCGCAACAGGCGCAGGAAGCCGTGCTGAACGCCACGAACCACGACCAGACGGTGAACTTCGAGTTGATCCTGGCTTCGCGCCAGGCTGAGCTGGATCAACAGCAGGCGCGACAGGCGAATCAGACTCAACTGAACAACGTGGCGAATGCCATCCGGCAGCTCGCGGGCAACGCACCCGAGAACCTGAGCCTGACAAGCACACTCGCCGCCGACACCGACACCGGCGCGGGCACGGCGGGAGCCAGCGGCGCAACGCTGCCGTCGATCGCCTCCAACTCCGACTTTAGTGACGAATCGGTGGCCGTCAGCGGCCAGGCAGGCCAGGTGAGCGCGCTCGCCGGCGTCGACATGGATCGCGTGCGCGATGCCGTGCAGTCGGTCATGGTTCAGGGCGGATTGGGCGGGCCCGGCGGTGAGCCGGGCGGGCTTTTCGGCGGATTCGGCGGCGGAGGTGGGTTCGGCGGGGCATTCGGTGGCGGAGGCTTCGGCGGAGCCGGCGGTTTTGGCGGCAGGGGCGGCCCGGGCGGAGGAGGACGTGGAAACTTCGGCAACTTCAATCCGGCACAGCCTCACGGCGCCATCGCGTGGAACGGAACCAACTCGATCTTCAATGCGCAGCCGTTTGCCCTGCTGGGCCAGACGCAGAAGCAGCCGTCGAACGGAACGAACCGATTCACGATCTCGTTGATGAGCGAGCCGTATCTTCCGCACCTGACCAAGCCCAGCGGCAAGGACATGATCTTCCTTACGCTTTCGGGCTCGCGCTCGTCGAATCCCCAGGACTACTACGCGACGATTCCCACGGATGCGGAGCGGGCCGGCGATTTCTCCGCCGCGGGATTGCCTCTCATCTACAACCCCGTCACCGGGCAGCAATTCACCTACAACGGCACGGCCAATGTGATCCCGCCGTCGGGAACCGCGGGGCAGTCGATCTCTTCCGAGGCCACGGCGCTGCTGAAGTATTTTCCGGAGCCGAACCTGCCGTCAGGCAGCACCATCAACGGCTACAACTACCACCTGCTCACCACCGCCCAATCGAATTCCACGCAGGCCGGCATCCGCTACAGCCGCAGCCTGGGCAAGAACGCGACGCTCATCGGCAACCGCGGCGGATCGGGAGGCGGGGGACGGCGCAGCGGGTCGCAGACGCAGGGCCTGCGCCAGAGCATCAACCTGAACTACAACTGGTCGCACTCGGCCTCGGACCTCGTGAATCTCTTTCCGCAGCTTGGCGGCAAGAGCGCCTCGGACTCGAACTCCGTGCAGGCCGGCTACACGGTGGGCTACCACCGCTTCACCAGCATCTCCAACGTGAGCTGGAACCGCAGCAGCAGCCACACGACGAACTTCTTCACCAACACCTCGCCCGATCCCGCGAAGGCGGCGGGCATCGCCGTGCCCAACGACGTTCCGCTCGACTACGGCGTGCCGGGCATTTCGTTGAGCGGCCTGCAGGGCCTGAGCGAGACGCAGCCCAGCTTCTCGATCGCGCAGACCATCTCCGTCACCGAGGTGCTGAGCTGGATTCACGGCAAGCACAACCTGCGCTTCGGTGCCGACTACCGCCGCGTCCACCGCGACTTTCTGGCCGGCTCGAACGCCACCGGGAACTTCGATTTCACCGGACTGTTCACCGGGCAGTTCGTCAATTCGACGGCCGTCGCCGGCACGGGTTCGTCGATGGCGGATTTCCTCCTCGGCCTGCCGCAGTCCACCACGCTCAACTCGTCGGTGACCAAAAGCTACCTGCGCGACAACGTGTATGACGCCTACGCCACGGACGACTGGCGGGTGCTGCCCTCGCTCACGCTCAACTACGGTGTGCGCTGGGAGTTCTTCGCGCCCTATACCGAGAAGTACGGCCGCCTCGCCATGCTGGACACCAATCCCGTCACCGATGCGACGAACACCTCGGCCTTCGAAACGCTCGACGAGGTGCAGGCCGGGGGCACGGGAACCTGGAACGGCCGCCTGCCCGCCGGGCTCGTGTATCCCTGGCGCAAGGCCTTCCAGCCGCGCATCGGGCTGGCGTGGCGCGTGCCCAAGATCAATCAGACCGTGGTCCGCGCTGGCTTCGGCACCAACTACACCGTGGGCGAGTACGCCACATTTGCCTCTACCATGGCGCATCAGCCGCCCTTCACCAACGAACAGACCAACCAGGAGGCCATCGGGAACACGCCGTCCATTGCCTGCGCGGCGGCCGGAACCTGCTTCACTCTGGCCGACGGATTTCCCTCGGCCGCCTCGCTGGGCAACTACGCACTCGATCCGCACTACGGCCTGCCTTATGTGATGGCGTGGAACCTCGACATCCAGAAGACGCTGCCCTGGGGCATTGTGATGGATGTGGGCTACAACGGATCGCGGTCGAACCATCTCGACGTGAAGCTCGCGCCGCGCGCCCTGCCCTCGAGCCCGGCCACCGACCCCACGGGGCTGATCTTCAACTACGACGAAGCGGCCGCGTACTACAAAATGAACGCCGCAACGCTGCGCGTGAACAAGCGGATGACGAAGGGTATCTCGCTCGGCGCCAATTATCAGTACGGCCACGCCATCGACGATGCCACTTCGGTGAACGGAAGCTCCGGCACGGTGGTGCAGAACTGGCTGAACCTTGCCGCGCAGGAAGGCCACTCGGCACTCGACGTTCGCCACCAGGTGAGCGGCAACTATCTCTTCGAACTGCCCTTCGGGCCGGACAAGACCTGGGTCACCTCGGGCGCGGCCTCGCACATTCTCGAAGGCATCTCCATCTCGGGCAACTTCCGCTTCGCTACCGGGAGCTGGCTCTCGCCGGGCTTCGAGCCCACGTCGCAGAGCGTAGCCTGCGGCAACACCAGCGGTTTGCGGCCGAATCTCACCGGGCAATCGGCAACGTCGGGAGGCGGATCGCTGCTCAAGTGGTTCAACACGGCGGCCTACGCGGCGCCGGCGAGCACGTCGGGCTACTGCGATTACTTCGGAACCGCGCCGCGCAACTCCATCGAAGGGCCGGGCACGGTCGAGAACAACATGGCGCTCGCGAAGACCATGAACCTCAGCGAGACGCGCAGCATGGAGATTCGCGCCACCATCAACAACGTGTTCAACACCGTGCAGTACTCGGGCGTGAACACGACGTATGGCACGCCGACCTTCGGCGAAGTCACGTCGGTGGGCTCGATGCGGTCGTTCCAGTTTTCGGCGAGGTTCAGGTTCTGAAGAACAGCGAGTCGGCGGGATAGCGAGTCAGCAAGTCGACGCGGGACACAGAGGAGCACGGGATGACAGGGTTGGTGCGGAAGATGGGCGCGGTGGCCGCGGCGCTGGCGCTCGGAATTGCGGGCGTTCAGCCGATCGCTGGGCAGGATTCCAGCCGGAGCGCGAATCCGCCTGCGGCGCAAGACCTGCCGCTGGCCGCCCAGGTCACCTCCACGCCGCAGGGCGGCTTTGTGCTCAAGGCCAACGCCGACCTCGTGCTCACGAACGTAGTCGCCCGTGACTCCAAAACCGGCGAGCTGGTGAAAGGGCTCAGGCAAAGCGACTTTAGGATCTACGAGAACGGTAAGGAGCAGGCGATCGACACCTTCGACTTCCAGAGCGTCGACATGGCCTCGCCGCTGAACGAAGCCACGGTGAGCGGACTCGCCGCGGGGCCGGCGGGCAGTAAGGCCGTCGTGGCGGCCAAGCCCGAGGACCTGCGCAACCACCGCCTCATCGTGATGTTCTTCGACCTGACCTCGATGCAGCCGGAGGACCTGGAGCGCAGCGTCGACGCCGCGCAGGCTTTCCTGCGCGCCAAGATGCAGCCTGCCGACCTTGTCGCCCTGGTCTCGCTCGGCGAATCGCTCAGCGTGGATCAGGACTTCACCGCCGACAAGGATGCGCTCATCCGGGAAGTGGGCGTCTACAACGGCTCCGAGGGCCAGGGCTTTGCGCAGGGCGCGAACTCGAACACCAACCAAACCGAGAACACCACCGCCTACACGGCCGACGAGAGCGAATACAACGACCTGAACACCGACCGCGAGCTCTTCGCCTTGCGCGCGGTCTCGCAATCGCTCGCCAAGATCAACGAGAAGAAATCGCTGCTTTACTTCTCCGGCGGCATCTCGCGCGACGGCATCGAAAACGAGGCCTCGCTGCGGTCGGCCATCAACGCGGCCGTTCGCGCCGATCTCGCCATCTACTCCGTCGACACGCGCGGCCTCGGGGCCGCGGGGCCGCTCGGTGACCCCTCCACCGGCAGCCTGCGCGGGCAGGGCGGCTTCAACGGCGGTGCGCTCGCCAACAACATGCAGCAAAACTTCGACACGCAGGAGGTGATGGCCTCGCTTTCGTCCGACACCGGCGGTAAGGCGTTCTTCGATTCCAACGACTTCGCGCCGGCCTTTGCGCAGGTCCAGAACGACACCTCGGCCTACTACGCCATCGGCTTCCACTCCTCGAATCCCGCGCGCGACGGCAAGTTCCGCAAACTGACCGTCAAGGTCGGCCGCCCCGGAATCAAGCTCGAATACCGGCCGGGCTACTACGCGCCCGCTGACTTTCAGCACGCGGGCAAGGAGGACCGCGAGCAGGAACTCGACGACCAGCTCGCCAGCGATCTGCCGGCCACCGATATGGCCGTCTACATGGACGCCTTCTACTTCCGCCTCGACGCGAACCGCTTCTACATGCCGGTTTCGCTCGTCGTTCCGGGCTCGCAGATCCCGTTCGTGAAGGGCGGCGACAAGGACAAGGCCACGCTCGACGTCATCGGCGCGGTGCTCGACGAAGCCAACCGCCCCGTGGGCCGCGCGCGCGACACGGTCAAGCTCAACCTCGACCCCTCGCTGCAGGCGCGCCAGAAGAACATCCAGTACACCACCAGCTTCAACCTGCCGCCGGGCAGGTACCAGCTCAAGTTCGTTGTGCGCGAGAACCAGACTGGGCGCATGGGTTCGTTCATCGCTTCGGTCACCCTGCCCGACCTGAAGAAATCTCCGCTCAAGATGAGCTCGATTCTGCTCGCCTCGCAACGGGCGCCAAGCAAGCAAGTGGACCCGCTGGTGCGCAATGGCGAGGAGTACGTGCCCAACATCAGCCACGTCTTCCGCCAGGATCAGCACCTCTACCTGCTTTACGAGGTCTACGATCCCGCGCGCGCCAAGGCGGCGGAGAACGCGCCCAAGGGCGCCCCGCCCGGCATCAATCTGTTAAGCAGCCTCGAATTGATCCAGGGATCGGCCAAGGTCTACGAGACGCCGATCGTCCAGGCCAAGTCGATCAACGTTGGGGACCGCGGCGCAGTGGCCGTCGAACTCGATGTGCCGCTCAAGGGCCTCAAGCCCGGCCAGTACATCTGCCAGTTGAACGTGATCGACGACGCCGCGGGCAGCTTTGCTTTTCCGCGTTTCGCCGTGCTGGTGCGCGAGCCGCCGGCGCCGCCTGCCGCCAGCACGGGCGCAAATGCCGGAGCGCAATAGCCGCTCCCGCGGGGAAGCGCCCGGAGGCTCGATCGGCTGCCCCTGGCGCTTGCGGCCGGTGCGTGCCTGGCAGGCCGGAGTCTACAACGGCGCCCCGTGCTTGCCCTTGAGCTTGCCCATCTTGTGCATCTCCTTGTCGGCCTTGCGCTCGGTCAGCTCGATCCAGCAGCGCAGGCATACGGCGCGGCCATCGCGGCGGCGAGTGGTCCGTTTTTCGCATCGGATGCAAGGCCTGGCGGGCATTCTGCGCTTCACGCCGCTCTCCTCCGTGCCCGGCTGAGCCGCCCGCTATTTTGCTGTCGCCGCGGCCTGCTTCGCGGTGCGCGGCACCGGGAAGTATCCCGTGCGGGTCCGGACCGTCAGCTTGCCCATGCCCTTCGCCTCGGCCACCACCTCGACGCGCCGGAATCCCGGCTCCGAGGTCGGCTTGGTGGAGTGGTAGCCCAGCGTGTACTGGCTGCGAATGTCGCGCGCCACCTCGGCGGCAATCTCATCCACCTGCTCGATCGACTTGGGGAAGAACGCCATGCCTCCCGTTTCGGTCGACAGCATCTCCAGCGCGCGGCGTGCATGGCGCACCTCGGCACGGCTGTTCTCGTCGCCGAAAAGCAGTCCGATCGAGTAGATCACCGGCCCGGAAAGCTGCTGCACGCGGCGAATCGCCTGCTCCGAAAGCAGGCTGGAGGCGTTGTCTTCGCCGTCGGTGATGAGGATAAGCACCTGCTTGGGGCGCTTGGCGTCGGCCGCGAGCTTGTCCGCCGAGGCCGCCACGGCGTCGTAGAGCGCGGTGCCCCCTCGGGAGTCGATGTGCGACAGCCCGTCGCGCAGCTTTGCGATGTCGGAGGTGAGGTCGCAGTCGATAAACGCCTCGTCGGAGAAGTTGACCACGAACGCCTCGTCCTGGGGGTTCGAAGCTTGCACCAGGTCGAGCGCGGCCTTATTCACGGACGGCCGCTTCTTGTACATCGAACCCGAGTTGTCGATGACCAGCCCCATGGAGACGGGAAGATCGGTGTGCTGGAAGCTGATGAGCTTCTGCATCACTCCGTCTTCGTAGACCGTGAAATCGTCCTTGGTCAGGTTCTGCACCAGATTTGCGCCATCGAGCACCGTGGCGTTGAGCACGACCTCTTCGACGTCGGCGTGGAACAGGTAGCCCTCACCCTGCTTCTTCATGACGCCGGCGGAGGACGCCGGCGGGACGGCGTCGGGCGAGCGGAC
>JBEKUS010000075.1:0-20567 GCA_049514795.1 Occallatibacter sp.
AAAGTACGTCCGGTCGGGCTCAGCACGATCGCGCCGGCCATCAAAGCCGAGCAGACGGCGAGGCCCGCCGGCAGCCATCGGGAGCGACTCTCCTGCACCATCAGCGCGAAACCGAGCATCGCAGCCCATGCCGCGGGGATGTAGTAGTTGTCGTTCGCGCCGTGTTTGCACGATGTGAGCAGCGCAAAGCCAAACGAAAACAAAGCCACCAGCGTGAAAGCCGCCTCGACCGGCCTGGAGGTGCGGAGACGAAATCTCCTGACGCACGAAGAAACGATCGCGGCAAGGCCCAGCAGGAGAAATGGGTTCTTGACTGCCGCCCGCACAGCGTTGCTCACCCCCAGGGAAAACGGCATGGGGTAGTTTTGCTGAGAGAAGAGGATATTCTCCCGGTATACGGGGCCGCCCACGATCAGGGTGACGATGACCAGCGCCCACCAGATGACGCTCAGCGTAATAAACGCCCGCCAGCGCTTGAACAGCACGAGCGTCAAGACCGATCCGGTGAGCATGGTCACCGAGGACTGCTTGAACGCCCACGCGGCGTAGAAGAGGAGAGCGGCGACGACGATGAGCCGGTCGTCCGGTTTGCGCAGGCAGCGCAGGACGACATACAGGCCTGCGGCCTCGAAGGCCAGGGCGCCCATGTCGGGCCGGATGGTGATCGACCAGAAGCCGATCAGCGGAGACGTTGCGGCGATCAAAATCCACGCCCAGGCAACGGCTGGCTTTGCAAAGAAGCCTGTCTTTACGAACTCCCGGCCCGTCAGCCAGAAGAGGCCGCCGGCAGCGAATGTGAACGCCAGGCTGATGAGCCGTCCGATGGTCGGAATCCAGATTGCATCCAGATGCAGCAGACGCAGGCCGGCGTTTGTGAGCGTTCCATAAAAGCAGTAATAGCCCCAGTTGTAGTAGCTCACGGTGAACGGAATCCGATGGGGGTCCGTGTAGACCGGCAAATGCTGGGTGAACCTCCAGACCGAATACGCGTTCTCCCATTCGTAGCCGGTCGTCGCCAGCATATAGGGCGTGACAAACGAGATTGCGTAGTAGATCCGGACCAGCCACAGCGTCAGACAGGCGGCGGCAGCTACGAGAAGAGAAACTTCAGCGGTTTTGGATAAGATGCGTTCGACCCGTTCCGACATCCATCCCAGTATCGCATCGCCCGGCGCGGGTATCCATTGGAGTAACCGGCATCCCTAGTCGAACGATCCTCCAATCGGCTGCGCGAAATTACGGCTGAGGAGTTATGCAGGGCGCCCGCCAGCTGCACGCGCCCGCTACTGCGCGTCGGATGCAGCCTCCATGCTCTCTCGCGGCCTCACCGCGAATCGATGCAGCAGCCACTTGCGCGTGGGCGTCTCAAAAAAGAAGAAGCTCAGCACGCTCAACCCGATGCAGATCGCCAGATAAAGCGGGAACCAGATTCGGACGTTTTCCATGCCCGTGATCCAATAGAAATACCACCAGACAGGAAAGTGGATCAGATAGAGGCCATAACTGGCTTCACCGAGAACCACAAGCCACGAGACACTCAGCCAGCGGGAAATAAGTGACTGCGTGCTGGAAAGCGGCCAGATGACGCACGCGAAAACGGGAGCGAGGATTCCGTTGTAGATGTAGATGACCGGGATGTGCGCGCCGGCATTGGCGACAATCGCGGTGTACCCGATTAGCGCCAGAAGCAGGGCGCCGTATACGTGCCGGCTCCGCACCCGCGTCCCCTGCGGGCGTTCCTTCATCTCCTGTTGACCTCGCGCCAGCAGGATTCCCAGCATGAACGTGGGAACATGGACGGGCGGAAACAGCCCCGCGGAAAACGTGTCGAGGTGTTGGCTGATCGCTCCTGTGATCGCCAGCCCCACAATGTAGGTCGCAGCCGCCGTCAGCCAGACGCCTTTCCCCCGCAACTTCCACAACGCAGGCCCAATGAATGGGAAAAGAAAATAAAATAACGCCTCCACGGAGAGCGACCAGTTGGGCTCGCAGATGATGCGCAGGCGAGGAACCCAGGCCTGCAGCATGGTCATGTCGAACAGAAACGTTCCCCCGGTGAAAAGAAGAGCCTTTCTCAGGCCATAGACCGGAATGCGCCACAGAATCACATCCGGCGTGTCGAAGACCAGCGTGACAAGAAAGAGCGGATAGATGCGCGCGAAACGCGCCACCCAGAACTTGCGCTTGCTCACCGCTTCCCCGTTGCTCAGGTAGACGACCGACAGGATGTAGCCGCTGAGGAAGAAGAAGAAACTGACGGACACGGACCAGGTGGAGAGCCATCGCTGTCCCAGCTCGCCCGGCGGGAATCCCGGAGCCACGCCTCGGATCGAGTGGTGGAACACGATCATCAGCGCCGCAAAAAACCGCAACGACGTCAGCGGATGGATTTTTCCGGCGCCAATCTTCGAGGCCGAAGTCAAGAAGAGCTCCCTCGCTCGCAGCACTGTGCCGCGGATTCTCCCCTTTGTATATCATTCCCGCACAGCATGAGCGACCGGCGCGGCAAGATGTCTGTGTGCGGGTCTCGCTCTCACCGTGCGGGCCACTCTTCGACGACGACGCCGAGATCGTTGAGCCGCTGGATCACGGCCTCCACGTTGCGCCGCACCATCGGCCGGTCCTTGGTCGACGCGCCGGGCGACTCAGCGACCGCGATCACGCGCCCGTAGCGCCACGCGCCGGCAGGAATGGCCGCAACGGCTTTGTCGAGATCCGCCACTCGTATCTGCAGCTCCTGGCGCCGCGCGGCCTCGGGGCGCACCATCGTCCCCTGCCCCACCGGGCTCGGATTCGCGTCGGGCAGCAGAATGCGCAGCGTGACCGTGTCGCCGCCAACCGACAGGAACGGATTCTGCCACGCCGCCGGGTCGTGAATATCGACGTACTGGCTCTTGGTCGGCAGCGGAATCTGCTCCAACTGCGCGCGCTCCTGGTCCAGTTCGGTGGCCGTGGCCTGCGCCTGATGCTCGGCGTTGGCGGCGTTCTTGGCGACGCCTTCCACGGCTTGCTCTTCCTTGCGGCAGGCGGCTGGCGCGAAAGCCAGCAGCACGGCAACCGTCAATGCTCCCTTTATCCCCGTACGCAGATCCACGCGTTCAGAATATCAGGGCGGGCATTGGCGATTTCGCACATACGCGCGCAAAGATGCGTCGCATACCACGCCCGCCAAATCGTCTCGCGAATCCCACGGAGCCGCCGGCCAGTCGACTTGCCGTCTCGCTGACTCGCCGTCCCCAGTCCCTGGTCCCTACGTCCCTGCTTTTTTGCTCCCTTGCTCCCTATTCCCTGCTTTCGATCAGCGCCCGCGCGATCGAGTCCAGCACGCCATTGAGAAAGTTGATCGACTCCGGCGCCGAGTAGCGGCGGCCGATCTCGAGCGCCTCGTTGATGACCACGGGAAAGGGCGTGGACCTGAAGCCGACGAGCTCGGCCACGGCCATGCGGAGAAGGTTCCGGTCCACGGCCGGCATGCGATCCAGCCGCCAGTGCGCCGAGTGCGCGGTGATCAGCGCATCGATCTCGGTCTGGCGAGCCACGGCCACGCGGAACAAATCCTCGGCAAACCCGCGCACCTCGGCATCGGCTTCGTCGCCGGCCTTCCAGAAGGTGACGTTCACCTCTTCCGGCGTCTGGCGGCCGATGTCCGCCTGGTAGAGCATTTGCATCGCGAGTTCGCGGGACTTGCGGCGATGTCGCGAGGTCAAGCGGGACCGCCTTGATCGAGTTTTTTCTTCAGGCTCACCATCTCGATGGCTGCGGTCGCGGCCTCGAAGCCCTTGTTGCCGCCCTTGATGCCGGCGCGGTCGAGCGCCTGCTCCAGCGTCTCGCAGGTCAGCACGCCGAAGCTGTGCGGAACGCCGGTCTCCTGCTGCGACTGGCCGATTCCTCGCGCCACCTCGTTGTAGATGGCCTCGTAGTGCGCGGTTTCGCCGCGCAGCAGGCAGCCGAGAGTGACGATCGCGTCCACGCGGCCCGTCTCGGCAATCGCGCGGGCGGCGGCGGGGATCTCCCACGAGCCGGGAACGCGCACAATCTCGATCTCGGAACGGTCGGCGCCCGAGCGCAGCAGCGCGTCGAGAGCGCCCTCGAGCAGCCGGTCGGTCACCACGGCGTTCCAGCGCGAGACCACGATGGCGAACTTCATTCCGGTCGCCTCGAGATCGCCCTCCAGAGCCACCGGCTTGCCCTTCACCGGATCGGACCAGGCCCAGAAGCTGAAGCGGTGGCCCGGTTCGGGCTCGACCGTGAAGATACGCGATTCCCAAGGAGTCTCGGCGATCGGCGACAGACGTGCGACGGCCGCGTCGCCGCCCTGTGTGCGCAGCCACGCCTCCGCAACCTGGTGAACCGAGTCGAGCGAAGTCAATTCGACGAGGACATCGGCGGTGGAGGGAAACTTGCCATCGACAAACTCCAGGTTGCCGAGCGGGGCCAGGAACGAGACGCCGCGCGATCCTTCCTCCTGCCACCCCTTGCCGGGCGCGAAGCCCAGCGCGGCAAAGAACTCCGACAGCCCCTCATAGGCCGCCGCGCTCTTTGCAGGACGCAGAAACGAAATGCCCTTAATCATGAGTCGATTGTAGCCCGCGCCGGCCGGGTAGCCCGCCGCTGCGATTGTCCAACGCACGCAAGATGCGACGAGAATCGCCAGAAGCGGCGACCCGCAGGTCATCCACCGCTACGCCCTCGGCGCCGCGAGCGCACCCGCTGGCTCGCTGACTTGCTGACCTGCTGACTTGCTCCCTCGCTCCCTCGCTGCCTTGCTCCCTGTCCTACGTGACCGACCGCGGCTTCAACGCGATGGCCGTCGCGGGAACATAGGTGTTCGTTCCCGGCGCCGTCGGATAGAGGCATCCCGAGTCGACGCCGCCGGCTGAGAGCGGCGTGCACGCGGGCAGATTGGGGCTGAACTGCTGCGAATCGGTAGGCGGCGAAGAAAGGCTCAGCCCGGCGGGAATGCCGATGAAGTGGACTTTGTTGTCGCCCGAAGTGGAGACGAAGAAGAGGCTGTTGTCGGGCGAGAAGGCGCCGGCCAGTGGAGCCGTGGGCGGCGTGGAGGAGGTGCTGCCCGCCAGAGTGACATAGCCGACCTGGCCCGCGCCGCTCGTCTTGGGCAGATAGAACGGCAGGGGCGCGGCGGCGGTCGAAGTGCTGGGCGTCGCGTAGGTGACGAACGCGATGGGCGCGGCGGTCGTCACGGAGGCCGTGGTGGGCGCCGTGCCGGTCACCACCTGGTTGATGGCGGTCGCGTTGGTCACGCCGGTCAGGTTCACCGTTCCAATGATCGTCGGATTGGTGGCCAGCGGGCTGAGTGTCTGTACCGTGCCGGCTGTCGTCTCGGGGCACTGAGCCGAGGGGTAGGCCAGCGTCGGCGGAATGCTCACGCCGATGTCGGAGATCGCGATGCTCGTGCCGCTGAGCGTTGCGCCCAGAATGTGGGCGCCGTCGCTCGTCGTGCTCAGCAAATCGGTGAGGAGGCTGACCGAGTCGCTCTGGGGATAAAAGAGGATACTGGCGTTGTTGCCCACCGTGCCACTTGGGCACCAGCTATGAGCCACCGTGGGATTGCCGCTGATATAGGCGCCCACGCCGGGAGTTGTCGGGGTGACGCTTCGCCCGGTCTTGCTGGTGATCCAGGAACTGGGCGGAGCGGCCAGGGGATACGAACTCCAGCCGGAATTGGTGTTGTAGACGTAAAGCGTGTCGGTGTGGTCGCCGCCCAGCGACGAGCTGTCGACGGCATAGAGCGTCTTCGAATCGGCGGTCCAGGCGGCGGCGGTTGCCAGGCCGCCGAAGGAAGGGGTTGTGCCGGTGGCGGTGTTGTAAAGGTAGAGGACCTCGCGGATTTGATCGTTAACGAGCAGATAGTTGCCGTTCGGAGACACGGCCAGCACCACCCCGGGCATCGAGGTGTCCGCCTTCGCGAGCGAGTTGTTGGCCGTGGAGTAGATCATCAGTTCGTGAAGCGAGCCGAAATAGAGGTTGTTGCCCACCTGGTCCATCATCATGGAGTTCGGCACGTAGGGCAGGCGCACCGTGGACCCCGCGGCGCCGGTAAGCAGCTCGATCGATGAGAAGTACTGCGACTGGCCGGGCGCCGCGAACCAGACAAAGTCGCTGGTGGTGCCGGGAACGATCACGTTGACGGGGTTCGAGGCGATGGGCAGCCCGGTGCCGTTCAAGCCGAGTTTGTTGATGGGGGCAGGGTTGCACGACGGCGGCGCGCAGATCGCGGTCAACGTCGCTACGCCGGGGTAGTTGGACGAGATGACGCCGCCGTTGCTGGTGGTGATATCGATCGGGTTGGTCGACTGGTACTCCAGCGACATGCCGGTGATCGAATTCCCCTGGGTATCGACAGCCGTCACCGTGAGATTCTGTGCAACGCCCTCCGTGACGACTCCCTGGGTGCTCCCGTTGGCGAGGGTGATGTTGAGGGACTTTGGCGGGCAGGTGGAGAAGTATCCGGCCGACGAGGCCGATTGCGCAATGGTGGCGGTGATGGCGGTTGTGCCCGGTTCCTGCGCGGTGATCACGTTGGTGGTGGAGTCGACGGTGGCCACCGCGGGCGTTCCTACCGAAAAGGTGAGCGTGCCGACGGACGAGCCGCAAGCGGGGACCGAGGTGACGCCGGGGGCCAGTCCGCCCGAACACGCATAGTTCGCCGCGGTGACACTCGAAGGCGCGCAGAGTTCGTACTGATTGCCGCCGCTCATGTAGCAGGCCTGCGCGTCGAGCTGGGCCTGCTGGTTCTGCGAATAGCATCCCTGTGAACTGGAGCTTGAAGCCGTGGTCACCAGACTGATACTGGAGATCGGATCGTGTACATACACGGTAACGGGGTTGGAAGTGACCGAATCGGCCGAAGCGGTGATGTAGGCGATGCTATAAGGCAGCCCGTTGGTCGACGGCAAGGGGGCGGGGTAGTTGCAGTAGGTGTAGTCCGCGATGCCGCCGCCCGTGTTGCGGTTCCAGGCGCCGGCGCAGATGTTCCCCGAGGGCGAGATGTCGACAAGCTGATTATTGGTGGTGCCGTAACTGAGCCTGCCCGAAGCGATCGACGCCGTGGTGCCCTTGCAGGTGGTGGCGACGGGCGCTTGAATCTGGGTTGTCTGCCCATAGGCAAGCGAAATGCCCGCGGTCTGCGGGTTCAGCGTGATGGTCGCCACCTGGTCGACTTTCAAGCCGTAGCCGAGGCCGTTGCAATAGTTCCCTGCCGGATTGCGCGTGCAACCGGAGATCGAAATCCCGGCCGGAACGGCCAGGCCAAGCATACAAACAAGCGTCAAGAACCGCCGCATGAATCCTCCCCGCTCCGCACCGTTGAACCGCGGAACGGTCTTGAAAAAGCACGTCAGCAAGAAAGAGTGATCGCCGCCCCTTCGCATGTCCACTGCCGGCCCGCGCTCTGCGTTCGCGTCCGGATCACACGGAACCCGCGGCACGCCGCCGCGTACGGCCGGAGGGGCGAAACGCACACCGAAAACTCCAAGATCAAAGTGTATCAGGACGGGCCCGCCCATGGCATCGAATGGGCGATCCCGAGCGCTGCTGAATAGACTGTCGCGGGGCCGGTTGGCGAGCGCACGATCAGGGCCCGGGCGGCAAATAGCGGGCAAACCAGTCCACGGCGCGCCGGAGCACGTCGCGGCGGTGTCCGGGATCGGTGAATCCGTGGCCCTCGTTGGGATAGACGACCAGTTGCGTGGGCACGTGCCGGTCGCGCAGGGCATGCCAGAACTCGAAGGACTGCGGCGCCGGGCATTCACCGTCGCGGTCGCCCACCACCACCAGGGTGGGCGTCGACGCCTGTTTGATGAACGTGATGGCCGAGCTCTTGGCGTACACCGACGGGTCATCGTAAACCGACGCCCCAAAGTACGGAATCATCCACTGGTCGATCCTGTTTTCGCCGTAGTAGCTCTGCCAGTCCGAGATCCCCGCCCCCGCCACGGCGGCTTGGAAACGATGCGTCTGGGTGACGGCGAACATGGAGAGGAAGCCGCCGTAGCTCCAGCCGAAGATGCCGACGCGGTTGGGATCTACGGGGTACCGGTTGAGGACGGTATCGACGCCGAGGAGTATGTCCTGCAGGTCTCCGTAACCGAAGTCTTTGCGGTTGGCCTGGGTGAAGGCCTCGCCCTGGCCGAAGCTGCCGCGGGGATTGGGCATGAAGACGAAGTAGTCGAGGGCGGAGAAGGTGTCGCCGAAGCTGCCGCGCCAGCTGGCGCGGGCTGCCGCGGCGGGACCGCCATGGACCTCGACGAGGAGGGGGTACTTCTTCGCCGGGTCGTAGTGAAGGGGCAGCAAGAGCCAGCCCTGAATGTGGAAGGCGGCGTTGGTCCAAGTGATGGATTCCACCTTTCCCCAGCCTGGCTTCACGCCGTCGTTCCAGTGGGTGAGCTGGGTAAGATTGCCTTCTTCACTTCCCGCGCAGGCGGAGATGACGCTGTCGGCCCGCGCCGCGTAGATCTCCTCCGGGCGGTCGAAGCTGCTGGCCTTGAAGACGAAGAGATTGTGCCCGGCGCCGGCGGAGAGACTCATCTCCGCGCGGCCATCGGTGACGGTGGCGGGGATACTGAAGACCGGGCCATGGACGCCGGCTCCGAAGGTGCAGCTGCGGCTGGCATGGAGGCGCAGAAGAACGAGCTGCGAGTTGCCGCCGGCGAGCTCGCTGACGAAGAGTTCCTGGTTGCCGGCCCACTCGATCCACGCGGCGGAGGCGGCGCGGTTGGGAGTGAGGTCGACCGGTTCGCCGCCGGTGGATGGGACCTGCCAAACGTCGCCGCCGGTCACGCCCTGATCGCTCATGAGTCCGCCGATGAAAGCGATGGATTGGCCGTCGGGCGACCAGCGGGGAACGGCGATCTGGAGGCCGTGGAGCGGACCGGAGACATCGGGCGGGGAGAGGATTACTGTTGGATTCCCTTCCGACCCTACGCGTCCGCCGTTCGAGCCGGCGGACGGGGAGGATGGGGCAACAGCACCCATGTTGGGAGTTGTGTTATCCCGGGTCCCAGAATCGGGACCTCCACCCCACGGACCAGGACCTGTCCGTGGGGACCCCGGACCCGAGATAACGATGGTGGTGGTTGTTCCGACATCCACAGATTGCGTGTAGAGCTTGGCGACCCACCAGTTGTTCTCGCCGGGAGGGTCGGCGGCGATGTAGGTGAGGGCGTTGGAGCCGGGCGACCAATCGAACTCGAAGACGTGGAGGTTGGGGGGCGTGAGGAAGAGAGGCGCGGCGGGTTGGGGCGCATCGACCGGGACCGCGGCGACGCGCTGAATCTCGACGTGATCTTCGCCAATGACGCCGGAGGGCAGCGACTCGGCGGCGAGTGGATTGGCGGGGCGGGTGGCGCCTTCAACGTACAGGAAAGCGATGCGCTTGCCATCGGGCGAGAAGGCGGGAGCGTCGACTTCGCCGTGGAGCTGACTGAGGCGGCGGGCGGGCTTGCCGTCGAGAGGCGAGAGATAGAGGTCCGTCTGCCCGCCGGGATCGGCGCAGTCGGAGAGGACGGCGAGGGCGTCGGAGCCGGGGGACCAGACGAAGCCGGATGCATCGCAAGTCTGGCCGAGGGACGCGGTCACGCTCCGGCTCTGGTCGAGGGCGCCGAAAGGCGCGACGCGGATCACTCCGTCTTCAAGCCAGGCGAGAAGTTTGCCGTCGGGCGAGACTCCGACTTGCGAAATCGTCCGGCCGCGGTGGAGGGTGGGGAGAACCTCGCCGAGGCGGGCGGAGGGGGGCGCGGAGGCGGTTTGCTGGGCAGAGATGGAAAGGGCGAGGGACGCAAAGAGGGCCAGGGCGAGTGCGGAGCGATGGATGCGGGGCATAGGGGAATGCTAGAGGAACAGGGAACGAGGGAACAAGAAGAGAGGGAGAAGGGAGTAGCCAGTAGGGAGTAGAAAAACGGGGACGTAGGAACCAGAGAGCGAGGGAGCAAGGAAGCGCGGGGCGGAGAGTTAATGGGACGTGCCCGGGAGGGTGTGTGGTTGTGGGTTATGGGCGTTGACACCGTTTATCGTTCCCTCTTCCGCGCGGGATGTCCAAGTCGCGCTCAATGAGCGCGCTGGCCTTTGTGCAGAACTCATACTGATCCCGAGAGTCGCCTCTCAAGTTATCCCGCGACATCCTGAATCATCCTGGTTCGATGCCGACGGACTATACTTGGACTGCTTCCTTGCTCGTCTTCCCTAACGCTCAAGAGAGGAATACAACCGATGAAAAACAGACTGTTCCTATGTTTCGCGGTTTTGTGTCTGACCACCCTGCTCTGCATGGCAATCGCGCGCCCGGTCCACGGTCAAGAATCGGTGACAGCCCAACGGACCGCCGGCCTCGGCTTTTCCGCGGAGCGGTTGGAACGTCTTCATGCGGCTATGCAACGCGAGGTGGATCAGAAAGAGCTTGCCGGCGTCGTGACTCTTCTTGTCCGCCACGGCAAGGTTGTCGAAGAGCGGGCGTATGGCAAGAAAGACGTCGCGAGCGGCGCGCCCATGACGACGGACACAATCTTTCGCATCTACTCCATGACCAAGCCCGTCACAGGCGTCGCCATGATGATCCTTTATGAAGAGGGGAAATGGCGGCCGTCGGATCCGATTTCGAAGTTCATTCCGGAATTCGCCCACCTGAAGGTTTTCAAGGGCGTCGACCAGAGCGGGAAGATGATTCTCGAGGATCCCATCCACCCGCCCACCATGCGTGAATTGATGAGCCACACGGCCGGCTTCACGTACGGTTTCTTCGGGAACACACCGGTCGACAAGTCGTACATGGACGAACACGTCCTGCAGTCCCAATCCCTCCAGGAAATGATTGACAAGCTGGCGAAGATTCCGCTGCTTTACCAACCCGGCACGCGCTGGGAATACAGCGTTTCCATGGACATCCAGGGCTACATCATTGAAAAACTGTCTGGCCAGTCCTTGCCCGATTTCATGCAGCAGCACATTTTCGGGCCTCTCAAGATGAACGACACGGGCTTCTATGTTCCCAAAGAGAAGTGGAGCCGCTTTGCCACGCTCTATACGGGGGACAAAGACGGCGCAATGGTTGCCAGCCCTCCGGATGACAGCTATAGAACGGCGCCAACCATGGCGTCGGGCGGAGGGGGGCTGGTTTCTACCGCTCAGGACTACCTGCGCTTCGCTCAGATGCTCCTGAATCGCGGCGAACTCGATGGCGTACGTATCCTCTCGCCGGCGTCAGTCGCGCTCATGACCTCAAACCACCTTGCGCCGAGACTGATGACGGGCGAGTTCTCCGTTGGGACGGAGACCATTCGCCCAGGCATGGGGTACGGCTACGATTGCGCGGTCTTTACCGATCCGCTCGAGGCGGACGAAGTCGTGGGCAATGGCACATTTTTCTGGCTCGGAGCAGCCGATACCTGGTTCTGGGTCGACCCCACGAACGATCTGATCTTCATTGGCATGACGCAACGAATGATCGGTCCCGGTCAGCCGAATGTGGAGCAACTGAGTCGTCCGGTTGTCTATCAGGCGCTAATCGGCCCCAAGCTGTGATCCGCGCACAGCGGAAGCACATCCCTGAAATCGCAGATCCCGATTTCGTCAGGCTCCTGCATCCGATTCGCGCATCGTCGCCGTGCATCGGTGAACCGTGTTGGCATCGAAGAGCCGGCTTTGGTGCGCGAATTCGGCCGGCTGTTTTTTGTTGCGACGGGATGAGTGGTGAGGGTAGCCAGCCGGTGGGGTATGGCGGCGGGGGCGCGGGCGAGGATCATGCAAGTCATTGATATTTCATATTGTTATTGCCGTTCCGGGGCGGATTTCTGGAGCGGCCGGCTCTAAAATGCGGGGGCAGATGCCGATAAGAAATGGACCCCGGCAGGACCGTTTCCCCAGTCAGGGCTTCGGGGCGAAGGGAGCGGTGAATGGATCCTTTGACGCAGGTGTGCCCCGAGCCTTGCGATGACGAGAATTACGCGTATCATGCCGATCCCGATCCTGTGCTCAGGGATCATGGATTCCTACTTTCTACTCTTCTCGATAACTCCCAAGCCAAGATCTATTTCAAGGACCATCTGAGCCGGTTCGTCCTGGTGAATCGCGCCATGGCGGATATTTTGAAGCTCGAATCGGTCGAAGATGCGATCGGCAAATCGGATTGGGATTTCTTCACGTTCGAGCATGCCGCGCAGGCTTTTGCCGACGAACAGGAAATCATCCGCACGGGGCAGCCGATCCTGGACAAGGAGGAAAAGGAGACGTGGCCGGACGGACGGATCACCTGGGCGTCGACCAGCAAGATGCCTCTGCGGGACGCCGACGGCGGGATCATCGGGACCTTCGGCATCTCCCACGATGTCACGGAGACCCGGCGCATGCGCGAGGCGTTGATCGAGAGCGAGGCGCGCTTTCAGGAACTGATCAGCGCCATCCGCGAGGTTTTCTGGATCAAGGAGTTCGGGACCGGGCGGATTCTCTACGCGAGCCCGGCATACGAGGCGATCTGGGGAATGCCGATCGAGCATTTGTATTCGACTCCCCTCGGCTGGCTCGACGATGTTCACGAGGATGATCGCCAGCTTTTGATCGACCACTTCAAAGAAGAGCGGAGCGAGCCCTACGAGATCACGTTTCGAATCCGGCGAGCCGACGGGGAGTTGCGATGGATCCGGCAGCGCGGTTTCCCGGTTTTCGACAAGGAGGGCAACGTCGTACGCTTCGCGGGCGCCAGCGCCGACATCACAGAGGCCCGGGAAGCCAACGAAGAGTTCATCCGGACGCAACGATTGCTGGCTTCGATCGTGAATTCATCCCAGGACGCCATCTTCAGCGAGTCGCTGGAGGGCGTGGTCACGTCTTGGAACCCGTCGGCGGAGAGAATCTTCGGCTATTCGGCCAACGAGGCGATCGGCCGGCCGGCGGGCCTGCTGCTGGGCCCGCACCAGAAGCAGGAGAAGGATTGGATCAACCAGCGGATTCGCGGCGGACTGCCGGTCCGGGCGTTGAAGACTGTGCGGCGCCGCAAGGACGGTCAGACGGTGCCGGTCTCACTGTCGGCATTTCCGGTGCGTGACGAGACAGGCGCGATGATCGGGATCTCCACGAGCATCCACGATCTGTCAGCGCACAAGGAGCTCGAGGAGAAGCTGTCGACCGTCGAGACACAATTGCGTTCGGTGCTGGAAACGACGAACCTCCAGGTGCTGACCCTCGACAGCGAATGGCGATTGACCTATGTCAACCAGCCACGCGCAGGAATGGAACACCAAGAGAACCTGGGCAAGACGCTGTGGGAGTATCAGCCCCTGCTGCCCGGCACGGTTTTCGAGCAGGAATATCGCACGGCGATGGAGAAGCAAGTGGTTCGCCGCTGCGAAGCGAATCTGCCGGGGATGAAGAAGTGGTACGACAGCACCGCTTTCCCAACCCCCGAGGGTCTGCTGATCCTGGTGCAGGATGTCACCGAGAAACATATGCTGGACGAGCAACTGCGCAGCGCGCAGAAGATGGAGGCGATCGGGCAGCTCGCGGCGGGGATCGCTCACGAGATCAACACGCCGATCCAGTACATCGGCGACAACACCGTGTTCCTTAAAGAATCCTGGGAGCAGGCCGCCTATCTTCTCCAGCAGGCGCATCAACTGCAAGAGAGCATCCGGGCGGGCCGTTGCGACGATTCGGCATGGTCCGTTTTCGATGCCGCGGTACAGGCGGTCGATCTGCCATATCTGCGGCAGGAAGTTCCCAAGGCAATCGAGCAGACGCTGGAGGGAATCGAGCGCGTGGCGAAGATCGTGCGCGCGATGAAGGAGTTCTCCCACCCCGGATCGGAGGAGAAGCAGGCGGTCGATCTGAACAAGGCGATCGAGGCGACGGTGACCATTGCGCGCAACGAATGGAAGTATGTTGCGGACGTGGAGCTGGATCTCGATCCCGTTCTCCCGATGGTTGTTTGCCTGGGGGGCGAGATCAACCAGGTTCTGCTCAATCTTCTGGTCAACGCGGCCCACGCGATTGCCGAGGCGCAGCAACGGGACGGAAAGGGACAGGGCAAGATCGTCATTTCCACGCGCCACGACGGGCCGTGGGCGGAGATTGGGATTCAGGACTCCGGGACCGGGATACCGGAACACGTTCGGGAGAAGGTTTTCGATCCGTTCTTCACCACCAAAGAGGTCGGCAAAGGGACAGGCCAGGGGCTGACGCTGGCACAAACGGTCATCGTCAAGAAACACTCGGGCCGAATCTGGTTCGATACCGAAGCGGGGAAAGGAACGACGTTCCATGTTCGTCTGCCCTTGACCGGAGAGGCGACCGGCTGAGATGAAAAGGCGATTCTTGTTCGTAGACGATGATCCCAACCTGCTCATGGGGCTGAAGCGCGCGCTGCACTCCATGCGGGACGAATGGGATATGGAATTCGTGGACAGCGGGGCGGCGGCTCTGGAGAAGCTCAACACGCCATTCGACGTGGTGGTGAGCGACATGCGCATGCCGGGGATGACGGGACTGGAACTGCTGAACAGCGTGCAGGAACGGTACCCGCAGACAATCCGCGTGCTCTTGTCGGGCGAATCGGACCGGCAATCGATCCTGAATTCGGTGGCGCGGGCGCACCAGTATCTTTCAAAACCCATCGACGCCCGGCAACTGAAGACTCTGCTGTCGCGGACGATCGCCCTCGGAGATCTACTGGAGAACGCGTCGCTGAAGGTCTTCGTTGCGCGCCTGACCTCGATTCCCAGCCTGCCCGTCCTCTATATGCAGGTGATGGAAGCGCTCCGCGCCAGCGATCCTTCTCCAGCAAAAGTCGGTGAGATCATCGGCCGTGACATCAGCATGACGGCGAAGATTCTGCAGGTGGCCAACTCCGTCATCTATGCGACGCGGACCGAGGTGACACAACCGGAACAGGCGGTTCTTCTGCTCGGACTCGATACCGTGCAGTCGCTGGTCCTTTCCCTGAGCATCTTTTCCAGCCTGAGCCGAAGCTTGCATGCCACTTACTCTGCCGAGATTCTCTGGCACCATAGCAACGTTGTCGGCTCGTTCTGCCGCGGGATCGCTCATGCCGAAGGAATCGCGCCGACGGCCAGCGGCGGATATCTTAGCGCCGGACTATTGCACGATATCGGAAAGCTGATCATTGCCTCATCCGACCCGGCTCTGTGGCGAAAGATCGCCAAGACCGCGACAGCCGAGAGGAGACCCGCATGGCAGGTAGAACAGGATGTTCTGGGCTGCACTCATGCGGAGGTGGGCGCGTATCTTCTTGGCATTTGGGGCCTGCCGTTCCCCATCGTCGAAGCCGTGGCCTGGCATCATCGTCCGTCGGCGAGCGCGGCAGACGAAATGTCTCCGCTGGCGGCGGTGCATGTGGCCAATGCGTTGCACATGCCGTCGCGCGTTCATGGGCCCGAACTCAACGAGACGATCGACACGGCCTTTCTGGAGCGGATCGGGCGGGCTGACCGGCTGGAAGCCTGGACGGCAGCGTGTGGCGAAGTTCGGGAGCAAGGGCGGAGCAGATGAGCACCAAGGTGCTTTTCGTCGACGATGAGCCAGCCATTCTGGATGGCTACCGGCGTCTTGTGGGCCGGGAGCTGAACGTTGAGACGGCGGTCGGCGGGGTCATGGGGCTGGCGGTCATCGAGGAGTTCGGGCCGTTCGCAGTGGTGGTGTCGGACATGCGGATGCCGCAGATGGATGGCGCCCGGTTTCTGGCGCGGGTGCGCGAGATTGCTCCGGACACGGTGCGCATGGCATTGACCGGCTACGCGGACATCGACACGGCGATGGCGGCAGTGAACGAGGGCCGGATTTTCCGGTTCATGACCAAGCCGTGCTCGAAAGAGAACCTGCTGAAAGCAATCGAATCGGGGTTGGAGCAGCATCGGCTGATCACGGCGGAAAAGGAATTGCTGGAAGGCACGCTGCGAGGATGCGTATTGGTGCTGTCGGAGATGCTGAGTTTCAGCAACCCCGCGGCTTTCGGCAGAGCGATGCGACTGCGGCGCTTCGTGGAGCAGGCCGCAGAGAAGCTGCAACTCAAGTCGACCTGGAGGTATGAGATCGCAGCGATGCTGTCGCAACTGGGCTGCGTGACACTGAACCTGGATCTGGTCAACTCCGCTTACGCCGGGGAGGAGCTTTCGGAGGAGGATCGGAAGAAATACGAAGGACACGCCGCCGTCGCTGGGCAGATGCTCAAGCACATTCCGCGGATGAAAGCGATTGCGCAGATGATCGAGCAACAGAATGCGCCGGCGCCCGACATCGAGGCGGCGACTGCCGAGGAGAAGCGGGAGATTGAGCTCGGGATTCAGCTTCTGCGGACGGGGCTGGCCTTTGACGCGATGCTGAACCGTGGCGTTTCCGCAACCGAGGCCTTCCGGCGGGTGAAGGCAACCATCAAGGGAGTCGATCCGTCGATTCTCGCCGTGCTCGACGATCTGCACCTGAACATTCCCCTGCAGACGCGGGAATGCAGCCTGCATGAACTCGCCGCCGGGATGATTCTCCACCAGGATCTGCGCATGAGCACCGGGTTGCTGATTGCAGCCAAGGGATTGGAGCTTTCGCTGCCCTGGATCGAACGCCTGAAAACTTACGAGAAGCGCGGGGCGATTTCGGGGCGGCTGAGGGTGCAGATGCCGATGGCGGAGATGCAATAGGGAGCGAGAAGGCGAGCCACACCATCGGGGAGCGAGTGGAGGAGGAACCAATCCGCCGCATCGAGTGGAGACCGCTCGATGCGGCGGCGCGCTACGGCGGTTCTCTAATTCCTGTAGCGTTTCCAGTGTCGTGCAAGGCGGCGTTTCCTTAAGGGAAAACGCCGCTTAGCGAGGGTGGCTTCGCATTACACCAATTGAAGAACCGCGTTAGCAGGCCGGGTGGGGGTTCTTGAACACAACCTCGATCGGCAACCAGTCTGAGAGGCGCTTGGAATTGACTTCGGCGTCTCCGGCCTGGGAGGTGATGGACGACTGGGCAAGCGCCACGGTGATCTTGACTTTCCCCTTCAAACAGTAGGCCCCGAGAAGCCTCGCCAACCCTTTGTCCGCGGCATCCATATAGTCCGCGGGAAGGGCGCCCTCGGCGCCGGAGATATCGACCGGGGCCATGATCATCTGGTCCATGACCGGCTGATCCGACTTCACCCCCGAAGCGTCGAAGCGCACGACGAGGCTGGCTCTCCTCTCGAGCTCGTCGGGATTCGCAGTGTACTTGATGGCCGGAATGGTGATGCCGGCCGGGTTCGGCTTGGCTGCCTTCGTGTCAAACGCAATGTGGTAGGGGGCGCCTTGCCATTTGGGCTGAACGGGAACGTGGGAGGCCTTTTTCCCCGAGTCTCCGCAGCCGGCCAAGAATGCCAATCCAGCGATCGCCAGTATGATTCCGTTTCTCAAGTCATCCTCCTAATTCGCATGAGATGACGCGCCAGAATACCACTCGGGCGCCTGGCCGGAACAACGATTTCGGGGAGCCGCCGGCTCGACGGCCGACGGCAGCAACCAAACCGCACCCAAAACAGGATCTGGCCCGCAGCCGCTTCGCTGGAATCCCGGCGCAGGATGAGACAAAAGGTAACCGTTCGTTAGTTACCGATGCGGCCGGGGCGGGTCACTTATCGGGCGGGGGCTCGTACAGCAAAAGACGAATTGCACATTTTGATTCCTGGCGTAGATTCTGAGTTCATCACAAGATAAAGGTGGAACAGCGAATGCACAACGGGCTTCTCAAGTTGTATATGACGTTCCAAGACCTGACGAACGGCGAACAGGGCCAGGATCTGGTCGAGTACGCGTTGCTGTGCTTATTGCTTGCTCTCGCGGCGATCACGAGCGTCAACCATGTTGCGGCACTCGTGAATCAGCTGTTCGCGAACATCAGTTCCTCGCCCGCCTGGTCGAATCTGGGAACGAGATAGCAGGAACCCGCAATTCTGAGCGGATGGCCGGCGGCGCGTCGCTTTGTGTGAACGGACTCTCCGCCAGGGCTGAACTGACGGTCATCATCGATCGCCATTCTTGTGCGGGCATTGCGAAATTCCGCATGCTCCTCAATCGGTCCAGAACTTAACTGTTCAACTCCAGAACCGGCAGGCCGGATGCCCACAGCTCGTGCCCGACACCGATCGTGATCCTGCCGCCGGCCTGCGCAAAACGCAGCGGCCGCCCGGTTGCGAGATGCCGAAGAGCTCCGATCTTCCCTTTGAGTCCCTCGATTTCGATGGCTGTAGCGGACGGATCCATGACAAAGACGTAGACGGTCGATTGCCGCGCGGATGTGCGAAAAGCATCGGCGCCCTGCACCGGACCGTATGTGGTTCCGTAGATGGCTTTCGCGTTCAGATGCACCCATTTGCCGACGGCCTCAAGGCGCTCGACGAACTCCGGCTGGATTCTGCCGTCCGGCTGCGGCCCCACGTCAAGCAGGAAGTTGCCTCCGCGGCTGACGACTTCCACAAGGCTCCGAATCAGCGTATCCGCGCTCTTGAAGTTGCGGTCCTTCGGGCGATAGGCCCACGTGTCGTTGATCGTCATGCAGGTTTCCCAGGGCTGAAACTGGTCCTGCCGCGGGACAACGATGGGCTGTTTGTCCGCTTCGGAATGGTCCGGACTGTCCATGCGAACGCCTTTGGTGGGAACCGCCCTGGGAATGAACTGCTCGGGCGTCAGGAAGTCGCCCGGAACTCCCATGCGATTGTTGATCAATGCCTCGGGCTGCAGGCGGCGCACCTCGTCAACGAAGCGCTGACCGTCGAAACGCGCCTGAGCGTTGGGATCGCAGGTGTCGAACCAGACTTCCGCGATCGGCCCATAGCGGGTGAGCAGTTCATGAAGTTGCAGGCCCATGTAATCGAGATAGAGGGGCCATTCAGGGCGTTGCGGCTCGCCTCTGTAATTGGTGGTTGATGGCTTGGTCGTATCGCGATATCCGGGATGGTTGAGATCGGGAGGCGAGTAGTAGATGCCGAGCGCCATCCGCCGGGACGCGCAGGCATCGGCAAGCTGCTTGAAGACGTCTTTGCCATAGGGCGTTCGCGTGATCTTATAGTCCGTATATTCGGAGTCGAACATGCAGAAGCCGTCGCAGTGCTTGGTCGTGAACACCATGTAGCGCTGCCCGGCCCTGCGGGCCAGATCGATCCATTCTTCGGGGTCGAAGCTGCCAGGGTTGAAGCGCGCGGGCAACGAGCGGTACTCCGCCTCCGTGATCTCATCGTTCTTGATCATGATGGGCCAGGAGGCTTCGACACCGGCGACGGAATACGGGCCCCAATGAATGAACATGCCGAACTTGGCTTCGCGTTGGCGCGCGAATCTATCGGCGAGGTCCACGCCGGCGAATGCGGGTCTCATCTTCAGCGCGAGACCCATCATGGATGCTGTTCCCAGGAATGCTCTTCGTGTCTGTTTCATTTCGACCCGTCCCAACGTGCATGTGGACATGCCGCGATCGTGAAGATGCGGCATCGGGATTGAGCTGTCCGACGATTTGACCCGGCGCGAGTGCCAGTGTAGCGCAGTGCGGGGAGCAAGGGAGCGAGGGAGCAGGGCAGCAAGGGAGCAAGGGAGCGGGGAGCCGGTTCCACCCCGCCCCCCAGCCCATCGGATCGATGAGTCTCCAGTCGGCTATTCCTTGAGAGGTTGGTCTCCACCAGAGCCTGTCTCCGCTTCACCAACCGAGGACGACTCTGCCGGAGAACGAACAGAATGAAAACCATTTTGGCTCCGGGGCCACCCTCCGCTCGTTCAATGGCGCAGTTCTCAGCCTTCTTTTCGTCCGGCGGCGCGCACAATCGCGTCCGCCACCTGCTCCGGCGTCAATCGATCCGCGGCAATCGACACATGCGCCATCCGGTAGAGCGGCAGCCGCCTCCCGTAGCGGCTGGCGAGGTTCGCCTCGTCGGCAAGCACCGGCCGCAGAGGCCCCGTCCCGCGGCAGCGCTCGCGTGCCGTCGCCAGTTCGACCTCCAGATGAACGAGCAGCGTCTCAGGATCGTCGAGCAGCAGTGCGCGCGTCGCCGCGTCCTCGATCGCTCCTCCGCCCAACGCCAGCACCAGCCCGTCGCTCCCCGCCAGCCGCTGGATCGTTGCGCGCTCCCGCTCTCTGAAACCCGCCTCTCCCTCTCGCCGGAAGATCTCCGCAATCGCAAATCCGGCCTCGGCCTCGATCACGTCGTCCGCGTCGACAAACTTCCAGCCCAGCCGCTCCGCCACCAGCGGCCCGACCGTCGTCTTTCCCGACCCCATGAACCCGGTCAGCACGATCCGCCGCAGCCGCCCTGCAACCCGGCCCATTTCCTTCGAAGCCTCGCTCATTCGTCTCAGTATAGGAGAGCGAATGCAGTTGTCAGTTGTCGGTCGTCAGTTGTCAGTGGTTAGTCGTCAGCGTTCAGTGGTTAGTGGCCAGTCCTCGATCGCCTGTGGCAGTGTCACAAACCAATGATGCTTGTTCTTCCCTGTTCCCTGTTCCCTGTTCCCTGTTCCCTGTTCCCTGTTCCCTGTTCCCTGTTCCCTGTTCCCTGTTCCCTGTTCCCTGTTCCCTGTTCCCTGTTCCCTGTTCCCTGTTCCCTGTTC
>JBEKUS010000076.1:0-20220 GCA_049514795.1 Occallatibacter sp.
CAAGAGGCCAAACACACAACCGTAAACCAGCACTTTGCGACAGAAAACTGCTTCAAAAACGAGAGATCCATCTGCATCTGCGCCGTCGCTGCAAAATCACGCACCTGCGCAGAGGTTCCCTATTGCAATCGTCTGCAATCTTCCTGTCCCTGCTGCCGGCGAAAGGACGAGTGCGCGAGAGCTACAATTGGGCCGTCTACAAGGAGTTCTCGTCATGATCCGTTCCGCAACCTTCGTGATTCGATCCGTAGTGCTTGGCGCGGTGGCGTCGCTGTTCACAGCGCCTTCGACGCCGGCGCAGCAGAAGCAGGCGGTCGCAAACACGGCAAATCGCATGGAACTCGGCCGGCTCGAGAACGGCGCAGTGGTGGCATTTGTTCGCTCCGGCTCCGGCGGCTGGGGCATTGAAATCTCCGGCGACGCCGTTCCGCGCCTGACGCAACCGAAACCCGCGCAGATCGAGGTCTATCGCGGCGGCGACGATGTGCGTCAAATTGCCGCCGGCTACCAGTCCGTGCGAAACGAAGCCGGCGCAGTTATCGCGAGGGCAACGGTGAAGGGTGAGGGCGGGGCATCATTTGCCGTCGACGACCGTTGGAAGATTTCGGGCGACGTGTTGTCGCTCAGCCGGACCGTGACCGTGTCCGGAACTGAGGAGAACGCCGGGTTCTATTCGGCTATCCGGCTCGCAACCACGCCTGCAATCACCTGGCCGGACGCGGACTATTTTGCTCCGGGCGTTCTCTACGGCGATCCGACCTACGACGGCGACAACTCTCCAGGAGGTGTTTTGAATTACCGCGCCAGACGCTTTGCGCTGCGGGAAGACGAATTGTCCGCGCCGCTCTTCGCCCTTTCATTTCGCGATGGACGGTGGGCGGCGGTGTTGGACATGGCGCCGCGCGGCGACACCACATGGGCGGAGACCACCGCTGCCGCCACTACACCGGTGATCGACGAGCGCATTCAGTTTGGAGCTCTTGGCGCGCGTGAAGCTCCCGATGGCGGCGTCGAGTTCGGCTTCTGGTTCCCCGGCACGACCAGCGAATTCACTCGTGGGTTTCAAACCCCGCCCGCTCCTGTTGTGCGGCGCCGTTATCATCCCGTGAAGGCGGGGTTCTCGCAGAGTTACCGGGTGGGATTCCGCTTCGGGCAGGGCGCATCTTTCCCGGGCATGGAACGCGATGCGTGGCGCTGGGCGTGGGAGAGCCTGAAGCCGCCGGCGATGCACCTGGACCTCGAAGTCGTTCGCCGTGTGCTGACCGACCATCTGGCAGATCATGTCCTTACCGTCGACGACCGGGCCGGCGTACCTTTCCTCTTCGATGCGGTCACGGGGAATCCCGGTTCCTACCGCAATTGGAGCCGCTATCGCAATTCTTTCCCGACGCCACCCCGCCGGCCGGCCAACACGCCGGTCACGGCTCACGAACTGAACCCGGAGAAAAGCGCGGAGTTGGCGGCGTGGGCCCGCCCCCTGGGCGTCGATGTTGACCCCAACGCAAACGAATTGGAGCAATGGCCGAAGGTGATCATGGGTTTCGTTTCCAAGGGCATCGAGGCGGCCGATCAATTGCTGATCGAGGCAGACCGCGATCCAAGTGCGCGCGGGCAAAGAATGCGGAAGGATGGGCTGGCGATCGTCGACAGTTTCATTCGCCTGGCGCCCATGTCTCCTCCCGCTGGGGAAGGCTTCAACCTCTGGACGGGCAAGGCGGACTCCTGGGCCGGCGACACCATGACTCTCAGAGGGCCGTCGGAGGGTATGCGTACTCTTCTGAACGCGTATCGCCGCGAGAAGAAGGAAGGGCGCGAACACCCGGAATGGCTGCAGTGGTGCCAGCAGTTTGGCGATTGGCTCCTGACGCAGCAGCGGGAAGATGGCTCCTTCCCGAGGAGTTGGCACGGAGGCACGGGAAGTGTGTTCGAAGTCTCCGGAACCAGCAGTTACAATCCCGTACCCATGTTGGTGAAATTGAGCCGGGAGACTGGGCAAAAGCGCTACCTCGACGCTGCGATCAGAGCCGCGGACTACGTCTGGGATAACTACGGAAGCCGCGGCGTATTCGTCGGTGGCGCCACCGACAATCCGAACATCACCGACAAGGAAGCCGGCATGTTGTCCCTGGAGGCCTTCCTGGATCTCTACGATGCCACCAGGGAGCCGAAGTGGCTGGAACGCGCCAAGGCGGCAGGCAATTACACCGAAAGCTGGATCTGGATCTGGAATGTGCCCATGCCGCTGGGCGCCATTGACTCCGATCTCAACTGGAAACGCGGCGTGCTCACCGTAGGCGTACAGGGTATTACCGCGCGCGGGCCTGGCGGCGTGGATGAGTACCTGGATTGGGCCGCGCCTGATTATGCCCGGTTGTACAAGTACACGAATGACCCGCACTACCTGAATGTCGCGCGGATTCTTCTGCTCGACACCAAGAGTATGCTCGCCCTGCCGGGACGCACCTACGACCTGCTGGGACCTGGTTGGCAACAGGAACACTGGGGGATGGCAATGAACAGAGGTTTTGGAACCCACCGTAGTTGGCTGCCATGGGTTTCAGTCAACCATCTGTACAGCATCACCGGCCTGGAAGAGTTCGATCCCGCCCTCTATCAACGGCTGGCCAAAGGGGATTGATGTTCGTCGCAACCCTGCGCCGCACCGGTGTTTTGTTTCATTCTCAAGACGCCGGCTTTGCCTTGAGCGGCGGCATTGCAACCGCATGAGACAGCCTACTCGTGTGTCATTTCCGGCGCCAACATGCTCGGAGGTTTCCGCCGAACCTATGCCGCGGGTCTTCGGCCAACCGTTGACATTGGCGGAGAATCGCTGTACAAGCGCCCCATCGTCGAGATAGGTGTTTACCACATCCATTCAGCGGGAATTGCCGTGATGGCCATCAATGTTCTGACCTAGCTTTTTGGGCGCGTAAGCCGAGGCACGAGCCGCACCCAACAACGTCAACCCAACCGTCTCTCAAGCTGTGAGGGGCGAACATGCAGACACACACGACAGTCCGGCGTAGGAACCGGGTCTACAAAAGCCTACACCTGCCCTTCACATACCTCGGCGTCGAGCAGACCCTCTTCTCCCGCACGGGCACCCGTTATCAGTGGGGGATGTGGCTCAGGGCGTAATCCAGCACCGGATCTCTTCCCGCCTGAAAATCAGCCGCCGTGGTGGGAACGAAGACGGCAGGATCGATTCCTTTGTCTTCGATGATCTGCATCTCAGCGGTGTAATCGATCCAGGTGGATACGCTAAACTGCCACCCGTTTGACAGGTTGAACGTCTTGGGGTCCGCCGAGTGCCCTCCGGATGTATCTCCCACGACCGTAACGTTGGGCAACTCCCGCATCTGAGTAATGAAGTCCTCATTCGAGCTGAAGCAGCCGCGGCCGATCAGCAAGAGGACCGGCCCCTTGTACTGCCACGGGCCGCGGGGAACAACCTGCCGGGTATCCAACGGACCGAAGTCGCCGTGCGCGGGTCCATCGCGGAACTGAACGAACCCGGCCGTTCGCGTGTGATCTGCGAAACGGCCCGCGAATAGTCCAGCCGTCGAACTGTCGCCTCCGCCATTCATCCGCACGTCGATGATGATCCCCTTGGCATTCTGAAACGGCTCCAGGGCGGCGTCCAGGTCCGCCGCCTCCGAACTCGTTGAAGAAGCCCAGGACTTAACGGCGATATAAGGCGCGCCACTGAGATAACCGGTCACCACCCAGGAATCGGGTTGGCTGATGTTCGTCCCTTGCGCTTGCAGATACTGCTGCCAAACGCCCGAATTGAAATTCACAAAATCCGTATCCGTGAAGGTGGCGATGTAATTGCCGTTGGGGTCGATGAGGTGCACATGAAGGTCGTGAAGGTTGGACAGCATCTGCACGAGGACTTCCGTAAACTGATCTTGGGAGGTGGCCTGAATGGCCATCGGGCGATAGGTGTCCCTCAGGCCCTGCCAATCGATTTTCTTGTAGACGAAGTATGAGTAGTTTGCATCAAAGGTCTGCCACAGGAAATCGAACTGGTCGGCGTACGACGAAGAGGCCGGAGTCCGATCCGCGGAGGATCCGCCGCAGCCCGAGCCAAACATCAGCGCCAGGAGCAGGATGAGTTGGACCAAGCGAACGAGGATCGCGCGGCCCCCATGAAAGCACTTGCTTTGCTGTGCATCGAATGTTCCGGAAGCTTGGCGGCCAAGGTTCCCGCCTGCGAATTCTGCCGAATCGAGCGGATGGGAAGTCGTCATCATTTTGCTTTTGCCCAGGATTTCCATTATGGTTTCCCGGACGCCGCAATTGTACATGCCTGCGCCGTTCTTGCGAGATGATCTTCCGAGGATTGGTTGTCTGAGCGGCTCCATGAGCCGCAAGGGGCCGAAACTCCGGCTCGTTCCGGAGCGTCGAGCGCAGAAAAGTCCCGTATCAAGCGGTTTCTCAGACACCGCTTTGTAACTCCTTTCACCGCTGGCCAGATTCGTTGCTCCTTTCGGCGTGTTATCCGGCTGCCACCGGAAAAGCCGCGATCCGGCCGCCATGCTGGCGAATAGCTGCCGCGTCAGATAGCCTTCCGCCAGTTGCAGCCAATAGTACCGGGCATGCTTGACCAGCCGCCCGGCGTCGTTCACGTCTTCGAATCCGGCCAAGCGGCTGTAGACAGACTGGCGCAGTAAGTCAGCCAATGGGAGCTGTGTATTCCTTCCGCCGTGAATCGGTCAGATGCCGACGGACCAAATCGCCGAATCCCAGTCGCTCGTCCAACCGGCGGACCAGGATCAGGCCGGCATCGGAAGTGACACGCGAGCCGTGGAAGTCAATCTCGAGTGCGTTATTGAAGGACAGATGAAAAGGCCGATTCTGTCTCTCACCCATTGGGTATTCACCTCCGGAACGTCTTCACCGCGTTCGCACCCTCATAAACAGCGACGATTGCGACGATCCGAGGATTCACAATTGCGACTCAAAATGGAAATGCGGGTTCAAACGCGATTTCGTATTCCCGGTACGGTTCGAGGCGGACCTTCCAGACGCCGCCGGATTCAGTCGCTGGCACGGTTCGGCCAGCCGATTGAATTCTGGCGATGCGCTGGCCATGCGGCGGCCGAAGTTCGAACACGCCCGCAACTTCCGGCCGCAGCGCTCCAGAGATGGCCCGGCCATCCTTCCAGGATGCGTCTACTTCCATGTCCCCGCGAGCGCGCAGTCCGCGAAAGTGGCCTTCCGGCCAGGCCGACGGTAATGCCGGCAAAAATGCGATGACTCCGGAGTGGCTTTGCAACAGCATCTCGGCGATCCCGGAAGCTCCGCCGAAGTTGGCGTCGATCTGGAAGAACCGGCGATTGGCATTCAGCAGACTCTCGGACGACGTTTTGAGGATGTATTGGATGTGCTGATAGGCGTGATCGCCGTCCTCCAGCCTCGCCCAAAGATTCACATACCACGCCGCGGGCCAACCGCTTCTGCCGGCGCCATTCTGCACCCTCCGCTCCAGCGAAATGCGCGCTGCCTTGGCCAGTTCGGGCGTGCCTCGCAGAGTGATCTCATCGGCGGGAAACAGCGCGAACAGATGCGAGACGTGGCTCATTCCGGGCTCGTTTTCGTCGTAGTCTTCGCTCCACTCCTGCAATTGACCGTACTTTCCGATCTTGAGATCCGGGATGCGCTTGAGCGCGGCCTCAAGCCTGGCGCGGTATGCGGCGTCGATTCCGAGGATACGCGAGGCGTCCATGGTGGCGTGGAAGAGGGTGTAAATGATCTCGTAGTCCATCGTCGCCCCGACGGTCTGCCGGCCCACGGTTCCATCCGCCATGCGATAGCTGTTTTCCGGCGAATAGGAGGGATTGGTGACCAGACGCCCTTTGCCGTCGTCGACAAGGTAGTGGAGAAGGAACTGCGAGGCCTCCTTCATGATGGGATAGGCTTGGCGGCCCAGGAAAGCGCGATCCATCCCATACTGATAGTGTTCCCAAAAATGGAGCGCCAGCCACGCGCCGCCCATTGGCCAGACGCCGACGTAGCCGTAATCGACGGGCGCGGTATCCGCCCATGCATCGATGTTGTGATGAAACACGAAGCCGCCGGCGCCGTACATCTGGCGGGCCGTGCGGCGGCCACTGTCGAGCGACATGTTGACCAGGTCGAAGAGAGGCCCGGTGGTCTCCGAAAGGTTGCCGACCTCGGCCGGCCAGTAGTTCATCTCGAGATTGATGTTGGTGGTGTATTTACTGTCCCACGGCGGTGCCATACTCTCGTTCCAAATGCCCTGCAAGTTCGCCGCCATGGCGCCTGGGCGGCTGCTCCCCATCAGCAGATACCGGCCGAACTGGAAGTACAGTGCGGCGAGGCCGGGATCCTCCTGGCCTTTCTTCACCCGGGCCAGACGCTCGTCAATCGGGAGGGTCTCGATCGAGGGATCGGCGGCCGGCGGCGCCAGTTCCAACTCGACGCGGCGGAAGAGTTTCTCATGATCGGCCAGGTGCCTGGTTTTGAGCGCGGTGTACGGCTTGTTGGCGCGAAGCAGGTACTGAGCACAAATGGAATCCGGATCGCCACCGCGATAATCCGTCCCGGCGACCACGAGAAGAGTCGCTCGATCGGCGTTGGATACAATCACATCGCTGCCGGAAACCTTCACCTGACCGCCCTCGTTCACCGCGCGCAGGACGGCGCGGAATTTCACGCCCGTCGGTTCGAGCTGGTCTTGCTCGGCCTTCAGCTTCTCGGGGCTTAAGCGCGGCGAGATCCAGAAGTTGGTATGCGCAATCGCTTCGCCCTGCAGGATCACACGGTCAGGCGCGGCAACGGTGGTCTGGCTATCCTGCGAGCGCGTCAGCGCGGCGTGAAACGACAAAAGGCCCGGCTTGTCGCAGGCCATGTGGACGACCAACACCTGGTCCGGCGCGGAAGCAAACACTTCGCGCGTACAGGTCGCATCACCGATGCGGTAATCAATGCGCACAATTCCCGTCGCCAGGTTCAACTCGCGGCGGTAGTCGACGGCAGTGTCCTGGCCGGAGAACTCGATGTTCAGGTCCCCGAGGGGCTGATACGGCGGCTGGCGATTCGGGATGCCCATGAGCGCTTTGTCCTCAAGAGCCTCCGCCTCGCGGGGTTTGCCTTCGAAGAGTAGACGGCGGACTTCCGGCAAGGCCTTGATCGCCCCCGGATTAATACGGTCCCGCTTCTTGCCGTTCCAGACCGTGTCTTCGTTCAGTTGGATGCGCTCTTTTGCGATGCCTCCAAAGACCATGCCGGCCAGTCTGCCATTGCCCACGGGGAGTGCATCGCCCCAGTTTTGGGCCGGGTGCCGATACCAGAGCGCAGGGTCGGCGGAAAAGAGCGGAGTCGAGGCAACGAGGAAAAACAGAAGCGAACGGAGAACGCTGCTCATGAATCCCATCCTAAGGAAAATGCGCTTGGCTGCGTCGCCGAACCCGGAGCCAATTCAGGAACGCGATGGGGAAACCGAATCATACCACCGCCGCAGCGTGGCGGGCCAAACCTGGCGATAAAGGGAGAGGGAAATAAGTTCCTCTGCGCCTGTGTGGTAGTTTCTTTGTTGAAGTTGTTCCGGTCCAAATTGAGCGCTCTCAAAAGGTGCGAATCAAGCAGAACGCAAGGAGATATGAAATGCCCATGAATCGACGTGAATTCTTAGTGGCTTCGGCGGCAGGCGCCGCCATTTTGCGACAAGAGATGACGGCCTTCGCCGCTTCGGCGGAAAACCTCCGGGTCGCAATCGATGCATCGAAGAGCGGCGGGCCGGTGAACCCGATGATCTTCGGCGGGTACATGGAACCGGCGACCACAGGAGTGTGGGCCGAGATGCTGACCGACAGGAAGTTTGCCAACCCGATTACCAGCGCAGTCACGGCTCCCACGAATTCCTTTTTCCGCCGCTTTCTAGGCGAGCCATTCAAGCCGGTGGGGCCGGAAGGGACTGTCGAAATGGACACCGCACTGCCGTTTGTCGGCAAGCACAGCCCGCGCGTCAAGCTTGACGGCGCCGAGCCCCACGGCATCCAGCAATCCAAATTGCGCCTGGGCGGCGGCAAGTCTTACCAGGGCCACATTTATCTTGCCGGCGATTCCGGCGCTAACGTTGTGGTTCGCCTGGTCTGGGGGCCTGGCGCCAGCGACTCGCAAACCATCACCATCCCCGCGCTCAAGCACGAGTACCGGAAATTCCCGTTGCAGTTCACTCCCACGGCCGACAGCGAGGATGCGCGCCTGGAAATCCTGGGTACCGGCAGCGGCACGTTTCACATCGGCACCGCTTCGCTGATGCCTGCCGACAATGTGCAGGGATTTCACGCCGGCATGATACGGCTCTTCAAGGAGGAAGGATTCAAGATGTTCAAGTGGCCCGGCGGCAACTTCGTCTCCGCCTACGACTGGCGTGACGGTGTTGGCGATCGGGACAAGCGCCCGCCGCGTGTGCAACCGATGTGGTCCGAAATGGTGGAGTCGAACGATGTCGGCCTTCATGACTTCGTCGCCCTCTGCCGGCTGGTCGGAGCCGAGCCCGATTTGGCCATCGACAGCGGATTCGGTTCGGCGCGCGAAGCAGCCGAGGAAGTGGAATATTGCAATGGCTCCGTCGCGACGCGCATGGGCAAAATGCGGGCGGAAAACGGCCATCCCGAGCCTTTCAATGTCCGCTACTGGACCATCGGCAACGAGATGTACGGCCCCTGGCAGTACGGCCACATGTCGCTCGACCAGTACTGGGTGAAGCACAATTACATCGTCGAGGCCATGAAGAAAGTGGACCCCGGCATCAAGGTGACGGTGTCCGGGGCGAGCATCTGCGAGAAGTCTATTGGCGGCGCGGAGAAGAAAGGCAATTTCTTCCCCAGCATGTGGGAGCCGCCAATTACTGAAACGCTGCCTTATGCGTTCGGCAGTGTGTATGACTGGGACGGCTGGCTGCTGGAAAAGTGCGCGGACAACATCGATTTTCTCTCCGAGCACACCTATGCCTATCCCGACCTGGCATTCGATGCCGGGAAGCAGCTCTTTGTGGATGTCCACGATCCGCTGCAGTTCAGAGCCCGGAGACTGGCCAACCGCATCGGCGAAGCCTTTGAAGCATGGGACAAGTATGTCGAGAAGATGCCGTGGTTGAAAGAAAAGAACATCAAATTCATCTTCGATGAATGGGGCAACCGTCTCCGCTCGGCGTCGGGCAATGGAGGCGGAGGCTTTATGCGGCAATCGGGAATGTTGATGCCGCTCTCCTACGCACTTTGCCTGCACGAAATGTTCCGTCACTCCGATATGATTGCGGCCAGCTGTGCGACGGGAGGATTACGCTTGTTGACCGACCACACCGGCGAGGCTGTGGGCTTTGCGGCGGAGGGAGTGGTGATGAAGCTGATGCAGACTCACTATATCAACGCTCTTCCCGTTGCGGTCGACGGGGATTCGCCCCAGCCGTTGGTCTCCGGCACACCGTTTGTCGACAGGGGTACAAAGCCCACCGGAAGCCCGACCTATCCTCTAGATGTTCTCGCGGCGTTCTCCGGCGATCGCAAGAAGTTCCTCATTTCCGTGGTCAACCCCACGGAAGAGAGCCACAGGCTTACGCCGAGGATCAGCGGCGTCAAGCTGCGCGGTCAGGGCAAGCTGTTTCAGATTGCGCCGCCCAGTGTGAGCTCGACCAATGAAGTGGGCAAAGAGCCCGCCGTCAAAATCGTTGAGACCGAGCAATATGGACTTCCGGAGACCGTGCAGGTTCCGCCCGTTAGCGTCAGCCTCTACGAATTCGATATTGCGTAAGCATGAGCCGCCGTTGTTGTTCTTGCAGCGGCGGCTCCATTCAGGATGAGAACGATCGCCGTTCCTCAGCGCACTCGCACGGCAAAGAGCGTGTGGTGCGCGAGGATGAAGAGTGTTTTGCGGTCCGGGCCGCCGAAGACAAGTTGCAGCGGGCGCTCGGGAACGTCGATCTCCGCAATCTGCTTGCCCGAGGGAGAAAAGACGAGGATTTGGCCGTTGGCGACATAGACATTGCCATGGCCATCGACGGCGACACTCTCGCCGCCGCGCTGGGCGAAGGGTTTGAGGTCAGTGAGCGTGCCGTCGGAGTTCACTTTGGCGCTGTACGTGATGTCTTCCGATTCGCTGCTGACATAAACGCGCTGGCCCGGCGCGGCGATGAGGAAACCGTAGGTGTCGAGGTTGTCGCTGAAACGCCAGCCGGAGGTCTCATTTGCGGGACCTTGCTGGAAGACGCGGCTAGCGGGCAGGAACACACTTCCATCCGCCGGCACGTACTCACGCGTCCTCGGCGTGGTCGCATCCGCCGCGAACATCTCCGCCAGCGTCGTAAACCGCATCGTATCCAGATTGAGCTGGTCTTTGAACTCGCCGTTGTTCCACCAGTTGACTGGCAGGATGACGGACGCGTCGGCGTGAGGCTGCGCGGGCTGGGGCGCCAGGACAGTTAGTTCTTCCGCCGGACTTCCGGCTTTGAAAGTGTAGACCGTGCCTTCCGGGCCGGCGGAGGAGAGAACAAGCAGGTTACCCGACCTGTCGAAGGCGAGGTTGACGGGGTCGAGGGGATTGTCGCGCTCGATGGCGAGGCCCTCTCGCTCTGACCAGGAGTAGATACGCTGGCTGTGACGATCGACGAAATAGAGCTTGCCCGCCGCGTCCACGGCCGCGCCGGAGATGGAGAAGAACCCATCCTCCAATTTCTTCACGGTTGCCCCGGGAGCGAGGATTGCGGACGCGTCAGCCGCCAGGGGTGGAAGCGGATTGGCTGGGATGTCCAGGACAGCGAACTCGCGCTCGCGGACATCGAGGTGATGAGTGACGTCTTCGACCGAGTTTTCGTAGGGGAATTTGCTGACGCGCAGGAATGTACCGCAGCCGTTGTTGTCGCAAATTGGGTAGCCGCTCTCGGCGTTGACGTGGACGTTGCGGAAGTGAATTTCCGACGAGTGATAGACGCGGACGGCGGCGGGGAACGGCGCGCGCGAGCGCGTGACCCGATAGGCGTGGTAGTTGGCAAAGGTGAGATTGCGGCAGAAGTCGATTTCGAGCGAAAGCGACTCGGGACTCTCGCCGGCTTCTTCTTCGGTCTGCGGGGCGTTGATGTCCCAGTTCTCGACGTGGTCGAACCTGATCTCGTTGCGCACGTGGTGTTCGTTCGAGAGTTCGTAGACGTGACCGGGCGTTTTGGTGTTGGAGACCAGAAAGCCGGCTTGGGCGAAGGTGTTGGGCGTCCAGATGTCGGCGAAGGCGCCGCCGCCGCCGTCGGCGATCCAGAGGCTGGGATACTGGCCGTCCCAGCGCTTACGCAGATCGGGGTCGGCGGTTTGGTTGTTGTTGTAGGGGCTGAGGCCGCTGCCGTGGCCGCCGAGGAAGCGCACGTCATCGATGAGGGACTGTTCGCCCGCCTTCCACAACACGGCTACGGCGCGCGGATTGATGCCTCCCGTGAACACGCCCATCCCGCTGAGGATGTTCGAGCCGCCCGGCGGGGCAAGGATCACTGGTTTGGGTGCGCCAACGCCCTGGAAGCCGGGTGTTTCGTCGAGCAGATCGATCTGAGTGAGCGTGGGATGGAGTCCGATGAGGACGGTGTCGGGCTTGAGCGTAAGCGTGTCGCGCACCACATAATGGCCGCTGGGAAAGTAGAGAACGCGATGCGCGTCGATCGCCTGCTTGAGGGCCGCGGTGTCGTCTGTGGCGCCGTCGCCTCTGACACCCAGAGTGTGCACGTTGACCCATTCGCTGCTGGACGGCAGGGAGCGGATCGCAGGCGGCTGCATCGCGGGCATTGAAGTGAGCCGGGCAGCTTCATACTGCATGCCGATGGCGCCCATCCGGCCTTCGCCGGGAACGATGAGGCCGTAGTTGAAGGCTTTGACTTGATAGATTGCGCCCTTGCCGGGAACGGTCTTGCCGCTTTCGCGCAGCCTGGCGAAGATCGGCGCGTTCTTCAGAATCGCATTCTCAAAGCCGATTTCGGTGAGGGGGCTCTGCTCCAGGCCGATAACGACTACTGGGCCGCCGATGTTCTCGAAGCGCGAGTCCTTCACCCAAAGCTGGTCGGGATAACCAGGATCGATATCGATGGCCGTCGGCACATTGCGGAAGCTATCGCGGATGAGCGTGAGGCCGGCTGCGTGCTCGCGGATGGCGGAATCGCGCTGCCCTTCGAAGGTTGAGTCGATCAGCGTGAACTGCCAGCCGGGCGAAGTCTGTTCGGTAAGGATGCCGTAGCGGCCGCCGTAGAAGTGCAAGTCCTCGGCCTCGTTGCCGGCCATGTAGATAGCGGCGAGACCGGAGCCGGTGCGGAAGTCCATGTGCGTGAGGAAGGCATGTTGCGCTACGTGGAAGCGCACGGCCACCGCGGCGGGGTTGCCGTCGCCGATTTCGATGTCGATGTTCGTCATGGCCGAGTAAAACGTGTTCTGGTTGGCGTCGGCGACGGTGTTGTTCGGCGGAACGGAGCCGGGCGGCGGGAAGGGGATGGGGCTGGCGGCGCGAATGGGTCCGTTGGGTCCGAGTCGGGTGAACATGACCAGCACGCCCATGCCCTTCTGGAAGCCGGGGGTATTGGGCGGCAGCACGAAAACGGGGCGCGTGGCCCCGTAGCCGACAAGGCGCACGCCGGGCCGCACGTAGATGGTGCGCGTAAGCGTGTACCGGCCCTCGGAAACGAAGACGATGCCTTCGCGGCTTGCGGCTGCCTTGTCGATGGCGGATTGGAGCGCGACGGAGCTGTCGGCGTCGGCGGCTGGAGCGTCGAGATAAATGGCCTTGGGATCGTCGGGGCGCGTCGCGATGACCGATGTGGCGAGGGCCGCCGGACAGAGGCAGAACACAAGAGTAGACAGCAGAGTTCTTTTCATGGATTCTCCCCAAAACGGTGTGCAGCCGGACTCCGAAATCCAGCTTAGCGGCTCGCACTCCGTCCACACCAGATCTTCGTCTACAAAGACAGGCCGCGGCGCCGATCCATCGTTGATGGCTGCCAAGCCCGCAATTGCGGTCCTGAAGTTCCCGTGGGCTGCTTCGTCTTCAGGCCCAGGATGACGACTCCAGAGACCATGAGCGATGCCGGCATCACGAAATAGCCGCCGCGCGCATTGCGGTAACGACCTGCAGCATGCCAACCAGCCATGTGCCTGCAAACCCGCCCATCGCGCCAAAGCTGTTGATCGGTGCGAATACCTCGCCAGCCGCATTGTTGGGCAGCATCTCCGGCGCGATCGAGAAGAACGGACCGTATGGCGCATACATTGTGCCGCCCGCGATTACTAGTGCGATGTACCCGACCCAGAAGTTCTGCCCTTTATAGCATCTCGCGGTGCTGTTTCAGCAATTCGCTGCCGGTCCTGATGTTCGACAATCGGCGTACCCGGGTTTGAGGTCGATTTCCAAAGGTGAAGACCCGATTGCGATCATAAGGGTTCTCCGATCGTTTCCGTCTCTCTTTGCTGTGTCCCGGAGTCGACAGAGCCTGGTCCCTCAGTGCTGCGACACATGCTCTCGGCTCCGCCGGCATACTCACGCCTTCAGCGGAGATGCCCCTTGCCGAGCCCCTTTTTGCAATCTCATCGGCCTCGCGCAGAGCGCCGGAATGGGCCGGGAGCCGCCTTGCAAGAAGCCCGCGATGTCAACGAGCGGCTGGGACGCGCCAGCAATCCACGACAATCTCGACGCGCGTCTCAACCTCATCGCCAAGAGCACAGCCCCCACCTTCCAGAGGTTCAGCCCGGAATCGAGGGCCCCCCACGCACCTAAAAAAGCGGCTTGACGGCGCCGGTTTAGAAAAAAAGGACTTGACGATTTCCGTTTGGATTTGTAGGATGTCCTACAACTTTTATGAAGAAGCCCCGCTTTACTCGTGTTAAGCGCGCCGGGGTGAAAGATCAGGTTTTCGAGCAGCTTCGGGACCGGATTATGGAGCAGACGTGGCCACCCGGCGCGAAGATTCCCTCGGAGAACGCCCTTGCCGAGACGCTTGGAGTGAGCCGCGTCTCGATCAGGGAAGCCCTGCATATGCTCGGTTCCCTAGGGCTATTGGAGACACGGCATGGCGGGGGCACGTACGTGCGCGAATACACCGGGGAGATCTTCCTCAATACCCTTCTGCCAGTTCTCGTTCTCGATAAGCCGGACATCCTCCACGTCCTCGAATACAGGAAGATCATGGAGAAGGGAATTGTGTCCCTAGTGGTGAAACGCGCAGGAAGCGCGGAGATAGAGGAATTGGAGAGCGCTTACCAAGCCATGGTGGAACACAAGAACAATTCGCGCGCCTTCGCCGAAGCGGACCTGAGCTTCCATCTCCTCGTGGCCAAGGCCACGGGAAACCCTATCGTCATGAAAGTGAATACCGTTATCACAGACATTCTGAAGATCTCGATGTATGGCATCGTGGAATCGCTCGGCCCCAGGGACGGGCTGTACTACCACCGGAAGATCCTGGATGCCATCGTGAGCCGGGACGTACCGCTGGCGGAAACCCTCATGGAGGAACACATCGAGCGCACAATTCGGAGATTGAAACGCAAGCGTGCAGGGGATCGAATTCTTGCGCCCGAAGGACGAGGGGTGGGAAAGCCTGATGAGATTCAACGGATTCAAAGGATCGCATAGAACCTCAGGGCCGGCGCCGTAAGGATTGTTCGGCGTCGGTCCTAGAAGTTTCAGGGGCCCCAGATTGCTCCCCCATCGATGAAAGGAGTCGTAAACCCACGCGATTTAGCTCCCCCGGTTGAAGGGCGTGGGTTGGGTCCTTAACGAATTCAAACGAGGCTGCTCTTTGCAGCGGAGGCTAAGTCGACCATGTCAGACAATCATGCCGGTGATGTATCCGGAAATGGCCGCGTTGCGCCATTTCTCATCTTAAATTCCCAGGTCACAGAGGAATCGCCCGGTCGTGCACCGATGGCCCGGAGAACCTCCAAATTGCTCGGACGATGCAGTGCTTTCATCGCCTCCTTCGTCCTCGTGTTGCTCCTCGTGATGGCATCGTCTGCCAGGTTGTCTGCGCAGACCGCCGGGTCGGTTTCAGGACACGTCGCCGATGCGACGAACGCTGTGATTCCTGACGCGAACGTCACACTGACGAATGTGGGGACCGGCGCGGTACGCTCCACGGTCACCACCGGTTCAGGTGACTACCTTTTCCCCGACGTCCCGCCCGGAGTCTATAACATTCAAGCCACGCACCAGGGCTTTAAGGCCGCCCAGAGTAAAAACGTGGAAGTGCTGGTGCAGCAATCGCTGCGCCAGGACTTCACGATGCAGGTAGGAGCGGTGACGCAGACGGTCACCGTTGAAGCGACCGGCGCGATGCTCCAGGTGGAGAACGCCTCGCTCGGCACCGTGGTGGAGAACAAGGCCGTAAACGAGCTCCCATTGAATGGTAGAAACTACTTGTCGCTCGTTGCGCTTTCGTCGAACGCCAATACGCTTTCTCCCTTCGCCGGCCAAGCTGGCAGCCGCCTCGGCGGCGATCGCGGCAGCCAGTCCATCTCGGTCGGCGGCCAGCGCATCATGTGGAACTACTACACGCTGGATGGCGTGAACAACACCGATCCCGACTTTGTGACGTATGTCGGCCTGCCTTCTCTCGACGGTATCCAGGAATTCAAGGTCCAAACCGGTGTCTATCCGGCTGAGTTCGGCCACGAGGCGACACAGGTCAACGTGGTCAGTAAGAGCGGCACCAACACCTATCACGGCTCCATGTACGATTTCATCCGCAACAACATTGCGGACGCAAATCCCTACTGGTTCCCCTACAACGCTGCTCCTGCGAAGGTATACCCCTACAAGTGGAACGACTATGGATTCGAACTCGATGGAGCGATCAGAATCCCAAAACTTTACAACGGCCGAGACAAATTCTTCTTCATGGTCGACGACGAGTGGAGGAAGATCCGCACCATTGGTCAGGGCTCTGCAGTTGTGCCCTCTCCAGCCATTGCGAGCGGCGATTTCACGGGCTTCACCACCGCCGCCGGGGCTGCGGTCACCATCTACGATCCGGCAACTGCAGACGTCAACGGCCTGAATAAGGCGCAGTTCTCCTGCAACGGCAAGCTCAATGTCATCTGCCCGAACAGAATCGCGCCGCAGTCCACGGCGTTGCTGAAATACTTGGGGACAAGCACGCAGCCGTTCTACTCGAATGGGAAGGTGGTCGCGAACTACGCGTACGGCACCTCGGGACCACAGAATCGCCAGGGCTTGACCGTCCGCGGAGATTACATCCAGTCTCAAAAATCGCAGTATGCCTTCCGCTACAGCTCGGGGAACGAAAACATCCTATCGACTGGATTCATGGGCGCGGGCAGCAAGATCTTTACCCAGTACTACCAGTACATGGGTTCAAACACGTGGACCTTTACGCCCCACCTTGTGAACGAAGCGCGGTTCGGCTATAGCCACTTCTTCAATTCCCTCGGCCTCCTGTCGGCATATACACACGACGTGGTCGACGAAATCGGTATTCCGAACCTCAAAGGCGGCCTCCCCTCCACGTGGGGCATCCCGGATTTGAGCTTCAGCTCGGGACCGACAGGCACAACACCCTCCATCTGGCAGGAGATTGGGGATATCGGCGGCGATGGCCCCTACGTTGTGACCGATCCGACCTGGCAGATTGTCGATAACCTTTCCTGGGTAAAAGGCAAGCATTCGTTGCGCTTCGGTTTCGAGTACAACCGGCAGACCTTTAACCAGCTTGGCAATCAGTTCTCGCGCGGGCAGTTCTTCGCCAAGCCCCTCTCTACTGCGCAATCCAGTGGAACTTCGCTTTCTGGCGGCGATGCGATGGCTGACTTCCTGCTCGGTAATCTCTATCAGTCGGTGGTCGCGGTGGCCGTGGCGAATGCGAACTACGTGCGCAACGTGCAGGCTTACTACGCCGACGACACCTACAAGCTCCGTCCCAACCTCACAATTTCAGCAGGCATAAGGTACGAACTGACCCCCCCATGGAACGATACCTTCGGCAATAACTTCACTGTGGACCTTCCGGTCATGCCGAAGATCACCGACACCGCAACCACCTACCCGCAGAGCCAGTGGCCCTTCTATGTCCGCCAGGGCAATTGCGCACCGGCAGATGTGTATCAGGGCCTTTCCATCAAGTGGATGGCCTCCACCTTGGGTCTTGGGTCGGCGCCCGTCTGCAGCAACGGAACGCTGCCCAACGGTCCGCTCCTTGATACTCATTACCTCAATTTCGCGCCGCGCGTGGCCGTCTCCTACTCGCCGAAACCGACTCTGGTGATTCGCGCCGGCTATGGCATCTTCTTCAGCCAGGATATCGGCAACGCCTACTTCGACATGGCGCGGAATATCGCTGGGCGCGTGACGTATACGAATACGGACTCGACCGCTCCTTACGGTAGTTCCAGTCTGACCTGGAACAACGCGGCGCCGAGCAGCAGCGGCGCATCCGTTAATCTACCTGCCTCCACCACCGCTTTCGTGAATGCTCTCGACCACAAGTCCACGTACACCGAGCAGTACCTGCTGAACATCCAGCAGCAGGTCGGTCAGGACTGGTCGTTCGAGATCGGATACCAAGGTTCAGGGAGCCATCATCTTTATGGGTTCATCAATGCGAATGTGGCGAATCCATCCGGATACACTGGCTCCAGCATCTCAAGTTCAGTCGCGTCCCGTACCCCCTTCGCGAACATGGGCGCGATTCAATATGTGCACGACTGGGCCAACAGCAATTACAACGCGTTCAGTGTTAAGGCTACCCGGCGCTGGAGCAACGGCCTCAACGTGATCGCCTCCTACACTCTGGGCAAATCTCTCGACGAGACCAGCGGAGTTCGCAGCCAGGGCAACGACGAGCTGTTCCCGCAGAACAACCGCTGCCTCTCATGCGACTACGGCCCTTCCGCGTTCAATATTCGCAATCGGATCGTCGGCTCGGTCCTCTACGAACTGCCGATCGGCCCTGGCAAGCTGGTGCCGGTTACGAACAAGGCCCTGAATGCGGCCGTTGGCGGCTGGCAGATCGGAGGCATCTTCACTCACCAAACCGGCGCGGTCGGCACGGTCATACTCGGCTATGACAATGCCGGTATCGCGGCCGCGGGCGGCAACTTCGATCGTCCGAATCCGACCGGAACCAGCCCCTACCTCAGCGGCTCCTCCAGAACGCTGAATACCTGGCTCACCAAAACCGCCTATCAACCGGCCACAGCAGGTTACTTCGGGACGCTGACCCGCGGCACCATCGTAGGCCCGGGACTTACCAACCTCGATGCGTCTCTGCATAAGGTGTTCAATATGCCCTACAACGAGAGGCACCAATTGTCGATCCGCTTCGAGGCCTTCAACGCTCTCAACCACCCGAACTGGGGCAACCCGAACTTGAGTTACTCTTCTTCCACCTTTGGCCGCATCAGTAGTACGGGCTCCATGCGCCAATTGCAACTCGCGGCGAAGTACCAGTTCTAGTTCGTAACAGTAGCAAGGTTGTCGATTGAAGAATTGAATCCGGTTTCTCCGCGCCGGAGATCCTTGCTAGTCCGAATGGTTTCAACCGCTCGGCTGGCTTCGATCTCCGGCACGTTTGTAAAGGCAACGAGTGTTGTGCGGGGATTAGTCGTCGAATTGAACTCTTTGTTGTGATGAGTCCCTGCAACAGAGGATGATGTCCCGCAGTTCGTGGGGTACTTCATCGCTGGTCTGTCCGCGGCCTCGCGCCGCGCTCAAGGTGAGCACCTTAGGCGCCTACCGAAGTTCGAGAAGCCAACAATCCTCGCGCTCCGCTCTCGTCCTCCAGAACAAGCGCATGCTTTACGATCTGCTCTTTGACGTTGTTGCCGGATGCCGGCGAAGTCGTTCTGGATCGGTTACAGGTCTCTGGACAGGACCAGCTCATCATGGTGCTGCGGCCGGCAGCGGAGGGAAGCCGTTGCCCCGCGTGCCAACTGACCTCGCGGCGCACGCATAGCTGGTAAAGTCGGCGGCTTGACGATCTGCCCTGGGAGGGGATTCCGGTCAGCATCGAGTTACATGTCCGCCGTTCCTTTTTGCGACAACGACGCATGCGGTCAACGGGTTTTCACAGAGCGACTGGCAAGAATGGCTTCACGTTACGCACGGCGAACCGCACGCCTGAGTGTAGTGCTGGAATAGCTTACGCAGGCTCTGGGCGGATCCGCAAGGGCTCGCTTGGCACGACAGTTGGGCATTCAGGCCAGCGGCTCGACGCTGCTGCGGCAGTCGCGCCGAAGGGCGTTCGTTGATTGTGCGCGGGCGCCGCGGGTTCTGGGTATCGATGACTGGGCGTGGTGCAAGGGGCATCGCTATGGAACGATCCTCTGCGACCTGGAACGTGGCAAGGTGATCGATCTGTTGCCTGAACGTAGCGCGGAGAGCACCGAAGGTTGGCTGCGCGCCCATCCCGGAGCAGACATCAGCCGCGACCGCGCTAGCCTGTATGCCGAAGCAGCCGCCAAGGCAGCGCCGCAAGCTGGTCAGGTAGCCGACCGCTGGCATCTGCTGCGCAGCTTGAGCGAGGCCTTGGTAGAGGCTCTAGGGGCGCATCATCGGCTGCTGGCCGAGGTGGTGCGCAGCGTGGCGAGAGAATCGAAGCCTGAAGCGGAAGCTGTAGTGGAACCTTCACCTGCCGAGCGGCTCTCCCGCCCTCGGCTCCGAATCGAGCAGAACCGCGAGCGCCGGATGGCCTGCTGCGAGGCGGTCATGGGACTTTTCCGGCAGGGCGTTTCGCAGCGGGAAATCGGGCGACAGTGCGGCCTGAGCCGCAAGACCGTCCGCCGCTTTGTCCATGCCCAGGGCTTCCCGGAACGCAAGCAGCGCCATCGCTTCTCATCGGTCGATCCACATCGCAACTATTTGGAAATACGTTGGCAGCAGGGGTGCGACAACAGCGCCCAACTCTGGCGGGAATTGCGCGCCCGCAGCTTCGCCGGACGGCCGCACACCCTGCGGGATTGGATGCACAAGCACTATGTGTCAAGGGCAAAATGAAAGGGAACCATCGGGGCGGAGGAATAGGGAACGAGTAGGAAGGATGATCAAGCAGGGATTTTCGGGGGTGAAAGGGCTCTGGAGCGTAGCGGAAGAGCCCTTTCTCCCCCGAAGCGTGTTCGGGAGGGGCGAGGTCAGTGCGCCGGCGGCGGGTTCCGTTTGCGGCGGCTTTGCTTGAGGCGGTAGCTGTCGCCGTTCATCTCCAGGATGTGGACGTGATGG
>JBEKUS010000077.1:0-19513 GCA_049514795.1 Occallatibacter sp.
CTGCGTTAATCGGGCATTCTTGTGATAGTCCATCTGGTCTCCTGTTCTGCCAAGTCTTCTCAAACTCAGCCTTACAGGTCCCGATCAGATGGACAACCTATTGAAACATCACACCTAGTCCCGGAGCTTGTCCTGAGCGAAGCCGAAGGATCCCTGCCTTTCCCTCCCTGCTTTCCTATTCCCTACCGGCTACTCCCTATTCCCTGTCTTCCCGCCCCTGCCTTTCTATTCCCTATTCCCTACTCCCTGCTTCTCCGTCAAGTTCCCCGCCCCACAAAGACGCCCGCCGCCTTTGGCCTAAGTCGTTCTTTTTCTGACCCCTGCCCCCTGATCTCTGATCTCTGTTTTCTTTGCAGATCATTACGCCGCCCTGGCACACAATCATTCCATGATCGACGCGCAGACCACCATCGCTCCCCCTCCGCCCTGCTCCCTCGCTCCCTGCCTTTCCGTTCCCTGTCTTTCTACTCCCTACTTCCTACTCCCTGTCTTTTCGTTCCCTGTTCCCTGATCCCTGATCCCTGCTCCCTGCTCTTCTACCCCCACCCCCCTATGCACTCAAAAAACGGGTTGTGGAACCGTGAAACTGCGCGCGCCGCGAACCTCAACCGAATCACGGCGATACACGCGCCGCGCCGAAAGCTCACAGAAACACAAAAACCGTGAAACTGTGAATGTCGCCGAACCCGCGCCGAATCAAGGCCTTCGAGCGAGCGCCTCCACAGTTTCACAGATTCGTTTTCGACCGTTTTTGTTCTCGCTCAGTTTTCCGCTTCTCTCGCCGCGAGGCCCATCGCGAACCACTGACCACTGTTCACTGACCACTGACCACTGCTTCCGGCCCTACAATCGAACCATGATCCTCGAGTCCTTTCCCGTGGGGCCGCTGGCCTCGAACTGCACGATTCTGGGCGACGAAGAGTCCGGCGAAGCCATCGTCGTCGATCCCGGCGATGAGGTCAGCCGAATCTACGGCCGCCTCGCCGAGCTGGGCCTCACCCTCAAGCAAATCCTCGTCACCCATGCGCACATCGACCACATGGGAGGCGCCGTCCAGCTCAAGCGCCTCACCGGCGCTCCCATTTTCATGAACGAGAAGGACCTGCCTCTGCTGCAGTTGATCCCGACGCAGGCCTCCTGGCTCGGCCTCCCGGCGCCGGAGACGGCTCCGCCCGACGAAGGTCTCCGCGACGGCCAGATCGTCGGCCTCGAACGCTACCCCGCGCAGGTGCTCCAAACCCCCGGCCACACCCAGGGCTCGGTCTGCCTTTACTTCGCTCCGCTGAAGCTCCTCATCGCCGGCGACACGCTCTTCGCCGGCAGCATCGGCCGCACCGACCTGCCCGGGGGCAACTTCGAACAGATTCTCCGCTCTCTGCGCTCGCGCCTTCTTGCGTTGCCCGACGAAACCAGGGTTCTGACCGGCCACGGCCCCGAAACCACCATCGGTCAGGAGCGCGCCACCAACCCGTTTCTCCAAAGCCGCTGAGGAAATCTTGTACCGTGCGCAACGCGTTGTTTGAGTGAGAGAAGCGAGTGTTCGTTTAAGGGCAAGTTAAACGAATCTCTCCGAAACGTTACCTTGGTGATTCGTTCCCAGAAGATCAATGAGGGTTGTTACTCCGGCAACAAACTCCGGCTCCGGCGCGAGCAGGCTAACCACGAGCCAGCCCGACTCGGGCATCCCGAAGAAGTAGCCGGGATGCACCCACACTCCGCGCTCCAGCAGCTTGAGCACGGTCTGCTCGTCCGGCCGCACCGCCGGAATCCTCAGCACCGCATACCATCCGCCTTCAATGACCAGCCGCTGCACAGCAGGAGCCGCCGCCAGTCCGCGGTCGAGCGCAGCCAGGTTCGCGGCTACGCGCTCCCGGATCTGCTTCTGGATCGCCCCGCACCCTTCGATCCACTTCGGCAGCGCCCACTGCACGGGCGCGTTCATCGAGAGAAACGTGTCGGCGATGACCTCGAGCCGCGCCAGCGCCTGCTCCCGCTCCGGTCCGGTCACAGCAATCCACGCCGCCTTCATCTGAGGCAGCCCGGCGATCTTGCTCAGCCCGCTCACGACGAGGACCTGGACCCCCTCCATCCCCGCAGCAAAACTCCCGGTAGCCTTGGTCCCTTGGTCCCTTGTTTCCCCGTTCCCTGTTGTTCCGCTCCCTTGCTCGCTCGCTCCCTCGTTCCCTGCTTTCGCGTAGTCGAGAAACACCTCATCCACAATGAGCGCCAGCCCGAACTCCCGGCACAGCCGCGCCAGTTGGTCCGCCTCCCACGGCTTGGTGAAGTGCCCCGTCGGATTGTTCGGGTGCACCACCACGATCGCGCGCGTATCGGCCGAGATCGCTCGCCGGACTCCCTCCACATCGATCTGCCAGCCATTTTCGTAAACCAGCGGCGCGGCCTTCAGACGCACATCGTCCAAGCCCGCGAGGAAGTCGAAGAGCGGGTACCCGGGCTCGAGGATCAGAACCTCGCTCCCCTGATCGCACAGCAGCCGGAACAGAAAGCTGTACGCTTCGCTCGTGCTCGTCGTCAGCACAATCTGCCCCGGATCGAGCGTCACCCCGCGCCCCGCGTAGTACCTGCACACACCCTCTCGCGCCGAAATCAGCCCCTTGGGCTGCGGATCGTAGTCCAGCGCGCGCGGATCGGTCAGCGCATCGAGCAGGGAATCGGGATATGCGAACCCGCACCGCGTCGGGCTCGATGCCGTCAGGTCGGCGATCGGCAGTCCCGCCTCCAGCCGCAGCCGGTGCGCTCGCGCCAACTCGCTCTCCTCCGTGTTCCATTCCGTCCTGTGCGAAAAGCGCATCGGGGCTCTCGATTCATCTCCGTTCAACCGGGGCGCTGCCTTCCATCGTGCACAATAGAAGCTGCGCCCCTTCCAACGATACAACGGGCGCAATCGGGGGGAGTGTTGGCTCTGCGCGCGGTGGCCTTCGACTATGGACGAGTCCTCACCGGCCCGCCCGATCCCGTTGCCCGCGCCGCCCTCCTGCGCATCACCGGCCTTCCAGTCGGGCAATTCGACCGCCTGTATTGGGCCGATCGTCCAGCCTACGACGAGGGCAAGTTCACCGGCCTCGAATTCTGGCGCAGATTCAACGCGGCGGCCGGGCTCTCCCTGCCTCCTGCCGTTATCGAAGAGCTGAATTCGTGGGACGCGCGCATGTGGGCGACCTGTGATCCCGTCATGCTCGACTGGCAACTCGATCTCAAACAGCGCGGCCTGCTCACCGCCATCGTCTCCAATATGGGCGACTCGGTGCTCGAACGCGTGGAGCGCGAATTCGACTGGCTCCCGCGTTTCGACGTGCTTGTCTGGAGCTACAAGATCCACTCTGCCAAGCCCGATCCCGCCATTTATCTCCGTGCCCTGAGCGAGCTCGGCACCCGCCCGGATGAGACCTTCTTCCTCGACGACAAGCCTGAGAACGTCGAGGCTGCCGCCGCTCTGGGCATGAAGGCCCTCGTCTTCTCCACCGTCGAGAACCTGTGCGCCGACCTCACCGCCCTCAAACTCGACTCGGAACTCCCGCTCCCCCGTCCCTAGCCCCTGCTCTTTTCGCTTCCTGCATTCTCGTTCCCTTTGTCCCTTGTTCCCCGCTCTTTACGACGCCATCCCCAGCCCTACCAGGTTCGCCGCCGCGATGATGATCAGAATCCCCGCCCACAGTAGGCGTAGCGGACGGCTTCCCACACCCTTCCACTCGCCCAGCGCAAGACCCACCAACCCGCCGCACAGCACGTACAGGCTCATGTGCAGCATCCAGTTCACATAATCCAGCCGCTGCGGGATGTTGGCTTCGCCCCACGAGTAGAAGAAGAACTGCAGGTACCACATGATTCCGCCGGCCGCGGCCATGCAGCCGTTCTTCAGCAGCTTTCCGCACGGCTGGCCCAGGTCGGCGCGCAACGAAAGCTCTTTCTTGAATGCCAGCCGCGTGAAGCAGTAGACCATATTCACCACCGCGCCCCCGCCCATGATTAGCACGTAGCTGGGCAGCCGGGCATACAGCGGATTCACCCCCAGTTGCAGCGCCTGCGTCCGCAGCGGCGCAGCTGCGTCCAGGCCGAACGAGAATCCCGAAGAGAAGATCCCGCACATCACCGCCAGCGCCAGCCCCAGCATGACGTTGAACTCCTTCACCCCCGCGCCCAGTTGCTCTTCCTTCTGGTGCCCGGCGTAGGAGACGATCGCTACGCCGACGAGCGCCACCACGATCCCCGCCATGCTCCACAACCCGCCGCGGCTGGCGAACTTGGCCGTGAATTGCCCGTGCAGCATCGGCGGCACAAGCGTGCCCACCACCAGCGTTACCCCGATCGCCACTCCGATTCCCAGCGACATGCCCAGGTGCCGCATGGTCAGCCCGTAGCTCACGTTGCCCACGCCCCACATGGCGCCGAACAGCGCGATCTTCCACATCAGCGCCGGGCTTAATGACGCATAAAAACCGTGAAAGCTCGGCAGCAACAGAAAGCTCATCGACAATGGCAAAAGAATCCACGAGAAGAATCCGGCCACGGCCCACGTTGTCTCCCACGACCACTTCGTGACTTTCCCGATGGGTGCGTAGAACGAGGCGGCGCATGCCGCTCCCACCATGTGCCATCCGATGCCTGCGAGGATTACATAGATCATCCCAGCTCCATTTCTGTGCTATACATCCGCAGCTCGCGGATCGCCCGCGAGCAGACTCCAAGCCTACCGGCTCTGCGGGCGCCCTGTTCGGACGCGGCAGTAGCCGCGTCTCATTTGATCTTCACATGAAAGGTGGTTTTGCCCGGCTCGAGCGCGAATCCGTTCTCCCCGTCGCGCGTCGTCGCTTTCGCTGCCTTGCTCGTGGCCAAGCCTGCCGCCGCCACGCTCAAAACAACTCCCCACGCGGTAAAGCCAAACGCCGAATTCTTCATAAGGAAGGATTTCTCGGGCGGAATCACCTTATGCAACGCGCACAAGCCTTGTCAATCTCGCCGGATCGCGCAGGTCCGCCAGCCTCTAGGCCGACTGTTGCGCGGGTCTACCGATTGACGCCCTTCCACTGAACGAATCCCGTGATTCGCACACGAATCTCCCCACTGTCGAAGTGGATTTCTTTGATTGGGACGTTCTCTTGCTTGCCGTTCGCATCAAGCACAAAAACGTTGTCCAGAAAGCCGATAATCGGGATCCATACCTTTCCGCGATTCGCATAAACGGCGTAGTTCGGAGCCAAAATGAGATCATCCCGGCTACTGATTGGAATGACATCGTCGATCTTCAGGCCCTCCGGAGAGATAAAGCGCAAGTCGATTGTCCGTACATCGGCAACACGAAACAAGGGTCCATCCCCGGTGAACGCGACCTGAAATGTGATTCCGTCGACGATTGCCTCAAAGCACGGATATGTCTGGGCAGAATTCACGACACAACTGAAGGACGTATGCGGTGCGGAGATAGAATCGCCAACTTGTGGGACATGCGCCATTGCCACGCGGGGCATCTTCCGGGAACCCAGGCTGAAAGCCTGCGGGCCAAGAAACAGCGGGATTGCCGCGGTACATAGGGCCAGAAGGCGCACCGCACGAATCGAAGCGATCAATTCATCACCTCAGCGTACGGACGGAAAGACACATCCATCCTAATCCGGTGAGAGGGGGTTCGTTCCAGCCGCGTTCTTTGCGGCTAGAGCGGGGTAGGGCTCTCTCGCTCGCTTGCTCCCTCGCTCCCTTGCTGCCTGCCGGGGTCCCCAGCGGGCGATTCTTGCCCGATGGGGTGGCTTGCGCCCTCTCCAATCCATCCCGTCGCTCCCGATACACTCAAACCATGCCCCTTCGCCTCTACGCCGCCACCACCAGCGCCGGCAAGCTGCGCGACTTCCGCACCGCCGCCCAGGCCTACTTGGTCGCCATCGAGCCTCTCCCCGGCATAGAGAACATCCCCTTGCCCGCTGAAGACGGCTCGACCTTCGCCGCCAACGCCACGCTCAAGGCCGTCTACTACTCGCGCTTCGCTTCGGGCGAGCTCGTCATCGCCGACGACTCCGGCCTCGAGACCGATGCGCTCTCCGGCGCGCCCGGCGTGCGCTCCGCCCGCTTCGCCGCCGATGCCGGCATGATCGACTCGCCCGACGCCAACGACAACGCCGACGTCTGGAACAACATGGTGCTTCTCGGACGCATGGCTGGCGTCCCCGCAGCCCAACGCACCGCGCGCTACCGCTGCGTGCTCGTCGCCGCGCGCGACGGCGCAGTCTGCCAGACGGCCGAGGGCGCGGTCGAAGGCTTGATCCTCGAAGCGCCCCGCGGAACCGGCGGCTTCGGCTACGATCCACTCTTCTATCTGCCCGAGCTCGACAAGACCATGGCCGAAATCGATCTCGAAACCAAGCTCTCCCTCAGCCATCGCGGCCGCGCCATCTCCGTGCTGCTGTCCATGCTTTCGCGCTGATCGCCGCCGGCCTACGCCCGAACGCTCTGCCCGCTCACGCGCCGGCGTTCTCCTCCCACCACGCCGCGTCGGCCAGAACCACCGATGTCTCCACCTGCCGCTCCGGGATGTTCCAGTATTTCCTCAACAGCCGATCCTTAGTCTCCGGCGAAACCACACGGAATCCGTGCTTCTCATAGAACCGGATCGCCCAGGACGCATCGGCCCACGTCCCGATCAGCACCGGCTTCGTCGCCATCCTGAGCAGATGACCCAGCAGTTCCGCTCCGATCCCGCGCCTCTGGTCCGTAGTTCGCACATACGCGTGCCGAATCAGAGTCACATCCTTGACCGGCTGGATCCCCATCACGCCCGCCGGCGCACCGTCTTCCTCGTATACCCAGAACTCGACGCCATCGTCGATCTCGCGCCGCAGCTCCTCCACCGGCATGTAGGGTTCGGTCCAGCGGTCGCTGGGAATCACGCCTTTATAAGCGCTCGCACCATCGTTAATCACGGCATGAATCTCGTCGAAATCGCGGATCTCAAAGCGGCGAATCAAGCAATCCCCTCCATGCGTCGAGTGTATCGACCCGGTTTCGACCCGGTCCAGGAAGGCACGCCGGGGCGCCCTCTGGGACGGGCCCTGTGCCGCAAGCGATCCAAGATGTACCTGGGCTCTCCCGTCTGACGGAAGACTTTTCTCAAAGTGAGCGGCCGCGCCATCGCCGACGATTGCCCGTGCTGCCACGCTGACCCGCCGCAGTTCTCGTCCAAAACGCAAAAGCGCGGAGCGCTGCCTTGACGGCCCCCGCGTCAGCCTCGAATAATGCATGTGATACAGAACACCAAAGCCGCGTCTCTTCGTCCGAGACCGCTTCAACCTGCACTCTGAGGAGCCAACTTCTCCATGGCCACCGCCCAACCCTCCGCCGTGCCTCAGGTTCGCCGCGGCGTCGAGCCGTTGCGCGCCGCGCAGGGCACGAGCTTCGTGTGGCGCAAGCTGCACTCGTTGCTCGGCATCGTCCCCATCGGCGCGTTCCTCCTCGAACACCTGCTCTCGAACTTCGAAGCGCTCAAAGGCCCCCTCGCCTATGGCGAGCAGGTCAAGTTTCTCAACAGCCTGCCGCTGGTCCGAGTCCTGGAGTGGGCCTTCATCTTCCTACCCATCCTCTATCACGGCATCTACGGCGTCTACATCTGGCTCCGCGGCAAGTCGAACATCGTCTACTACCCGTGGGCCGGCAACTGGATGTACCTGGTCCAGCGTTACACCGGTCTGATCGCCTTCGCCTACATCGCTTATCACGTCACAACGCAGCGCTTCATGGGCGTCAGCCTGCCCGAGAATCCGGGCGCCGCGTTCGCCAAGGTCCAGCACGAGCTCGCCAACCCCTTGGTCCTCGCCGTTTACCTCATTGCCATGGCCGCCGTCTGCTGGCACTTCGCCTACGGCGTCTGGCTCTTTGCCGCCAAGTGGGGCATCACGTCCGGCGAAAAGGCCCGCCGCCGCTTCGGCTACCTCTGCGTCGCGCTCGGCGTGGCGCTCGCCACCTTGGGATTCGCCGGCCTCTGGGCCTTCGTCGGCCCGTGGTTCGCCAACGCCCCCATCCCCAGCCTCTAGCCCGCGTTTGGAGCTGAGAGCTGATAGCTGAAAGCTGATCGCTGCTTCTACGAAAGGAACTCGATCGACAATGGCAGCACCCAGAATCATCGTGGTTGGCGGAGGCCTCGCGGGACTCGCGGCGGTCATCAAAATCGCCGAAGCCGGCGGCTCGGTGGACCTCTTCTCCATCGTCCCCGTCAAGCGCTCTCACTCGGTCTGCGCGCAGGGCGGCATCAACGCCGCCAAGAACCTGAAGGGCGAGGGCGACACCACCTGGCAGCACTTCGACGACACCATCTACGGCGGCGACTTCCTCGCTAACCAGACCCCCGTCAAGGCCATGTGCGAGGCAGCCCCCGGCATCATCGATCTCCTCGATCGCATGGGCGTTCCCTTCAACCGCACCCCCGAGGGCCTTCTTGACTTTCGCCGCTTCGGTGGCACGCTCTACAATCGCACCGCCTTTGCCGGCGCCACCACCGGCCAGCAGCTCCTCTACGCGCTCGACGAACAGGTCCGCCGCTACGAATCGGAAGGCCGCGTCCGCAAGTTCGAAGGCTGGGAGTTTCTCTCCGCCGTCATCGACTCCAAAGGCGTCACGCGCGGCATCGTCGCCATGAACCTCCGTACCATGGAGCTCCAGGCCTTCCCGGCCGGCGCCGTCATCCTGGCTACCGGCGGCATCGGCGCCATCTTCGGCAAGAGCACCAACTCCGTGGTCTGCACCGGCTCCGCCCAGTCGGCCGTCTTCCAGCAGGGCGCGGTCTACGCCAACGGCGAGCTCATTCAGGTGCACCCCACAGCCATCCCCGGCGAAGACAAGCTGCGCCTCATGTCCGAGTCGGCACGCGGCGAAGGCGGCCGCGTCTGGGTCCCGCGCAAGCCCGGCGACAAGCGCCCCGTCCGCTCCATCCCCGAGTCCGAGCGCTTCTACTTCCTCGAGGAGTGGTATCCAAAGTACGGCAACCTCGTCCCGCGCGACGTCGCCACCCGCGCCATCCACAAGGTCGTCTTCGAGCTCGGCCTCGGCATCGACGGCCAGCCCATGGTCTACCTCGACCTCACCCACATCGACCGCGAAACCCTCGACCGCAAGCTCGGCGGCATCCTCGAAATCTACGAGAAGTTCGTCGGCGTCGACCCCCACGTCGAGCCCATGAAGATCTTCCCCGGCATGCACTACACCATGGGCGGTCTCTGGGTCGACTTCAACCAGATGACCAACATCCCTGGCCTCTTCGCCGCTGGCGAGTGCGAGTACCAGTACCACGGCGCTAACCGCCTCGGCGCCAACTCCCTCGTCAGTTGCATCTTCGGCGGATTCCTCGCCGGCCCCAACGCTGTCGCCTACGCCAAGAGCGCTCCGGCCGCTGAGGGCGACGGTGGCGCCGCGGCCGAAGTCGCTCGCCAGTCCGAGATCAACTCGAAGCTCCTCTCGAACAGCGGCGGCGAGAACCCCTTCAAGCTCTGGCGCGAGCTCGGCCAGACCATGACCGCCAACGCCACCGTCATTCGCATCAACAAGAACCTGAAGCAAAGCGACGAGAAGATCGTCGAGCTGCTCGAGCGCTTCCAGTACGTCAACCTGAGCGACAAGAGCCAGTGGGCCAACTTGAGCTTCGCCTTCGCCCGCCAGCTCGGCAACATGCTCGAGCTCTCGCGCACCATCGTGCTCGGCGCGATCCTCCGCGACGAGTCGCGCGGCGCGCACTATAAACCCGAGTTTCCCGAGCGCAACGACGAGCGTTTCCTCAAGACCACCCGGGCCATCTTCACCGGCTCCGTCGAAGGGCCGCGCTTCGAATGGGAGGAAGTCGACACGCAGTACATCAAACCGCGCCCCCGCCGCTACGACGCGTCGTAGAAAATGCTGTGGGTGCGGGGGGGTAAACGAAATTGGGTGCCCAACCCTCGCGACGCTTTTGTTTTTGTCGCTAGGGTGGGAAACGAAAAGCCGCCGCTGTCATCCTGAGCGACCGAGCGAGCCGCGACGGCGAAGCGAGGGAGGCGAAGGACCTGCGGTTGCTTTTCTTCGGCATCGGCAGGAAACGAACCACCAACCACTGACCACTGACAACTGACCACTGACAACTGAAACATCCGGAACAAAACGGTCCCCACGCGAAAGGCGCCATGTCCACCAAAACCGTCACCTTCGAAATCAGGCGCCAGGCCAGCCCCGACGCCCCCGCCGTCTGGGAGCGCTTCGACCTCCCCTTGCGCCCCGGCATGAACGTCACCTCCGCGCTGATGGAGATCGCCGCCAATCCCGTCACCGCCGAGGGGCGGGAGACCACGCCGGTCACCTACGATTCCAATTGTCTGGAAGAGATCTGCGGGTCATGCGCTATGAGGATCAACGGCCGCGCCCGTATGGCCTGCTCCGCACTGGTCGACAACCTCGACCAGCCCATCCGCGTCGAGCCCCTGACCAAGTTTCCCCTGGTCCGCGATCTCCAGGTCGACCGCTCAGTCCTGTTCGAGAATCTCAAGGCCGTCAAGGCCTGGATCCCCATCGACGGTACCTACGACCTCGGCTCCGGCCCGCGCCTCACTCCCCAGCAGCAGGAGGTCAACTACCCGCTCTCCAACTGCATCTCCTGCACCTGCTGCATGGAGGTCTGCCCGCAGTTCAACGAGGCCACAGGCTTCGTCGGCGCCGCCACCATCGCCCAAGTCAAGCTCTTCAACAACCACCCCACCGGCCGCGTCCTTAAAGAGGAACGCCTGCGGGCGCTGGCCGGCGACGGCGGCGTTCAGGAGTGCGGATACGCCCAGAACTGCATCGAAGCCTGCCCCAAGCAGCTCCCCCTCACCAACGCCATTTCCGACATTGGCCGCGACGTGATGGTGCAGAAGGTGAAGGACTGGCTGAAAAGCTAAAGAGCAGGGAACAGGGCAACAAGGGACCAACGGAACGAAACATCGAATCCGCAAGCCGGCGCGTCGGTGGTCCGCCCCACCTCGTCCGCAGCCAAGGCGACCGCAGTTACCGTGCCCGCCAAAGATTTCCCATTAGCAGGAACGGGGAATGGGGATGGCAACTCGCCCGCTCGTGCGCCAGACGGATGAGTTGCCGACCGAACGCTGCCGCTCACGGTCCAACCTGAAATGTGCCGGCCGTGGTCAGAGCGCTGGCGGCCGAAGAGTTACCCACGTACACCGTGTAATCGCCGTTCGCCACCAGCCAGCTATTCGAGCCGACATCCCAATACGACAACGGATGCGAGGAATCGTTGGCATTCACGGTGATGGACACCTGTTGTTGCGCGCCCGGCTGAAGCATCACCTTGCTCCAGCCGACCAGCCGCTTCGGCGGCTCGGAAGTGGCGGCGGGCAGGCCGAGGTAGACCTGCACCACTTCGGCGCCTGCGACCGTCCCGGTGTTGGTTAAGGTCAAGTTCACCTGAAATCCCGTCGCGGGCGACGAGTTGGGAGCGATTTGCACATTCGATTCCGAGAAGGTGGCGTAGGACAGGCCGAAGCCAAACGGGAACAGCGGTACGAGCCTTTTGCTGTCGTACCATTTGTAGCCGACATCGAATCCGTCGATCGTGTAGTCCACGTTGAACGGCGCAGTCGAGCCGGCCGGCGAGGGTGCCGGAATCGTGGGACGCGGTAGATCGTTCACACTCGCCGGGAAGGTAATGGGGAGTTTCCCCGAAGGATTCACGCTTCCGAAGAGAAGGTTCGCGATGGCGTCGCCGCCCTTCTGACCGGGGTACCACGCCTCCAGGACCGCGGAGACTTCGGAGAGCCACGGCATCAGTTGCGGGCCGCCATTTTCGAGCACGACAACGGTGTGGGGATTCTTGGCCGCGATGGCGCCGACGAGCGCGTCCTGATTGCTGGAAAACGTCAGGTCGTCCAGCTCGATGCCCTCGCTCTCCCACTGGTTGACAAAAACGATGGCGACGTCGGACAAAGCCGCAAGGGCAGCCGCGGCATTCGGATCAGATCCGTCGTTGAAAACAACGTTAGCGTTCGGGGCCTTGGCTCGGATGGCTGTGAGCGGCGAAGACGGATCGTAGATTTGCGAAGTGACCGTGCAAGCGACGCCCCCCGGCTGCACAAGGTCCGATGGGCAGGAAGGCGCCAGGGTGAGAGCCGCTCCGCCATCCGGTTGCACCAGCGCCGAGCCTCCTCCGGACAGCACTCCAACGTCGGCGTGCGATCCGATGACGGCAATCGACTTGAGATTCGCGCCATTCAAGGGAAGTTGCCCCGCTGCGTTCTTGAGCAGCACCGCGCTTTGCTCCTCCACCTCCTGCGCGATGGCGGCATCCGCTGCTGCCGGTATGGCTTGAAGATGCTGCGGATTGTCGAATATGCCGACCGCGTACATGGCACGCAGAATCCGGTGCACCATGTTGTCCAACCGGGACTGCGGCACCGTGCCCGCGGTGATTGCGGCTCCAAGGTTCGTGAAGTACTGCTGGTCGGGCTGCTCCTGGTCCAGTCCATTGTTAGCCGCAGCGATGGCGCTACGCGTGGCGTAAGCGTCCGACACGACAAAACCCGGAAAACCCCAATCGCCCTTCAGCACGTTATTCAGCAGATGATTGTTCTCGCAGGCGTACTGGCCGTTGACCAGGTTGTAGGAGCACATCACCGACTGCACGTTCGAATCCTTCACGCCGATCTCGAAGGCCAGCAGATCGCTCTCGCGCATTGCGCGCTCTTCAGCGACAGCGTTTGCGGTAAACCGGCCCGTCTCCTGATCGTTGAGCGCATAGTGCTTGATGCCGGCCATGACATGCTGCGCCTGGATGGCCGAAAGACGCGCGGCCAAGGTTTTGCCAGCCAGGATCGGATCCTCGCCCACGGTCTCGAAGGTGCGGCCATCGCGGGGCTCCCGGCTGGTCAGGTTGATGTTGCCGCCCAAATTCACGTTGATGCCGTAGTCGGCCAGCTCCGTGCCGATCACAGTGCCATACTTCGTGGCCTCGCTCAGGTCCCAGCTTGCCGCGCCGCCTAGCGAAGAGGGCAGCGCCGTCGCTGCTCCCACGTTATCGCCCACACCTCCGGGGCCGTCGGCCATGATCAATTCGGGAATTCCCAGCCGTGCAATTGCAGGCACCCAGAAACCTCCGCCCCTCGGAACGGTATAGTTATACGAATCTGTCGCGCCTCCCATCACCAACTGCAGCTTCTCGTTCTGGGTCATCAGCGAGAGCATGGCGTCGGCGCGTGTATCCGGTGTTTGTCCCGGCACGTTGCCCACAATGCCGAGCCCCGAAAGCGCGATGGCCTGGGACGCCGGCGTCGCATTATCGGTTACCGTCAGCGTTGCCGAGTAATTTCCCGTTGCTGCCGGTGTGAAGGTGACATAAATGGAGCAACTCGCGTTCGCCGCCAAGGTGCTTCCACAGGAGCCACTGCCGCTGATTATGGTGAAATTATTGGCGTTGGCGCCGGAGATCGCGATGCTGGCGACGTTCAGGTTCGCATCACCCGTATTCGACAGCGTGAATGTCTGTGGGGCGCTTGTGGCGCCCGCGGTCTGGATGGTGAACGAAAAGAAATTCGATGGAGTCAGGACAGCGTACGGCGCCGGTGGCGGCTGAGTCGATCTTGACGAGACCCCCGAACCGCCACATCCCGCCGCAAGGAAAGCCAGCACGCCGACGCCGGAAAGCCATCTCAAAGAGCTATTCCGCGGTAACTGCGCGGAAGGTCCTTTCTTACCCCATCGTTTCGAATCTCTGCAAACCTCATCCAACCCGACGTCAGACATCCCTGTCCACCCCGCTCCGTAGGCGCCTTCCACTTCGTGCAAGTCTGGCTGGGTGACCGACCGGCAATGCAACAGACAGCATCGGCATGTAGGCCGCGTTTTCCGTTTTTTGCCCTTGAGAATGGCGCAATTATACCCCCGGAGCTCTGTCTGCAGCCATTCGCCGGGTAACTAGCCAATTTCCCCGGCCTATCTCTCGAACATTCGCAACCTCTTAAGCAGCCGTTTGGGGGTCAAACGACACCATTTAAGCGTTCATTTGGCGGGAGTTTCGCACCACGAAGGCGAACATTTGCCTTGACTTAGCTTGATTAATGGTCCCGAGCCAAAAACGCGGAATCAGCCGCCGAATTCGAGGTCGTCGAACCGCCGCCATTTGTAGATGGCGATGGAGACGATCCAACTCAGGGCGAAGAGGCCGATGATGGCGTAGCCGAGGGTTCCGAAGCTGGAGTTGAGGCGGGCACGGCCTGCTCTACCCTGGCCACAGGCGCGGTCGCAGGCCACCAAGCAACGAAGATTTCACTTGACGGCGCTGAGAGCCGAGCATGACTATGGCAACTGGGACGTTCCAAAGCTGGCCGGGCAGGTGCCCGGCAACGCCCTCAACTTCCCCAACAAATTCTCATCGCGAGCCGTCTGCATCGAGTCACTCCACGGATCCTCGTACGCGTTCGATCCGGGCTTGAAGGCGACAAGGCCGCCAGGCACGCGAAACGCTTCCCCATCCTCCACCGCTGGCGGTGTTTTCTTTTTAGCCGAGCCGTGCTTTTGATTTGTTCCCCCGTGCCAAAGCCATTGTCCAGCTTTGGTTCCCCTGCAGAGCCGAGCACTTAACCCCAAACAGCAAACAGAGAAGACCAAGGAGGTCTTGCAATGGGTATTCGCCAGATGGCATTGGGCGCTGCGCTGGCCGCGGCGCTCTCCGTAACGCTAGTTGCGCAACAAGCGCCGACCGGCTATCACAGCATTTCCTGTGTCAAAGTCAAACCCGGCCAGTCCGCGGCATTTCGCGCGCTTGTCGCCGGCGACTACCACAAGGTGGCGCAGGCGCGCGTCGACTCGGGAGCGATTTCGGCCTGGATCGCGCTACGTACCATCATCCCGGCGGGGACGGAGGCGCGTTGCGACTGGGCTCTCGTCACCTTCTACCCCGGACCGCCCACGGAGCCTCTCACCGACGAGCAGATGACGGCCACGCTGCAAAAGGCCGGCGTTGCCTCGTCGCCGCAGGAGTGGCGCGATCGCCTCTCCGTCCTGGCCGAGTTGGTCTCCAACAACATCACCCAATACCAGGTGCTGATCGGCGGCTCAAAGAAGGGCGACTACCTGGTCTTTAATTCGATGAGCGCTTCCAATGTGGATGAGTGCGTCGCCGCCCACAAGAAGCTCTGGCAACCGGTCGCCGCATCCGCAGTTCAGGATGGAGTGCAGGACGGCTGGGCTCTCAACGTGCAGACATTCCCCTGGGGCGCCAAGGACCCGAGCCCCGTCAGCACCGTCGATATCTTTCCGAACTGGGACGCGATCTTCAGCTACTACGGCCCGGGCATCTTCACGCGCTGGAACAAGGTTCATCCCGACGTGAAGTTCGAAGACGGGATCGCGCAGTTTAGCAAAGCATGCACCATCGAACACACCGTCCTATACAAGGTGGAAGAACAAGTGGCTGCATCGAGGTAAGTCGAGAATTCAACGAGAAGAGAAGCAGGAGGGCCGCGCGAACCGTTGCGCGGCCTTTTTGCGTACTTACGCTTGATCTGCCGGGTGCCCGCGGGCGCCCCGCTCGGGTGCCCCACCCTCGCGACGCCTTTGTTTTTGTCGCTAGGGTGGGAAAAGAAGAAATCGCCGCTGTCATCCTGAGCGAAGCGCTTTTCAGCGGAGCCGAAGGACCTGCTTTTGTCTCTCTCCATGTACCAGGGCACGAATTCACTCGCGCTGCAAACTTGCGCATTCATTTGAAGACGCATAGCGTTGACACATGGAAGATCGCGAGAAAGAGCAGATCGCGGCGGCGGAGAAGATTTCCGCGATGGAGACGGAGCGGTTCTTCGAGGAGCGGCGCAAGCGTGCGAACCGGGAAGCCTTCCGACGCATCCTGAATCGCGAAGGCGGCGAGCCGCCCCGCCCCGAAGACCGCATCGATTGAAACTCCGGTACAGCCCGGGCCTCATCCGCCGCGGCCCATAGACCCAGAGGCGCCCCATTTCGTGGTTGCGCCGGCCTCTCGGGCCCCGGACCACCCAGCGTGTTTTCAGGGTTTTGAAGGGAAATGGGCCGAAAGAGGGCTCAGGCTTGACGTTTTCCACCGGGGTGATGAGGAATCGCGGCGGTTCTTCCGTGCCACGATTTCACTCCCCGCAGGTTGCGCAGGGACCTCGGTCATGTTGCGCCCGGTGGTCAGCTCAAATTCTGAGCTGCCGCATTACGCGTAGGCGTTGTTCCTCGGCCTCTCTCTCGCGGCGCAGTTGGTCTTTCTCTGCGGCTTCTCGCCGCCTGGCGGCATCTTCCAGCTGGTTCCGGAGGGTGAGCGTCGCTGTGGGTAACCAGTTCTTGAAGTGATCGACTGCCATTTGGGCTTGGTAGTCCTGTACTTGCACGAGGGCCTCATTGCCCCTGAACTGGAACCGTGCTGGTTCTGCTCCGACGAGCGCAGTGTAGCCGCGCATTTGGTGGAACGCGTTCACCCATTCCTGCGTGACAGGGCGGTCGAGGGTCAGCGTAAGTTGGCCTCTGTTCCAGTCAGCGCCGACGAGCATGGGCGGGGTGATCGCCAGAGGGTTGTCGACTTCTCCGGCCTTTACGACGGTTCCATCGATCTCTCCCAGCCGCTGGAGCGAGACGGCGTCGGCTTGAAAGCGCCTGATCAGTGCCTTGACCTCTCCGACGCTTGTCGGCCTGTCGCCGGGGTTCTGTCGCAGCATCCTCTCAACCACTCCGTCGAGGTATCCCCAATGCTCAGCTGATTGGCTGATTGTCCGGAAGTCGGTCCCGTGCGGTACGGTGCCGGTATACATCTCGTTCAGGATGGAGCCCAGGGCGTAGATGTCGGCTTTCGCACCGTCGTATTTCCCTGCGACGCGCTGCTCGGGTGCCGCGTAGACGAAATTCGCCAGACGCTGGGTTGGCTGAGTCTCGACTTGCGTGACGATGAGATCGTCAGTGAAGTGTGCCGTTCCAAAATCAGCGACAGCGACCGTGTTCGCCTCTCGGGAGTGAAGAATGTTTTCCGGTTTCAGGTCTCTGTGGTGGACGCCTTGAAGGTGGGCGGCCTCGACACCGTCCAAGATTTGACTGAAGAGTGACATTACTTGTTCGGGGTCTATCCCGGCCTTTATCAGCTCCCGTAAGTTTGCCTCGTATCGGCGCATCACGTAGAAGGGACCGCTGACGTCCGCTCCCCGGGTGACGCCGTGATCAATGACTGTAACAATGTTTCCGTGTCTATTGCGGGCTTGGAATGCGAGCTCGTTCCTGAATCTGCGTCTTTTCTCGGCAGACGCTCGCTCCTCCGCCAATACCTTAACCGCGATCGGTGACTCGTCGGGGCCAATGCCGCCGTATACGCGCCCTGCGCCGCCTTCTCCCAGCAACTCGTCTACGGCGTATACGCCGAAGGTTGTCTCAAACTGAGCCGGCTTTCTTAGTTTGGTCGCCATACTTGTGTCGCGGCTTGCGCGGTTCCTTTCCTAAGCCGCAAGAAGCTGGCTTGGGGCGCCCTGCCGCTCGGCTCCGCAGCGCCGTTATACTCCAGATCCTAGCGCGATTCGAGAGATAGCGGTCTTGAGGATTTCTTGGCAGGATGCCGTACGGTGCGCGCGGGATGACGAGCCGGGGGGCCGGGATCAAGGATCAGGGAATGGGGAGCACGCTCAGTCGCCGAATTCGAGGTCGTCGAACCGCCGCCATCTGTAGATGGCGATGGAGACGATCCAGCTCAGCGCCTCAATGCCGCACCACCAGCCGCGTCGCCCGTGATCCCCAGACAAACGACCTGAAAGCTGATAGCTGAGAGCTGAAAGCTGCTTTTTCCCAACCACTGCGAAATTCTCAGCGAACCTTTCGCTCAATTCGGAACTTTATCTGGTGCCATTCCCCCTTAATTCGCAACTTTTCTTGGTGATTGTCTCGAAAAATCGCAACCTCTCAAGCGAACATTTGAGGGGCAAATGGAACCATTTAAGCGAACCTTTGGCGGGGGTTCCGCACCATGAAAGCGAACATTTGCCTTGACTTAGCTGGTTTTACGGCCCCGAGCCAAAATCGCGGAATTAATCGCCGAATTCGAGGTCGTCGAACCGCCGCCACTTGTAGATGGCGATGGAGACGATCCAGCTCAGCGCGAAGAGGCCGATGATGGCGTAGCCGAGGGTGCCGAAGCTGGAGTTGAGGCGCACGACGGCCTGCCAGAACGCGCCGTTCAGATGGAGTTGGCCGGCGACGAGTCCCAGCGCCTCGATGCCGCCGACGACCAGCGCCACCAGCACCGAGACGAAGGTGATGGTGAGGTTGTAGTAGAGCTTGCGCACCGGCCTGATGAAGGCCCATCCGTAAGCGCCGAGCATGAGGATGTTGTCGGTGGTGTCGATGAGCGACATGCCCGCGGCGAACAGGACGGGGAACACCAGGATGGAGGCGAGCGGCAGGCCGCGCGAGGCTTCGGCGGCGGAGATGCCGAGCAGGCCGATCTCGGTGGCCGTATCGAAGCCGAGGCCGAAGAGAACGCCGAGCGGATACATGTGCCAACTGCGGCGGATCATGGCGAACATGGGGCCGAAGAGGCGGGAGAGGAATCCGCGGCTGGCGAGGAGCAGATCGAAGTCCTCTTCGATGTAGGGCGCGCCGCCGCGCACGCGCTGGAACGCTCTATATATAGAGACCAGAACGACGATGTTGACGGCGGCGATGATCAGAAGAAAGAGACTTGAGACCAGAGTGCCGATCAGGCCGCCGATGGAGCGCGCGGCGTCGACGCGGTGCTGCAGGGCCAGCGCGGTGGCGGCGATGGCTGTCGCGCCAATCACGACGATCGTCGAGTGGCCGAGCGAGAACATCAGGCCGACGGCGACGGGGCGCTTGCCCTCCTGCATCAGCTTGCGGGTCACGTTGTCGATGGCGGCGATGTGGTCGGCGTCGACGGCGTGGCGCAGGCCGAAGCTGTAGGCGAGCAGTGCGGTGCCGAGCAGCAGGGGGAAGTGCCGGAACGCCACCGCGGCCCACAGCCATGCGCCTACGTTGAACGCGAAGAGCAGGCCGTAGATGCCGAGGACCTTGCCGCGAAGGTTGCCGGCTGCGTCGTCGAAGATCATGCGGAAACCGGGCCGGGGCGCTGCCGCAGGGGATGTGCGGCGGGAAGGCAGCGCGGACGTTCCGGCAACGCGATTCATCTCTATCTCGATGATATTACGTTTTCTGGATTCGTGCGAAAGAGACAGGGAGCAAGGGAGCGAGGGAGCGAGAAGGCAGGGACGTAGGGACTAGGGACTAGGGACGGAAGACGCGGGGAGCGGGGGAGCGGAGTTGGCGCGGCAGGTTCGACCCCACCCTGGTGACAGATTCAGCCAACGTCGCGAGGATCCCCCGCAAACGACGACTTGCTCGCGGGGGAATCCAGGGTGGGGTGATTGAAAGGTGGAGTGGCGAAAGCGAGGAGCGGCAGCGGGAACTACTTGAACGTCCCATCGCTCTTCAGCAATTCGTCGCGATGGCCGTTGTCGTCGGTCACGGAGCCAAATGCCTGGCCGGAGAGCGGCGAGGC
>JBEKUS010000078.1:0-26070 GCA_049514795.1 Occallatibacter sp.
GCGCACAACGATGGCGACGTTGTCTTGGAAATGCTGCGCCAGCGGGTAAAAGATCAGCGGCCGATTCGTATCGGTCATCGCATAGTAGCGCATCTCGCCGACCACTCCTACGACCTGCATTGCGTCTCCCTGCAGCACCAGGCGCTTCCCAACGGCATCGCCATTCGGCCAAAGTAGCTGGGCAAGCGTTCGATTGATGATGACCACGCGCGGCGCGGCCTCCTCGTCGTGCGCGGTAAAATCGCGGCCTGCAACGACCTGCGCGCCCAGGGTTTGAAGATAGGCATGCTCGACAGACGTACACGGGACGGACGTCCATCTCTGGCTCTCGGTTGGGGTTTGACCCTCGGGCCATACGCCGGCGCGCTGGCCACTTACAATATCAAGGGGCAGATGCGTGGCGAGGCTGGCGCTGGTGACGCCGGGCAGGGCGCGGAGCTTATCGAGCAACTGCGCTTGAAATTGCCGGCTGCGCTCATCGCTGTAGCGTTGCAGCGAAGGATCGATCGTGGCGAGAAAGATGTGATCGGGGCGAAAGCCGAGATTGATTTGCGCGAGCTTTTGCACACTGCGCGCAGCCAGCCCGGCGCAGATCAGCACCACGCACGAGATGGCCACCTGGGCAATCACCAGCAGGCTGCGCAGCCGATGGCGGCCCCCGGCGACGGAAGGTGAGTTCTTCAGCAACGGCAAAATCTCCAGCCGGGTCGCCTTGAGTGCGGGCAGCAGCCCGACAAGAACGCCGGTAGTCAACGATGCAACAAAGGTGAAGACATACAAGCGCCAATCCGTGCCGGTGTTGGCAGCGGGCGCCATGTCTCCGACAACGATCATCTTGCCGAGCAGGGGAGTAACGGCGATGGCGGCTATTGCGCCGATGGCTCCGGCGGCGAGCGCCAGCAGCGTGCTTTCGGCGAGCAACTGGCGCAGCAGCCTCCAGCGCGTGGCACCGAGAGCGCCGCGAATCGCCACCTCCCGTTCGCGGTCGGCGGCGCGCGCATAGAGCAGATTGGCCACATTGGCCACAGTGATCGCCAGCACCAGCAGCGCCAGGATCATCAGCGCGCCTACAACCAGCGGCATGAAGTTGGCCGCAAAGGGCGTGGGCCGGCTCATCGATTCACGGATCACAGCGGCCGTGGCGCCCTGCGGGTGATACGGGCCGTAATCCTTCATCAGCCGCGCCATCACCAGAGCAGCCGCGGCGCGCGCCTGCGCAAGGCTTGCGCCTTGCTGCAACCGTCCCATCATGAAGACCGATGTGTAGCCGCGATTGGTGAAGACTTCGTTGCCTCCGGGATTCATCAGCGGCAGCATCGACATCGGCACAAATCCGCTCAGCGCCGTGCCCCAGGACGCGCCCACAAACTTGGGCTGCGTCACACCCACAACGGTAAACGGCAGGCCGTTGATCTTCACCAGTTGGCCGATGATATGCGGGTCGGCGGCAAAGCGGCTCTTCCATGTGTCGTAGGTGAGAACGATAATGGCATCCGCGCCCGCCGTGCGGCCTTCATTGGGCAGGAAGAGCCGCCCCATCATCGGCTGCGCACCCAGCACAGCAAAGTAGTTGCCGCTAACCATATGTACATAGGTTCTTTCGGCGGCTTCGCCCTGGCGGCTCATCTGGACTGCCGATTCCAGATAGGCCATGATTCCGGAATAAGCCTTCGCCATCTCTGGAAATTCATGGCTGCCGCCTTCGACTGAGCGCTGAAAATCCAGAAAGTCCGGATACGAAAAAGGAAGCATAAACGGCATCTGAGTGGTCGTCTGCGCGATCACCACCAGCCGTCCCGGATCCGCTGCCGGCAGTGGCCGCAGAAACAGGTCGTTGATCATGAAGAAGATGGCGGCGTTGACGGTCAACCCCAGCGCCAGCGTGATGATGGCCACCGCCGTGAAGCCGGGAGTCTTGCTCAATTTACGAAATGCGTAGCGAAGGTCTTGAAGCAGCGTGTTCATGGCTCTTTCTCCTCGATAGCTGGCTATTCGGAACGCAATGCCCGCATGGGTTGGATGGATGCGGCGCGGCGGGCGGGGATGAGCGACGCCGCCAGCGCCAGGGCCAGAATCAAGAACATGGCAAGCACGATCGCTGCCGGGTCCAGCGGGTCAACCTGAAAAAGCATGGAGCGCAACAAGCGCGTTGCGAAGAAGGCTCCGACGCCGCCCAGGACACAACCGGCGAGTCCCAGTTTGCCGCCGGAGACCAGGATGAGACGAAGAATGCTCGATCGCTGGCTGCCCAGCGCCATGCGAATGGCGAGTTCGTGGGTACGCTGCGCCGTGGAGAATGCGATGACGCTGTAGATGCCGAGCAACGCCAGCAGCGCGGCCGCACCGGCAAACGCCGAGATCAGCACGGTGTTGAAGCGGCGCGATCCCTGTCCCTCCTCGACCAATTGCTCCATGGTCACAACGTGCGTAAGCGACAACTGCGGGTCAAGAGAGTGGACAACAGAGCGAAGGCTCGTTTCCATCTGCTCTGGGGGTAAGGCGCCGCGCAACACAACCGTGCCGTAATTACCGTACAACATGTTTGGAGGTGCGAATCTGCCGATAGAGGGCTTGCGCTGAGACGCCGGCTGGTAGAACTGAGGCAACGTGGCTTGGTCGGCGCCGCTCTGCTTGATATCGCTCACCTCTCCCACAACCGTCTGCCAGGGCATCTGTGATCCCGCCACGCCGATGTAGAGCCGCTTGCCGATCGGATCCTGATTGGGCCAGTACTTTTCGGCGAGAGTGCGATTCACGATTACGACGAGCGGAGCAGTGGCCGTGTCCGAGTCGCGAAAGAAGCGCCCGCGCAGCAAGGGAATGCCTTCGGCCTGGAAGTAGTCGCCGAGGACCGTGCCGTTCCAGGCCAGATTGAGGCCGGCTCCGCGCGGCGGAACGTAGCCTTCGGGAACGAATGTCGTATTATCCGCGCCTCCGCCGGGCAGCGCTGTGGTCACTCCGACCGCCTCGACGCCCGGGAGCGCTCTGAGCCGCTGCAGCAGCGCCTGGTCGAATACGTCAACGGCGGCCTGGCTGGAGTATTGCTGGCCGGGCAGCCCGAACGATGCCGTCATCGTGTGGCCCGTGCTGAAGCCGAGATCGACCTGGCGCAGCTTCTCAAAGCTGCGCAGCAGCAACCCGGCCCCGGAGAGAAGCACGAGCGCCGCTGCGAGCTCGCAGACCACGAGAACCGAGCGCAGCCGCGCCTGGCCGCCGCCCGGCGTGTCCGTCCGGCCGCTTTCCTTCAGGTGGTCATTCAGGCTCGTGCGCGCGGCGGCAATCGCCGGAAGGACGCCGCAGACCAGGCCCGTAAGAACGGCGAGCAACAGTGCGAATCCGACAACCTTGTAGTCAAGTCCGATGGCGCTGATGCGCGGCAGAGTCTCGGGAAGAAAGCGAGTCCCCACGCGGAGAGCGGCCCAGGCCAGAACCAGTCCAGTCAGACCGCCTGCCATGCTGAACGAGAGAGATTCGATGAGGCTCTCGCAGAGGATCTTCGTCGTGCTCGCCCCCATGGCCATTCGCACCGCGGTCTCATGGCGGCGGCGAATGACGCGGACCAGCAGCAGTCCCGCGAGGTTGGCGCAGGCAATGACGAGCACCACGACCACGGCGAGGAAGAGCATGCGCACGAGCGGCTTGGCCTGGGCCACGGTCGCATCCATCAGGCTCTCTACCCGCGCGTGAACGCGCATCGACTGGATGACTGCAGGCAGACGCTCAACGATCTCCGGCCCCGCCGGCTCCATATTCTGGCGGGCCTGTTCCGCCGTCACGCCCGGCTTCAACCGGCCCAGCAGGGTATAGTTCCAGCTTCCGGCGCCGTTCACCAGTTCGCCTTGCGTAAAGCTCATGGGAACCCACAACTCGCTTCGATTGAGCTGCCCGGGAACCAGCGGGAACTCAAATGTGCGCGGCATGACGCCGACGATCTGGTAGGTTCTGCGGTTGAGCAGAATCTTCTCTCCCAGAACCTTCGCGTCCCCTGAGAAGCGGTCGCGCCACATCGGGTAGCTGATCACCGCGACTTGTTCGCCGCCCTCATCCTCGCGCTGCGTGAACGTGCGTCCCAGCAAGGGCGCGACGCCGAGCACCTGGAAGACCGTTGCGTTCATTCGTGACGCGTTGACCTGCGCCGGCTCCCCTTGACCCGACAGCTCAAACGAAACCTGCCGGTATGCGCCCATCGCAGAAAAGACGTTTGTCGCACGCGAATATATACCGACCGCCGGTGCCGTGACGTTCGGGGCGCCATCCAGGGGCACGCCTTCCGGGGCGTTTCCCAGAATCATCAGCCGGTCCGGTTCGGGGAAAGGCAAAGGCCGCATCAACACGCCCTCGACAATGGAAAAGATGGTGAGCGTTGCGCCAATGCCGAAAGCCAGCGTGAATACGGCAGTAAGCGTGAATCCCGGCGCTCTGCGCAACTGGTTCAGTGCGGTTCGAAGATCGTGAACGAGCGCGTTCATTGGTATTCCTCCTCAAGGACTATTCAGTGCGCAATGCCTGCATGGGTTCGATGGATGCGGCGCGGCGGGCGGGCAGCCACGCGGCGCAGGCGACCGCGACAGCGATTATCGCCAGCGCTCCAACGACTGAAACGGCGTCGAGCGGGCGCACCCCAAACAGCGCCGCGGCCTCGACCCGCGCCGCGGCCAGCGCCAGCGCGGCGCCAATGGCCAAACCGGCCGCCGCCATGCGCGCTGTGTCGCGCACCATCAGCCAGGCCGTGGCTTCGCGGGTGGCGCCCAACGCCATGCGGATGCCGATCTCGCGGCGGCGTTGCGCCACGCGGAAGGCCAGGAATCCATAGAGGCCGACCACGGTCAGCGCCAGCCCGATCAAGCCCAGCGCACTCACCAGCTCGGCCATCATCTGGTAATTTCCGGCGGAGTAGCGGATGAGCTCAGGAAGAGAGGTGACCAGCATGGGATCGAGCTGCGGGTTTTCGTGGATCAGCACCTGGCGCGCATTCTGGGCGATGAGCATCGCATTCTGGCGTGTTGCGAGAACGAACGTGATCTCGCCCATATTCCCCAGGCGCGAGCGGTACTGTCGCCACGGGAGATAGAGAAACGGTTCCGGCATTTCGCCAATTTGCATGATGGGCGCGTCTTCGGTGACGCCAATGACCTGTGCATCAAAGGTGGAACCGGAACCTGCGTTCGATGCGAGCAGCCGCACGGTCTGGCCGATGGGATTCTGCCCGGGCCAGTATTTCCGCGCCATGGTCTGACTGATGAGCACGGCCGGCGGACCGTCTTCATTGTCCGCAGCAGCGAACCCCCGCCCACGGATCACGCGCGTGCCGGTCACGTCGAGGAACTCCGGGCTTACCGCATTGAACTTGATCTCGACGGGATCGCGCAGCTCCGGATGGCTTGGCAGCAGAGCCTTGACCGCGATGCCGCCCTCGGAAGGCATCAGGGGCGAGCGAATGCCGTAGCCGACGTTCTCGACACCGGGCAGTCCGCGCAGGTTCGTCAGCACTGTATCGCGCGCCGGCCCCTCCGGTTCCTGCGACCACACAATCAGCGTCTGGTTGCGCGTGAGACCGATATCCTGCGTACGCGTGTTGAGGAAGCTGCGCACCAGCGCGCCGGTGGAAACCAGCAGCGCGAAGGATATGCCGATCTGCAGCCAGATGGCCGCGCGGCGCAGGAGAGGAGTCTTGCCGGCCGTGCGCGTGACGGCGCTTGCCTGCAGCGCCGGCAACAACTCGCAGCGAGCGACCTGGCCGAGGGGAACGAGCGCCAACAGCAGGAGCGCAACGAGCGCCAGAGCGGAGGCGAAGAAGAAGACGCGAGCATCCAGCGGAAAGCTGACCCCGGAGCCATACGACTCCAACATGGCCGGCTCCTGAACGAGCAGGCGCGGGAGCAGCGCGGCCAGGGTCGCAGCCGTCGCCAAGCCCAAGCCGAGGCTCAGCACAATCACCAGCAAGTTCTCAACCAGCAACTGGCGCGCCACGAGACCTCTCCGCGCGCCCAGCGAAAGGCGCAGCGCCACTTCGGGCGCGCGGGACAGAGATCGCGCCAGCAACAGGTGCGCGACGTTCACAATGGCCAGCAGCACGACTCCGGCGACGATGCCGAACAGCACCATGCCGCTGGCGCCCGCCTGGCTCAAGCGGTAGCGGAAATCGGAGATGGCGCGCGCGCCGCGGCCGTGATTGTTCGCCGGGTCGGCGGCCTGAAGCGCGCCGGCCACCGCAGCCGCCTCCTTGTCCGCCTGCTCCGCCGTTGCGCCCGGCGCCAGACGGCCCAGAACGTTGAACCAGCGAAAGCTCCGCGACGTCAGTTCCCCGGGATCGACTACCGCGGCCCAGGTCTCCGCCGGCATCCAAAGATCGCGGTCGCTGTTGGGGTCGATCTCGCGGAAGGGCGACGGCAGCACACCCCACACATCCACCTGGCTGATCTGGCCCTTGCCATGGCGCAGCGGAATCTGGCGGCCCACGATGTTGGGATCGCCGTTGAACTCCTTTTTCCAGCAGTTGTAGCCGAGCACAACGCCGGGATGCGTTCGCATCCGCTCCGCGTCCTGCGCGGTGAAGACGCGGCCCACGAACGGGCGTACGCCGAGCACCGTGAAGAAGTTGCTCGAGACGACGTTGGTGAACAGCATCGTGGAAGTGCCGTCGGGCCGGGGCATCAAACTGCCGCGCCCGCCGATCGCAACCAGCCCCGCATCGTTGCCCTGAAACGCCGTCATCCGCTGCGCCAACGATTGGTACTCGATGTAGGTGAACAGGCCTTCCTGATCCTGCGCCGTGGTGGCGAAGACTCGCGCGATCCGCCCCGGGTGAGGAATATGCATGGGATGCATCCAGAGGGAATATGCATGGGATGCATCCAGAGCCCGTCCATGAGGCAAAAGATCGCCGTGCTCGTGCCCAGCCCCAGAGCGAGCGTAAGCACCGCCGTGAACGTGAAGCCCGACGACTTGGTCAGCTGGCGGATCGCGTAGCGAAGGTCGTTAAGCAGCGTGTTCATCGTTCTTCTCTCCTTGACGGCGCGTTATTCGGCGCCCTGGGCCGACATTTGCACCGGTTTGAATGCCGGCGCCGGAAACCGCCTAGAACGTCCGGCTTTCCAGTTCGTGCTGGAACCAGATCGTGCCGGGAAGCTGCTTCTCGACCTCAGGCAACAGCTTTTCTACGGATGCCCTAGCCGGTCCTTCCACATGCATCAGCACCACGACCTTGGGGGCGATGAGGTTTCGCACGGTCTGGATTCCCGCGGTGTTCAAGGCGGCCCCGCTCCACTTGGGTCCGGGCTGAATCGCCAGGGTGAAATTGAGAAACGCCAGGTCGATTCCGCGCTTGGCGTAGCCCAGCGTTTCGTACTCCTCGGGGAAGTATCCGAGGGTTGCGGGGGCAAAGAGCACCTTTTTCCCTCCCATGTCGAAGAGCGCGGCATAGACGATCGAGCGCCACTGCCCATCGTCACCGTGCTTGAGGCGCGCCAGCTCCAGCTTGATTCCATTGACTTCCAGGGTCGTGCTCTGCTTCCAGTCGAGATCAGGCACGATTACTTGCGATTCGATCTGCTTGAATTCCGGGCTGTCGTGTTCCATCTGCAACCTGACTTCGGGCGTTGTCACAAGGACAGATTTTGGATTATTCAGCAGAAACTTCACGTCTAATGCAGGCGAGTGATGGTCGATGTGGTTATGACTGATCAAAACCACGTTGATATGGTCGAAGGGCGGCTCTCCCCGTTCCATCTTTTTGAGCAGATCCGGAGATGGGGCGTCATAAGGCCATTCCTTCGAAGGCTCAATGAGCGCGTCCGTCAGGATTTTCTGGCCGCCCGAGCTGAACAAGAAGCCGCAGTGGGCAATGTAGGTGACGGTGAGACCGGAGCTCTGGGTTGTTGCATTGGTTGCAGAAGCCTGGGCGCCGGCAGTGGCGCACAGGACCGCGGCCATGACCGGCACGGCGAGGATTGTGAATAGAGCAAATGGACCGCGATTTGAATTCGGATTTGTCATAGGAATCGTTCTTTCTCCTCGGTGACTGGTTATTCGGTGCGTAGCGCCTGCATGGGGTCGACGGACGCCGCACGGCGGGCGGGCAGCCACGCCGCAAGCAGCGCCGCTGCCAGCATGAGCAGCGGCACGGAGCAGAATGTGATGGGATCGATGGCGTTCACCTCAAAGAGGAAGCTCTGCAACAGGCGGCTCAGCGCGGCCGCGCCCGCGAGTCCCGCCGCGCACCCGCAACCGGCCAGAAAGAGGCTTTGCCGGAGAACCGCGAGCACGATTTGCCAGCGCTGCGCGCCAAGCGCCAGGCGCAGCCCGATTTCGCGCGTGCGCCAACTCACGATGTAGGCGATGAGGCTGTAGACGCCCACCCCGCCGATGATCACGGCCAGAGCTCCGAAACCGAGCAGCAGTACGGCCAGAACGCGCGGCGCGGTCTGCGACGTGGCGACAACCTCGTCGAGCGAGCGCACACGCGTGACCGGAACCTGGGAATCGATGCCAGCCACGACTCGGCGCAACGCGGTGGCAGTCTCCGCCGGAGCGGTGTGGGAGCGCAACAGGATATACATCACCGGCGCTTCGCGCGCGGGCGTTACCGGGAGGTAGACCTCGTTTCCAAGGCTGGTTTCAAGGGCCTCCTCGTGCGTGTTGTGCACCACTCCGACGACAAGCGAAGCCTTGACGGGATTCCACACCGCGGGAGAAGGCTCGTCGCCCACATCGATCAAATGCTTGCCCAGGGGATTCTCATTGGGCCACAGCAGATTTGCCATGCGTTCGTTGATCACCACGGCACGGCTCGCGCCGGAGCCGTCCTCACGGTCGAGCAGCCGGCCGCGAACCAGGCGCAGACCGAGAACCTTGAAGTAGTCCGGCGAGACGGTACGCCCGGTGGCGACCAACGCGCCCTGGCGTGCATCGCGCGGGTGGTTCTCGGCGTCGTAGACATAGTTGCCGGTGCGCCCGCTGAGCGGCAGAGTATCGGCAAGGGCCACGCTGTCGACGCCGGCAATGCCTGGCGCGCGGTCGAGCAGGGTGTCAAAGAACGCGTGGCAGCGGCCTTTCTCCCCGCACGTAGCCGAGTCCAGCGAGACCTCCGCGGTGACGGTGCCGCTGGTCAGGAAGCCCGGATCGACCATCGAGAGTTGATACAGGCTGTGCAGCACGAGCCCGGCGGCGGCGATGACCACGACCGACAGACCGATCTGCACCATGACCAGAACCGCCGACGGCCCGAACCTCGAAGTCTTCCCGACCAGGCCGCGGCCGCCGATGTGGATCATCTCGATGCGGTTCGGAGATGCCATTTTGAGGGAAGGAATCAGGCCGAAGAGAAGACCGGCGAGCAACGATGCTCCGAAGGTGAAGAGAATGTCGGGCCAGCGCAACGATACATTCCCGATGCGCGGCGTGTCGGGCGGCAGCAGATGCACGAACCCGCGCAGGCTGGCGAATGCCGCCAGCAGCCCGACCGCGCCGGCAGCCAGGCCGACGACAACGCTCTCCGACAGCAACTGGCTGAAGATGCGCCCGCCTGAGGCGCCCAGTGCGGTGCGAATCGCCATCTCGCGTTCCCGCACGGTGGCCCTTGCCAGCATCAAGTTGGCGACATTGGAGCAGGCAATCAGCAGAATGAGCCCCACCGCGCCGAAGAGCAGCATCAGCTTGGGCCGCATGGCTCCGGTCTCGGATTCAAGCAGCGGCACGGCCGTCATCTGGTTGGCCCAGATGTCGGGCATGCGCCAGGGAAACAACGTCAGCAGCGAGGGGCTAAGGCGGCGCAGCTCGGCCTGCGCCTGCCCGGGGGTTACGCCGTCCTTCAGGCGGCCGAAGGCGCGGAGGTTGAAGTTGCTCCAGGGATCGACCGGATCGGCGCTCCGGAATACGACCGGCGCGACGAACTGCGTATCGGCATAGGGAAAATGCACGCCGGCAGGCATGACGCCTACGATCTGGCGCCAAACGCCATCGATGCGGATGCTCTGCCCGATCACATTCGGGCTTCCGGCGAAACGGCCCTGCCAGTATCCGTAGCTCAGCACGACAACCGGGTCATGCCCCGCGACCGCGTCATCCGGTGTGAAGAAGCGCCCCTGCGCCGGGTGAATTCCCAGCGTCTCGAAAGCATTGGCCGTGATCTCGGCGCCGAAGACTCTCTCCGGGGCGCCGCCTTCCACAACATTCGATTCCGCGTCCGCGCCGAATCCGCCGATCGCGGCGAAGGAAGCGGAATGTTCTCCGAGCGCGCGAATCCAGCCCTTGGGGAAGAAGCTGGTGTCGGACTCTGCCGCGCTGTAGCTGACCCGCATGAGCCGGTCCTGTTCCGGGAAAGGCAACGGGCGCAGCAGGATGGAATCGAGCAGCGTGAAGATCGCCGCGTTGGCGCCAATGCCGAGGGCCAGGGTGAGCACCGCCGTAATTGCAAACCCCGGCGACTTGCTCAACTGGCGCAGCGCATAACGAAGATCGTGAAAGAGCGCGTTCATTCGTGTTCCTCCTCCAAGGCGGCCTATTCGGTGCGCAATGCCTGCATGGGATCGATGGACGCGGCGCGGCGGGCGGGGATGAACCCGGCCGCGGCGGCGCAAAGCCCGAGCAGCAGTGTGGCGCCGGTCAGCGCCAGCGGATCGTAGACGCTCACTTCATAGAGCTCGTTGGCGAGCAGGCGGCCGGCAAGAATTGCCGCTGGAATGCCCAGGCCGAGGCCGATGAGAACCTGCCAAAGCGCGCCGCGCATCACTGCATTGACCACGCTGGCACGCGTGGCGCCCAGCGCCATGCGGATGCCGATTTCGCTTCTCCGGCTGGCGACGAAGTACGAGGTAACGCCGTACAGACCAACCGAGGCCAGCATCAACGCCAGAGCGCCGAAGAGTCCGGTGAGCCGCGACATCAGCCGGTACGTTCCATAGTTGTCCTCCACCTGCATCTGCATCGTGCGGAAACCCGTGACGGTCAGGTTGGGATCGATGCCGGCCATCGTGCGGCGCACCAGCGCTTCGGCGTTCGGCTCCGGCCGTTTGAAGCTGAGCACAACCGCCCCGGCAAACTCGGAGCGATTCTCGGCGAAGATGTTTCCCGAATCCTTGTACCCGTTGAACTGCTGCGAGAAGGGGCGCAGAAACACGGGATCGGCAGGATATTGCGGGTTGATTTTGTAGTCGCGGAAGACCCCCACAATCTCGAATGTGCTCGAGTAGCGCGGATCACCGAGGCCGAAGCGCTTGCCGATCGGGTTCTGATTCGGGTAGAACTTTCTGGCGAAAGTCTCATTTACGACCGTGACCAGAGGGGACGCGGCGGTGTCCTGGCCGTTGAATCCGCGGCCGTGCACCATGGGAATGCCAATGGAGTCGAGAAGACGCGTGCTGGCGCGGTTCCACGCGGAGTTGCAATCGTCGTTGGGCCCGGGAGCGGAGTGTCCCTGCGGAACCACGCAATCGCCCCAACTGTTGTCGAGTGGGCTATGGAGGGCAAATCCTACGTTGTCCGCGCCAGGCAGCGCCGAGAAGCGATCCTCGATCTGGCGATAGAGCGCGGGCAACCGGTCGAGCGTATACCCGGCGCCGGATGGGTCCATGTTGAACACATAGCGATTCGCCGTGGCGACTCCGAGATCCTGCCGTTCGAGGTTGACCAGCGAACGGCTGATCAGCATGGCCACAGCCAACAGCGCCAGCGAAAGCGCGGCTTGCAGCGCGACCAGCGATTTCTGCGGCAGCAGGGAGCGGTCGCGCGCTGCGCCGTCGCCGCGGTTCGAGCCGCGCAGTACGTCGGCCGGCTGTGCGCGCGATGAGATCCACGCCGGCGCGAGGCCGAAAAGCAGACCGGTCAGCAGCGACACAAGAAAAGCGAAGCCCAGCACGGGCAGCGAAGGACTGGAGCTGATGGGCATGTCTTTTGCGCCGGCATAAGCGAGAGCCAGAATCAAGCGCGCCCCGCCGTAGGCGACGGCCAATCCGGCCAAACCGCCCATCGAGCTCAGCAGGATGCTCTCGGTGACAATCTGGCGCATGACGCGCCGCCGTCCGGCGCCCAATGCCACGCGCACGGCAATCTCGCCGCGCCGTCCGGCGCCCCGCGCCAGCATCAGATTGGCGACGTTCGCGCAAGCGATCAGCAGAACGACAGAGGCCAGAATCATCAGAATCCTAAGGGCGTTGCCGGCGTTCCGCTGCATGCTCTGAATCCCGCTACCGGCAGCTTCCAGCACTACGTGCTGCTTGGGAATCTCCACCGACAGGCCGTTTTCGGTGTATACCGGACGTGTGGTCAGCCATTGGCGCAGCACTGTGGAGAGTTTGCTCTGCAACGCGGCGATGTTGGTTCCCGCGCGCACGCGCCCCAGCGGGTACAGCCAGTTCGAGTCGGCGCGATGCAAAATCGCCGTCTGCTCGCCACCGTGAACCAGTGGTTCGGTTGAGAGCGGCATCCAGAGTGCGGGAGGCGCGGCCGACAGGCGGTCGCCGTAGAAGCCCGGCGGCGCGATTCCGGCGACAGTGAACGGCTTGGTTTGGATATATATGGTGGATCCGACAATCGATGGATCGCCGCCGAATTCGGTTTGCCAGGCGCGATAGTTGAGCACCACGACAGGCGTTGCGCCGGCCCGGTCGTCGCTTTCGCCGAAGACGCGTCCCGCGGTTGCGCCCAGGCCCAGCGTGGCGAAGTAGTTGCCGGAGACGAATTCGCCACGCAGCGAATTTGCCGGCGCATCTCCGCGGCGCACGCTGTAGCTTCGCGTGCCCGCCTCCACGGCCGCCAGTTGCTCGAACTCCGGCGCTGCATTCTTCAGCGTGAGATAGAGGTCGTAGGAAAAGATCGAGAAGTCGCCGTTGCTGTTCTGGAATCCGGTGTCCACGCAGCAGTTGTTCGTATCGCCGATGCGGTAGAGTTGCGCCGGATTGGCGACCGGCAGAGAGCGCAGCAGGATGCCGTGAATCAGCGTGAAGATGGCCGTGTTGGCGCCAATGCCGAGGGCCAACGTGCAGACAGCCGTGACCGTAAAGCCCGGCGCTTTGCGCAACTGGCGCAGCGCGTAACGAAGATCGTGAAAGAGCGCGTTCATTCGTTTCTCTCCTGGGGACTACTCCGTGCGCAATGCTTGCATGGGATCGACAGATGCGGCGCGGCGCGCGGGCAACCACGCGGCCGTCATCGAAGCCAGAGCTAAAACCAGTCCGACAGCCAGGAAGTTCGCGGCGTCGTGAGCCTGCACGCCGAAGATGTAGGCGCGCACCAGCGTCACCGCGAACCAGGCCAAGACTCCGCCGATGGCCAGCCCGATGCCGGTGAGAATCGCCGCGCGCCGCAGCACCAAGTTGAGGATCGCCGCCTGCTGCGCTCCCAGCGCGATACGCAGGCCGATCTCGCGCGTGCGCTGCGCCACGGCGAAGGAAAGCAGTCCGTAGAGGCCGACCGCGGCGATCACCAGCGCCAGCGCGGCGAAGCCCTCCAGCAGGTGCGCGATCAGCGTCTGGCTGCCGAAAGAGTCCTCGACCGCCTCGTGGATGGTCTCCACATTGATCGTGGTGGCATCGGGCGCCACCTCGTGCAGCGCCTCGTCGAACTGCCCGCGCAGGTTCTCGGCCGGGATCGCGGCGCGGATCGCCACCTGGATGAAGGCCGTCGCGATTCCGTAGAGCGGCGTGCCCGGCTCGATCTGCGCCAGGCAGAAGTAGATCTCGGGCTTGGTCGCATCGGTGACGTTGCTCTGCTTGGTGTCGCCGATCACGCCCACGATGCGGGCATCGGCGAAGCGCCCCTTGCCCATCGAGAAGATGTGCCCGATCGGGTCCTGGCCGGGCAGAAACTTGTCGGCAAAGGCCTGGTTTACGACCACGACGACGGGCGAGGCGGCGCCGTCGCTCTCGTTGAAGAATCGGCCCTTGACCATCGGGATGCCCAGCGCGTCGGTGAGACCGGCCGAGGCCAGCCGGCCGAACGCGACATGGTCCCGATCGCGAGGCATCTCTTTGTGGTCGAGCGATCCCATGATCGTCACCTGCATTTCGCGCCGCAGGGGCAGCACGGAGCTGAGCGCGGCCACCTGCACGCCGGGTATGGCGCGAAGCCGTTCGCGCAGCGGCAGATACTGGGCGAACACGATGTTCGCGTCGCCGGCCAGTCCCACATCGCTGCCGTGCTCCCTGGCGTTCAGAATGACGCCGCCGGTGAGCACGTTCTGCTGGGTGAAGCCCAGCGGAACCTGGCGCAGCGCGTGGATCGTGCGCAGGAACAACCCGGCGCCGGCGAGAAAGACCAGCGTGAGCGCGAGCTGGGCCACGACCAGCGACTCGCGCGTGCGGTTCTGGCTGGCCGAAGCCGTGACCGCGACGCCCTGCAATCCGACCCGCACGTTTGGGCGCATGGCGCGTAGCGCGGGAAAGACGCCGGCGACAGCCGCGGTGAGCAGAGTAAGCGCAAGCAGCGCGGCCACGACCCTCCAGTCGAGATGAATGGCGCTGGTCATCGGCAGCCTATGCGCGAACTGCCTCCAAAGGAACTTGATCGCCGCCTGTCCGAGCAACAATCCGCAAACGGCGCCGATGCCGCTTAGCAGAAGGCCCTCGACAAGAGATTGCTGTACCAGGCGGGTGCGGCTGGCGCCGAGAGCCGAACGCACCGCCTGCTCGTGGGTGCGCGCAACGGCGCGCGTCAGCATCAGGCTGGTCACGCTCAGGCAGGCCAGAATCCAGATTCCGAGAACCACAGCGTAGAGCAGGAGCAGCGGTTTGCGCGCCTGCTGATTCATCGATTCCCGGTAGGCTGTGACCTTCACGCGCGTGGGCAGATCGTTTTGGGGAACCTCTTTCGCGATCAGCGCCTGCGTGCGGTCGAGCGCCGCGGTGAGCTGCGCCGCGGTCATTCCCTCCGGTAAGCGGGCATACAGCGTACCCGTGATCTCGTCGTCACCGCCGCTCATGGACGAGCGGTTGGCCGCGGTCAGCGCAGCGGGGGTCCAAATCTGCAACGGATCGCCGAAGGGGAAGGAGAAGGCCCTGGGCATAACGCCGAGGATGGTGTACGCCTCGCCGCGGATGGTGAGGGCGTGACCCGCGATCTTGGGATCGGAATTGTACAACTTGCGCCAGACATCCTCGCCGATAAGAACCTCGCGATTGGCGCCCGGCTGGTTCTCCTCGGGGCGGAAGAGGCGGCCCATGACCGGCTGCACACCGAGCAGCGACATCATCGCCGCGTCCGTCTCCGTGCGCTCCACCTGGATGCGGCCGCCGGGGCCGATCACGCTAGCCATCGATTGACCGAAGGTGGCGCCCATGACGACGCGTCCGCCAAAGGCGTCGCGCAGTTGCAGCATGTTGGCGTAGCTCATGCCGTAATAGGGCATGTTGCTCGCAAGCTCGACCGTTGCCAGGCGATCGGGCTGCGCGTAGGGCAGGGGGCGCAGCAGGATTCCGCTCAATACGGTAAAGACCGCGATATTGGCGCCAATGCCCAGCGTCAGCACCGCTACCGCGGTAAGAGTGAATCCCGGCGCGTGGCGTAATTGACGAATCGCGTGGCGCAAATCCTGCAGAATCGATCGCATTGCAGTCACCCTTTCGAAAAGTCCTGTCTACTCCGTTCGCAACGCTTGCATCGGATCGGTAGATGCCGCGCGGCGCGCGGGCAGATAACAGGCGGCCAGCGCAACCAGCAGCAACACGGCAGGTACCAGCACGAAGGTCAGCTCATCGCCGGACCCGAGCCCGAAAAGCACTCCGCGCAGAAAACGGGCGAAGATCAGCGAGGCCGCGAAACCGGCGGCGAGACCGGTCAGCGTAAGGCGAAGTCCCTGGCGAAGGACCTGACCGGAGACGTCACCGCGGCTGGCGCCGAGCGCCATCCGAATTCCGATCTCGTGCGTGCGCTGCCGGGTGGTGTAAGAGATCACGCCATAGAGCCCCACGGCGGCCAGGACCATGGCCAGCAGGCCGAACGAGCCCGCGAAGACCACGCCGAGCCGCTGAAAGACGCTGCCCATCTGCATGCTCGACTTGAGAGTGGTCACCCCGTACAGCGGCAAATCCGGATTGAGAGAGTGGATGGTCCGCTCGATGGCCGGCGCATACGCCATCGGGTCACCGGCTACGCGCACATGAAGGATCAGTTCTTCGTTTTCGTACCGCTGCATCAGCGGGAAAAGAACCAGCGGGGCCGGATCGTAAACCAGGCGCCGGTATTTCGCGTTTCCCGAGACGCCAATCACCGTGTAGTTCGTGCGACCCACCTGAATGTGCTTGCCGATTGCGCTCTGGCCCGGCCAGAAGCGATCGACGAGAGCTTGGTTGATCATCACGACCGGTTGCGATCCGTCCGTATCGGAAGCGTTGAACTCGCGCCCCGATACGAGCGGCGTGCGCATGGTCTCGAGATACTGGGTCGACACCGTTCCCCGGTCGGCTTCCACCGATTCATGCGGGCGCGGAACATAGCCCTCCGGCAGGATGCCCGAGGAGTGAATGCTGAAGTTGAGAGGCGAGAAGTCGGCGAGAGTGACGGACTGCACGCCGGGCAAAGCGCTCACGCGCTGGAGCACCTGGCGCTGGAACTCCACGGCCTGCGCATCGGAATAGCTGAGCGGGCTCAGGTCGAACGAGGCGATGTAGACATGATCGGGATCGAAGCCGGGATCGAGGCTCTGCGCTTTCTGGAGGCTGCGGAAGAACAGCGCCGCGCACATAAGAAGAACGAGCGAGAGCGCCACCTGGAGCACCACCAGGCCGGAGGTGAGCCGCGACTTCCGGAGTCCGCCGGAAGTGCTGAGCGTTTCGTCCTTCAGCACGGCGGCCGGAGAAAGAGCGGAGGCGCGCAGCGTGGGCGGCACGCCAGCCAGAACGGCGGTCAACACCGAGACGACGACCGTGGTGAGGATCACGCGGCCGTCGAGTCGGCCGTTGATATTGAGCGGCAGTGTAACAACTGGAATGAAAGACGCCAGCATCCGCGCGGTCCAGGAGGTAATCGCCAGCGCCACGGCGCATCCGCCGGCCGCGAGCAGAAGATTCTCGACCATGAGCTGGCGGAAGAGCTGCCGGCGGCCAGCGCCCATGGAGAGCCGGATCGCGAATTCGCGGCGGCGCGCAACCGACCGCACCAGCAGCAGATTGGCCACGTTGGCGCAGGCCAGGAGCAACAGCACCGCGGCCAGCGCCAGCAGGATGGTGAGCGTGCCCGCCAGATAGACGTTGGCGCCAAACGGCGAGCGCCACAGCGGGTCGGTGGAGAGGCGGTTGTCGCCCAGGTGCGACTCCGGGTAGCGGTCGGCGATGCGCTGCATCAGCAGGCTCAGCTCCTTCTCCGCCTGCTGCCGGCTCACGCCGGGCCGCAGCACGCCCAGCACGTTCAGCCAGGAGTTGCCGCGGTTGTTGATCGGTTCCCAGTTCCAGACCTGCCCGCTCATGGCCAACGGCAGCCAGATGTCCGTCCGCAGCCCGCTCTTGCACCCGACAAATCCACGCGGGGCCACGCCCACAATCGTGAAGGAGTGCCGGTTGATCTCAACGGTCTTGCCGACGACCGCCGGATCGCCCGCAAAGCGATGCTGCCACAGGTTGTAGCCGATCACGATTTCCGCTGCGCCGGCGCGCTCGTTGGCCGCGGTGTCGCTCAACGATCTGCCGGCGATGGGCCTGACGCCGAGGACCTCGAAGTAGTTCGCGGTGACCAGGGCTCCGTAAACGCGTTCCGGCTTGCCGTTGCCGGTGATGGCCATGAAGTCGTCGTGATAGCCAAGCAGGCCGGAGAGTGTCGTTGTACTGCTGCGCAGGTCGGCGTAGTCGTCATAGGAGAACGGGGGCGAAGGATGCTCGCTTCGTTCGCCGCGCTGGATCGTGACCATATTCTCGGTGTGCGCCGCGCCGGGGATGGGATCGAAAAGTGTGGCATTGATCCAGCTCAGGATGGTGCTGTTGGCTCCGATGCCGAAGGCGAGCGTGAGCACCGCCGCGACCGTGAAACCCGGCGACTTGCGCAACTGGCGCAGCGCGTAGCGAAAATCTGCAATCAGGGCCGTCATTCTTCCCATCTCCTTATTCGGTGCGCAACGCCTGCATGGGTTCGATGGATGCGGCGCGGCGGGCGGGGACGAACCCCGCGGCCAGGAGCGCCAACAACAGAACAACCGCCGCGGCGCCAAAACTCATTAGGTCGAAGGGCGCGACGCCGAACAGCATGGAACGCAGCAGACGCACTGCTGCGATGGAAGCTGCGCCGCCGGTCACCAATCCGATGGCGGCGATGGAAGCGCTGCCGGCCAGCACCAGGCGGAAGATGGCCGCGCGGGTCGAGCCGAGCGCCATGCGCAGGCCGAACTCGCGGTGGCGCTCAACCACCGTGAAGGCAATCACCGCGTAGAGGCCCATCATGGCGACGAGCAGGCTGGACAGGGCGTACACGCCGAGCAGTTCCGCCGGAATGCGCGAGAACAGGTACATCGCATTCGAAACGTCTTCGAGAGTGCGCACCTCCTCCAGCGGCAAGGCGCCATCGAGGCGCGATACCTCCCGGCGCAGCAGCGGCGTGAGGGCGGATGCATCGCCGCGCGAGCGGACCGCGACAATGGTGTAGCTGGCAAACCCTGTTTGCGCCATCGGCAAGTAGAGAACGGGGGAAGGGTCGGTGTCCTGCGGATCGTGGTAGGCGTAGTTGGGAACCACTGCCACCACCTGCCACGGCTTCTTCCGGAACTCGATGCTGTGGCCGATGGCGTCGCCGTTCGGCCAGTAGCGCCGCGCCATGGCTTCATTCACGATGGCCACCGGCGTCGAATTGGCCGTGTCGCCGGCGCTGAAGTCGCGTCCGCGGTCGATGGCGATGCCCATGGTGCGGAAGAAGTCGGGGCCCTCGAAGTCCGTCACAACTTCCATGTCCTCGTTCTTGCCGGGCACGTAGCCGGGAACGCCGAATTCCTGCGTATTGCCCGAGCCGTTGTCGCCCATGGGCAAATGCGAGGTGAACGTCGCGCCGGTCACTCCGGGCAAGGCGCGCAGCCGCTCCAGAAGAGCGCCGCGGAACGCCTGCGCCTGCTCCCCCTTGTAGCCGGAACGGGCGAAGTCGACCTCGGCGGTAAGGCAGTTGGCGCGGTTGAAACCGGGATCGCGATGGAGCGTGTTCAGGGCGGTGCGCGTCAGCAGGCCGCAGCACACCAGCACCACAAAGCAGATGGCCAGTTGCAGCCCGAGCAGAATGCGGCGGCCGAGACGCCGGCCGGAAACACCGGCGACCGACGTGCTTCCGCGATGTAATGCCTCGCCCTGCGAAGAGCGCAAGGACTGGCGCATTGGAAGCATTCCGCACACCAGCGTCACGCCAAGAACGATGGCGGCGACGAAAAGGACGATGCGCAAATCGGTGTGCAGATTGAAGGCCAGCTCGGGGCCGAAGCTCGACAACAGCATGTAGAGAGAGCGCGACATCAGCGCGCTCGCCACCCATCCGCACACGCCGCCCAGCAATGCCAGCAGGCCGGTTTCGAGAAAGACCTGCGCGGCGATGCGCCGGGGCGAAGCGCCCAGCGCGGCGCGAATGGCGATTTCGCGCCGGCGGCGCGCGGCGTTCTGGGCCAGCAGCGAGGCGATGTTCATGCACACCAGGATCATCAGCAGTACGGAGGCGGCCGCCAATACGGGAAGCATCTCGCCGACCATGGCGAACATCCCGCGCTCGAAGTGCGCGGCGTCGCGTAGATTCAGGTCCCAGCCGTTGTAGCCGCTGTCGTTCTGTTGCAGGGCGAAGCTGTGCGCCAGAGCGTGCAGTTCCGCGGCGGCAGTGGCGTCTGCAACGCTGGGGCGCAGACGAACCGCCACCTGCAGGCCGTAGTGCTTCAGTGGATCGGGACCGGCGTCGGGAGAGAGATCGCCGAGGCTCGAAAGCGGCAGCCACGCCGCTTCTGCCAAGCCGCCGAAGATCCCCGAGAAGTCCTTGGGCGCGACGCCGATGACGGTGAAAGCGTGGCGATTGATCCCGATGGTGCGTCCAACGATGCCGGGATTCGCGCCGAATCGCATCCGCCACAACCGGTCGGAAAGAACCACCTCGTCGTTGACGCCGAAGGCGCGATCGTTGGCATGCGGATTGAAGAAACGGCCGGCCTGCGGCCTGAGTCCGAGGAGCGAAAAGTAGCTGGCCGAAACCATCCCGACGGGGATCGCCTGGGGAGGCGCGTCGGGCGCGGTCAGGTTTGCCTTACCCCACGCGAACGCCGCCGAGCCTTGCCAAGAACGCCCCTGGTTACGCACGAAATCGAATTGATCGTAGTGTAGCGAGTACCCGTCGTTGCCCAGCACTGTGGCGTCGATAAAACGCAACTGCCGCGGCGCCTCTACGTGCGGCCAGGGACTGAACAGCACGGCGTTGGTCCAGGTTGCGACGGTGGTCAGCGCACCGATGCCCAGCGCCAGGGTAAGCGCCACCGTCAGCGTGAAACCCGGTCTCTTGCGCAACTGGCGCAGCGCGTAGCGAAGATCGTTCAGCAACGCGTTCATCTCCTATCCTTCCTTCCGGCCGGCATCATTCAATGCGCAGCGCCTGCATGGGTTCGAGCCGTGACGCGCGCCAGGCCGGTGCTATGCAGGCGGCGGCCGCCACGGCCATCAGGCTGACGCTGACCAGTACGAACACCGCCGGGTCGAGCGGCCTGGTTTCAAACAACATCGATCGGATCATCCGCACGGCTGCCGCGCTCACGACCAGACCGCACGCCAATCCCAAAAGCGCCGGCCGCAGACCATCGCCGAGCACATCCGCCAGAACCCTGCCCCTCTGTGCTCCCAGCGCCATCCGGATGCCGATCTCGTTCGACCGCTGCGCCACCACGTAAGAAAGCACGCCGAAGATTCCCGCCGCCGCCAGCGCCAGCGAGAGCACGGCGAAGCCGATGAGCAGCGTTGCATTGAAGCTGGCGTCGAGCGTGTTCTTGTTTAGCAGTTGATCCATCGTCAACACATCGGAGACGGGCAGATCGCGATCCAGCTCCTGCACGATGCGTTGCACGGGCATCGCAAGTTGCTCCACGTCGCCGCGAGAGCGGACGACCAGCATGGCGTTGTTCAACTGCCCGGCATACAGCGGGTAGTACTGGATCGGCTTGGGATCCTCCGCAAGCGAGTAGCGCGTGTCGCCGACCACGCCGACAATCTCCCAATTCCGGCCGGCGTAATACAGATGCTTGCCGATGGGGTCCTCGTTGGGAAAATACTGCCGGGCAAATGAGGCGTTGACTACCGCCTCATTGGCCTTGTCGAGCCGGCGACTGGCATCGAAGGTGCGACCGCGCAGGATGGGAATCCCCATGGTCTGGAAGAATCCGGAATCGGTTTCGCGGTCGATGGCGAACTGCCCCACGCCTTGCGGCAGCGGCAGATGCTCAACGATGGTGAAGGACTGATCGCCGAAGTAGCCGTCACCGGGAACCGTGCGCGACATGCCCGCCGCTTCAACGCCGGGCAGCGCACGCACGCGCTCCAGCAGCGCGGCGTAGAGGTTCACCCGCTGGGCGAAATCGTTGTAGCTCCCGCCAAAGAGATTGATGCGCATGGTCAAGATGTTTCGAGTGGTGCAGCCCAGGTCGTTCGAACGCAGGCGCGCGTAGCTCTTCAGCAGCAGCCCGGCCGAGACGAGCAGAACCACCGTCAGCCCAACCTCAGCGGCCAGCAGCGCGCGGCGCAGCCGGGTCCGTCCTTGTCCCGCGCTCGATCCGCGCGAGGTATCCTGCAGCGCGGTGAACTGTTTTGCGCCCTTCGCGCCCATCGATGCAATCAATCCGGTGAAGAGCACGCACAACACGATCAGGCCGACGGTAAACGCGATCGCAGTCCCATCGAGATGGATGGCTTCCACGCGGCTGAAGTCCTGCCGCGTGCGCACCAGCCACTGAACCGCGCCGGAGGCAAGCGCCACGCCCAACGCACCGCCGGTGGCGGTCAGCAGAAAGCTTTCCGTCAGCCGTTCACGCAGCAGCCGCAACCGCCCGCCGCCCAGCGCGGCGCGGATCGCCAGCTCCTTGCGCCGGGCCGCCGCCCGCGCCACCAGCAGGTTGGCCACGTTCAAACAGGCGATCAGCAGCACGCAGCCGGTCGCCGCCAGCAGCACGTAGAGCGGCCGCCGGATGTCTCCCACCATTTCTTCCATCAGCGGCTTGATGTTAGCCGCCGGGCTCACAAACGGATTGTCGAGATGCGCGTTGTGCACGCGCAGCGTGATGGCCGAGAGATCGGCCAGGGCCTGCGCCTGGCTGATCCCGGGGCGCAGCCTGCCCACCACGTCGAACTGGTGCATATCCACAGCGGTCATATACTTGTCGGAGAAATAGCTATGGATGGGCGTCCACACCTGGATCGCCGCGAATGGATAGGCAAAACCCTTCGGCATCACGCCGATCACCGTGTACGACAGCTTGTTCAAGCGAATCGTCCGGTTCACGATTCCCGGGTCGCCGCCGAAGCGCCGCTGCCAGAGGCTCCAGCTCAAGAGCACTACACGACTGCCCGACTGCCGATCCTCGTCGGCCGTGAAATTGCGTCCCAGCGCCGGCTCCACGCCCAGCGTGGGCAGCAGGTTGGCGGTCATCGCAATGCCGTGCAACTGCTCCGGCAATTCGCCGCTGTCGGCCGAGAGGTTGAATTCCGCCTCACCCAGCATCGCCAGGCTCGAGAAACTCCGGTTCTGCCGGGTCCACTCGACATACATCCCGGGCGCCACGGAGTTGAACGGAAAGGTTTTGCTTGTGTTCTCGTAGACCGCGGCCAGCCGGCCCGGCCCCTGGAAAGGCAGAGGCGTCAGCAGCACGCTGCGCACCACCGTAAACAGCGCCACGTTGGCGCCGATGCCCAGCGCCATTACCGCGACAACCGTGAGCGCGAACCCCGGCGTGCGGAATAGCTGCCGCAGCGCGATCCGAATGTCGAACCACAATTCGCTCATTGCCGGTCCTCCCTCTGCCGTCTCAGCCTTCACTCGTTGCGCAGCGCCTGCATGGGTTCGATGGACGCGGCGCGCATGGCAGGCATCAGCGCGGCCAGCAGGCCCGCCGCCACCAGCAGCAGCGCCAGCAACAGGAAGCCGCCTGCATCCTTCTGCGCGTCGAAGTGGATGACCATGCCGATGATCTTGCGCACGCAGACGGTGAGCACGAGTCCCACGGCGGCGCCGGCCGCCAGCATCCAGGCCACGCGTTGCATCACCGCCGAAAGAACGCGGTTGCGCGTGGCGCCCAGGGCCATGCGGACGCCGATGTCACGCCTGGATTGCTCGACCTCGTGACTGACCAGGCCATAGAGCCCGACCAGGGCCAGCGTTACGGCCAGCCCGGCGAAGATGCTGAAGAGCCAGCTCTCCATACGCTCGAAGACAAGCGTCTCGGAGACCACATCGTCCATAGTGCGCGGATTCTCGAACGGAATCGTCGCGTCGACATCGTGCAGAGCGCCGCGCAGCGACGGGATCAACGCCTTCGGATCGCCGTCCGATCGCACCACCAGCCACATGCCGTTGAGGAGCTGGCCGCGCTCTTTCATCGGAATCTCGTCGATCAGCCAGTCGCGCTCGGCCAGAGGGGCCTCGTAGATGTCCTGGCGGATGCTGCCGGTAACGCCGACGATCCTCGTCCATTTCTCCTGCTTGTCGTCGTCGTCCATGCGCTGCATGGCGGGATCGAGATTGGCGGGAACGAACTTCTTCACAAAGGCTTCGTTGACCACCACCGTGGGAGCGGTGTTCTCCACGCGGTCCAGGGCGGGAGTGAGCGCGCGACCGCCGCGCAGGGGAATGCCGAAGACATTGAAGTAGCCGGTGCTGACGAAGCGATTCTCGGCCAGCATCTCCTGGTTGGGCGGATAGGGCGGCTGGCCGGCAATGTGGATGTCGGAGTTCGATCCCCAGTTGTGAATGGGCAGAATGCTGATGAGACCGGCAGCGCGGACTCCGGGCTGGTGCGTGACGCGGTCGAGCAGCGGCTGATAGAGGTCGGCGATCACGTCGCGGCCTTCGTAGCGCGGCGGAGAGAAGTTCAGATGCACGGCCAGGATGCGCGAGGGATTGAAGCCGAGATCGGTATGGCGGTAGCGCGTGACGACGCGGATGAGCAGGCCCGAGACCACCAGCAGCACCAGCGTAAGCGCCACCTGCGTGACCACGAATCCGGCGCGCAGACGGTGTTGTCCGCGGCCCGTGCCGGCGCTGCCGCCGGCCTTGAGCGCGCGATTCGGATCGACGCCGGAGAGCCGCAGCGCGGGATAGATCGCCGCGGTCAGGCTTGCAGCGATGGCGAGGACAACGGCCGCGCCCAGCACCGTCCAGTTCAGTTGAATGTCGGCGCCCCGAGCCAGGGCATGAATCAGGAACGAGCGCATCAGGCTGAGAAGGCCCCAGGCAAGCGCGACGCCGCCGGCCGCGCCCACCAGCGCCAGCACGACTCCCTCGGTCAGCATCAGGCGCACCAGCCGGCCCCGCGGCGCGCCGACCGCCGTGCGCATCGCCATCTCGCGCTCGCGCTTGACGCCACGCGCCAGCAGCAGCCCGGCCACGTTCACGCAACCGATGGCCAGCACCGCCAGCACCGCGCCCAGCAGCGTCCAGAGCGGGCCCTTGCTCTGGCCGCTCACGGTTTGCGCCAGCGGCTCCAATTGCACCGTCCGCCCCTCGTCGGTATCCGGATAGGCCCGGCCAAGGTCGCTCAGGACATGGGAAAGATCCGCCTGCGCCTGTCCCATGGTCACGCCGTCTTTGAGGCGCGCCACTCTCTGCAGCCAGTGGTTGCCGCGGCCGATCATCCAGGGCTTGTCGAGATGGATCGGCGTGTAGACGGCGTTCAGATCGCCGAGCGGAAAGCGGAAGCCTGCGGGCATGATGCCCACCACGGTATAGGCGCGGCCGTCGAGCTTGATGGCGCGATTCACAATGCCGGGGTCGCCGCCGAAGTCCTTTTGCCACAGCTCGTAGCTCAGGACGGCGACATCGTTCCTGCCCTCTTGCTCTTCGCCGGGCAGAAACGTGCGGCCCAGCAGCGGCCGGACTCCAAAGACCTGAAAGAAGTTCTCGCTCGAACGAACCGCATCGGTCAGCATGGCGCTGCCCGACGGCGTCTCCAGGGTGACCTTTTCGTAGTCGATGTAGGCGGCCAGCGCGGCGAAAGCCTGCGCCTGCGCGCGCTCTTCCTGATACGCGGGCCACGACGCGGGCTGGAAGTAGCGGCTGCGACTGAACGTATTCACGCTCACGATCCGCTCGGGATGCGCATAGGGCAGGGGGCGCAGGATCACCGTATCGATGACGCAGAAGACCGCGGTGGCCGCGCCGACGCTCAAGGCCAGCGTCAGCGCCACAGTCAGTGTGAATCCCGGCGCCCGGCGCAGTTGCCGCAATGCGAAGCGAAAGTCCTGAAGCAGCATTCCGAACGTCCTCCTCCCCGTACCGTTGCTCGTTCCCTCGGCCCCTGCCGTCTTGCTCCCTCGCTCCCTCGCTGCCTTGTTCCCTATTTCTAGGACTCGGCCTCTTCCTCGAGCTTCTTCTGCTCCTCTTCCGACACCACCTTGCCGTCGAAGAGGTGAACTTCGCGCGCGGCGTGGCGGGCAAAGCGCGGATCGTGCGTAACCATGCAGATCGTCGATCCTTCGCTGTGCAACTCTCCCAGCAGGCGCATGACGGCCTCGCCGTTCTTCGAGTCCAGGTTGCCGGTGGGCTCGTCGGCCAGCAGGATCGACGGCGAGCCCGCCAGCGCGCGCGCCACGGCCACGCGCTGCTGTTGGCCGCCGGAGAGCTGCGCCGGATAATGCCGCATACGGTGCGCCATGTTCACGCGCTCGAGGGCCTCCGTGACGCGCCGCTTGCGTTCCGCCGACGGCATGCCCGCGCGATAGGTGAGCGGCAGCTCGACGTTCTCCTGCACGGTCAGATCGCCGATCAGGTTGAAGCTCTGGAAAATGAACCCGATCTCCTGGTTGCGGATCCGCGAGCGGTCGCTGAAGCTCAGGTTCTCCACCGGCTTGCCGTTCAGCAGATAGCGCCCGCTGGTGGGCGTGTCGAGCAGGCCCAGAATCGAGAGCAGAGTGGACTTGCCGCAGCCCGACGGCCCCGACATGG
>JBEKUS010000079.1:0-19084 GCA_049514795.1 Occallatibacter sp.
GGGACTCTGGCCTCGGCTTCGGAGGAACTGACAGCCGTCAGCCAGTCGATGGCGGCAAGCGCCGGCGAGACGGAAATGCTCGCCGAGTTCCTCTTGTCTGCCAGTCAACAGGTATCGACGAATATCTCCTCTGTGGCCGCCGCTTCAGAGGAAATGCAAGCCTCGATTCGCGAGATCTCGAAAAATACGACCGATTCGGCCCGGGTGGCGAGAAGCGCGGTCGACGCCGCGGGTTCGGCCAACGAGAGCATGAAGAAACTGGAGAAATCGAGCCGGGAGATCGACAAGGTCATCAAGGTCATCAACTCGATCGCCCAGCAGACCAACCTGCTCGCGCTCAACGCGACCATCGAAGCCGCGCGCGCCGGAGAAGCCGGCAAGGGGTTCGCGGTCGTCGCCAACGAGGTCAAGGAGCTCGCCAAGCAAACCGCTCAGGCGACCGAAGAGATCGGCCACACCATCGAGGAGATTCAGGGCGGAACGAAGGGCGCCGCCACCGCTTTGGCGCAGATCGGAACGATTATCGCTCAGATCAACGACATCTCGAACAGCATCGCCTCAGCGGTGGAGGAGCAAACGGTCACGACGAACGAGATCGGACGGAGCGTGAACGAGGCGGCCCAGGCGATCAATGAAGTCACAACCAACCTCGGCGGCGTGGCTGCCTCGGCGAAGCAGACGACCCAAGGTGCGGACGATTCCAAGAAGGCGTCGCAGGACCTGAGCCAGTTGGCGTCTCGTCTCCAGACTTCGATCGCGGGAGCCTCGTTCTGACCGGCTTTCCGGGGCGGCCGGAGCCGTTTCGATGATCGGCCAGGCGCCGGGGGGACGTTGTTTTCGGGCTCGGAACAAACACGGCTTGAAGAATCGGGGCGCGGCCTGAGTTGGCGCGCCGTACCGTATGCGGCAGCCCCCCGGACCGCGCTTAATACCCTTCGAATCATAGATATCGGTGACTTCCCAGACCGATCGGCCGCAGCTGGCTAAAGCAGGAATAGACCCTCGCCCTTTGAGGCCCGGGGAGTAGCCCCGCGGCCGCAGCGCGCGGTATGGATCCCCGTGTTCGGGGTCGCGCTTTGAAGCGCCCGGAAAGGCAAAAAAGCGGGCAAACCCCTCCTAAAAAATCACATCCCAGATGCCGATAGTGGGGTGACAACTCACCTCCGTCCCGGGAAGATCCTTCGGTCCAGGGGACGAGGCATGTTTGGGTCGAGCACGAAAGAGCGGTCATGGACAACACCTGGATCGAGGACGTCGAGACAATTCGTGAATTCGTCGCAGAGTGCCACGAGAACCTGGAACGGCTCGACCGGGATCTCGTTGAGCTTGAAAAGCACCCCCGGGACTCGGCACTGCTGAGCAGCGTATTCCGGACCTTCCACACCATCAAAGGTTCCTGCGGCTTTCTCGCCTTCTCCCACCTCGAGCAGATCGCGCATCAGGCGGAGACCCTCCTGAGCCAGCTTCGCGACGGGAAACGGGATCTCAACCCCGAACTCGTGTCGATGATCCTGGAAACCGTCGACGCCACGCGTAAGGTGCTGGCATCGATCGATGCGACGGGCCGGGAAGGAGAGGAGCGCTTCGACGATCTGATTCAGCGCCTTCAGCAAATGGCGCAGCTTCCCGCGCAGCCTCCCGTCGCATCCGCTCCTGCGGCTCCCGCTGAGGCTCCTGCGCCAGCGCCCGCACCGCTTGCCGCCACGCCACAGGCCACAAAGAACGATCCGCCCGCACCTCCGCCTCCGACTCCAGAACCTGCGAAGGCCGCCCCACAGGCGCCGTCCCCCGAAGCGTTACAAGCGCCAGCGCCCACTCCTAAGGAAGCCGCTGCCGCAGAAGGGTCAGGCGAAACCGCTGAAGCCAAAGGCGTCCCGGAAGAAGAAGTCTCGCGGTCGACCTCGTCGGCCGACGCCAATATCCGCGTCGGGGTGGTGCTCCTGGACAAGCTGATGAACCTCGTGGGCGAACTGGTGCTCACCCGGAATCAGATTCTGCAGACGAATCTCGAGCGCCAGGACGCGCTGCTGAACACCAGCTATCAGCGGCTGAATCTCATCACCACGGAACTGCAGGAACACGTGATGAAGACGCGGATGCAGCCCATTCGCGTGGTGTGGGGAAACCTGCCGCGCATCGTGCGCGACATGGCGGTGTCGCTGAAGAAACAGATCCAGTTGAAGATGGACGGCGCCGACACGGAACTCGACCGGACGATCATCGAGGCCATCAAGGACCCGCTGGTCCATCTGGTCCGCAACGCCTGCGACCACGGGATCGAAACCCCGGAGCTTCGCCTGGCAGAGGACAAGCCGGCCGAAGGGACGATGACGCTCCGCGCCTACCACGAGGGAGGCCAGGTCACGATCGAGATCGGCGACGACGGCGCGGGAATCGACGTCGCCAAGGTCAAGCAGAAGGCGGTTCAGAACGGGCTCATCCGCCGCGAGATTGCCGAGAACCTGAGCGATCGCGAGGCCATCAACCTCATCTTCATGCCGGGACTGTCGACCGCCCCTTCGATCACCAAGATTTCCGGCCGCGGCGTCGGAATGGACGTCGTGAAGTCCCAGATCGAGAAGATCGGCGGAATCATCGATGTCATCACCCATGCCGGAGAAGGCACCACCGTCAAGATCCGCATCCCGCTCACGCTGGCCATCATCCCCGGGCTGATTGTCACCTGCAGCGGGGAACGCTTCGTCATCCCCCAGGTCAGTCTCCTCGAGCTGATTCAGCTCGACGCCGAAGCCGGCGGGAAGCACGTCGAATACCTGCACGGCGCTCCCGTCTTCCGCCGCCGGGGAAGCCTGCTTCCCGTTGTGTATTTGAACGAGGTGCTCGGCCTGCCGCCCACCGAGGGCTCCGAGGCCCGGAGCATGGTCGTCCTGCAGACCGAGGACCGGCAGTTCGGGCTGATCGTCGACTGCATCAACGATACCCAGGAAATCGTCGTCAAGCCGCTGGGGAAGCAGTTCAAGGGACTGACGCTGTATGCCGGTGCGACCATCATGGGCGACGGCGACATCGCGCTGATCCTCGATGTGCTCGGCATTGGCCAATCCTCGGGCGTTCTGGGGGAAAACCGTGAACATACCTCGGAGTCGAAGGCACAAGGCGCCGGCTCCGCCCAGGAAAAGCAACGGCTCCTCCTGGTGAAATCGGGCTCCTTCGGCCGAATTGCCATTCCGCTGTCTCTGATCGCCCGGCTCGAGGAGTTCCCCCGCGAAGCCATCGAATCCGCAAGCGGCGGGCACGTCATGCAGTATCGCGACCGCATTCTGCCGCTCGTTCTCCTCCAGTCCGTGCTCGAGCCCCAGGCCGAATCGCGATTCGATTCCATGGATCCGGTCCCGGTCATTGTCTTCAACGACGGCGACCAGAGCATCGGCGTCGTGGTGGACGAGATCGTCGATGTCACCGAAGAATCCGTCTCCATCCGCCAGCAGTCCCGCCGCAAAGGTCTGCTTGGGTCCGCGGTGGTCGGCAAGCACGTGACCGACTTCCTTGACCTTGCCGCGGTAATCGACGTGAGCAAGGAGAAGTGGCAACATGCCAACTGCAATTCGGGGCAGAAGGGAACGGTTCTGCTCACCGGGAGATCGGCGTTCTCGCGGGGCCTGTTGCGCGGGACCCTCGAAATGTCGGGCTATGTGGTTCTCGAAGCGAACGATCGCAAAGGGGCGATTCACCTGCTGGGCAGCGGAAACATCGGCGCGGTGATCGCCGTGATGCATGATCCCGCGGACTTCAACGATTCGACCTCTTTGAAGGACCAGATCCCGGTCGGACAACCGCACGTGCCTTTCCTTGCGGTGCTCGACTCTCTCGATGATCGCGACCCCGCAAAATACCGCACCGCAGGCTTCCTGGATTGCCGGTCCCTGCTCGATCGCGACGGCATCGTCGACGCGCTTGACCAGATTCTCCTAGCGGACGCAATGGAGCCGGCGCCCGCGGAATACGCCGGGGAGGTGGGTTGATATGACGATGACGATGGCGACGGCGCTGGTGGACTCACAAGGCAGGAAAGCGGCCAGCCAGCTCTCGACGTTTCTGGTCGACGGCCTCCTCTTCGGGGTCGACGTCCTCAGCGTTCAGGAGGTGCTGCGTTTCCAGCACATGACTCCCGTCCCCAGAGCGCCCCAAGGCATTGAGGGACTCATCAATCTGCGCGGTCAGATTGTCACCGCGCTCGACATGCGCAGGCGCCTCAACCTGCCCGTCCGCAAAGAGAACGAGACTCCGATGAACGTCGTGATTCGCCGGACCGACGGCGCGGTCAGCCTCCTCGTCGACGAGATTGGCGACGTGCTTCCCGTCGATCCCGCCAACTACGAGGATCCGCCGGACAACCTCGATGCGGAGACGCGAAAGATCGTCCGGAGTGTCTACAAGCTCAAGGATCGCCTGCTCCTCGTTCTGGACGAGGAGCGTGCCGTGGACCTCGTCTGCGAGCGATCGGCTTAGAGAAACGAATCGGTTTTGAACCCACTTTGAATCTCCAGTTAGAGAGGTATCAGCCGTGGCAAAGCAATCAAGGAACGGACGCAACTCGGGAAACGGATCGGCCGTCATCGACGCACCCATCCAGCATGGCCAGGCCGCCGCGGCCCGGCCCATCAATTGGACAACGCCGGGCGAGAGCCTGGTGTCGCACTTCGGAATGAGCGACCGCTCGATGGAGCAGCGGCGCCAGTTCATTCGTCTGGGCCAGGAGGAGCGGGATCTGCTCTCCGAGCTTGTGCCCTGGATTCAGTCCGTGGCCGCGGATATCGCCAGCGACTTCTACGACTGGCAGTTTGAATTCGGGCCGACCTGCGAATTCTTCAATAACCTCGCCCTGGAGAAGGGGCTGCCGGTCGCCGATCTGAGGAAGCACCTCGAAGCCACCCAGGCCAACTACCTCGTCGAGGTGTTCGCCGGCGCCGCCATCGATTGGGATCAGCGCTATGCCGAGAAACGGCTCCGCGTCCAGACCGAGCACGACCGGATCGAGCTGCCGTTCAAGTGGTTCCTCGGCTCCTACGCCGAATTGAGCCGCCTGATCGGAACTTATCTGCGCCGCGACTTCGCCGCCCAGGCGAAGATCCACGCCGTGGAAACCGCGCTCATGAAGGTCTTCAACTTTGACATGCAGTTGGCCGCCGATGCCTGCATCCTCAACACGCTCGAGTCGGTGCTGGAGACCACCGGCCTCACCCTGGACGACGCATCGGCGGTCGGTGACAAGGCGGAGCAGATCGAAGCCATCAAGCGCGCCATCAGTTCTCAGTTGACCAGCTTCATCGGTTCGCTGAACAACCTGTCGAATCAGCACATCACGGGCGAAATGGACGCCGTGATGCCCGTGGATCAGTTCAAAGGCGAATACCGGACGATGGCGCAGAGCGTGAATGATCTGCTCGGCTACATCATCAAGGTTACCTCGAAGACCATGGCCTGTGTCGCGGAATTCGGCAAGGGGAACTTCGAGGCGCCTTTGGAGAAGTTCCCTGGCAAGGCGGCCTTCTTTAACAACGTCGTCGAGGAGGTCCGCGGCCACCTGAAGGCACTCATCGCCGATACCGAGATGCTGATCGACGCCGCTCTCCAGGGCCAGCTCAAAGTCCGTGCCGATGCGGAGAAGCATAACGGAGACTACAGGAAGATCGTCGATGGAATCAATCGCACATTGGACGCGGTGGTCCGGCCGTTGACCGTGGTCGCGGAGTACCTGGACCACATCTCGAAAGGCGAAGTGCCGGCTCCGATTACCGACACCTTCTATGGCGATTTCGACGAAATCAAGACGAACCTGAACAACTGCATCAAGGGCCTGGGGGCTCTGGTCAAGACAGACGAAGCCCTGCGGCTGATGGCCGTGAACGACCACAGCCGCTCGGTCGAAGGGCAGTATCAGGGCGTGTTTGCCTCCGTCGCCGAAGCCTGCAACACGGTGCAGACGCGCATCAAACACGTGGTGAGCACGTTTACCGACATTTCGAATGGCAACCTCTCCGAGCTACCCGAATACAAGAAGATTGGGCGCCGCTCGGAAGGCGACCATTTGGTTCCCTCAATTATCGCCGTGATGGAGAATATCCAGGCCCTTGCAGATGAGTTGGAGCGGCTGACTGCCGCAGCGCGCGATGGCAAGCTCGCTGAGCGCGGCGATTCGGAGAAGTTCCGGGGTTCCTACGCCGAGGTTGTCAAGGGCGTCAACGAAATGCTCGACACGATCCTTCTCCCCATCGAAGAAAGCAACCGGATTCTGCGCCTGATTCACGGAGGCGTTCTCAACGAAAAGGTCGAGATCGACTGCAAAGGCGACCACGAGAAGATGAAGAACGCCGTGAATGGCGTGCATGCATGGCTGACCGATCTTGTGACGTACGTGACAAAGATCGCGAATGGCGATATGACCGCGTCCATGGACAAGTCCTCCGATCGCGACCAGATCCACGAGTGGCTGGTGCTTCTCAAGAGAAACATCAATCAGCTTGTCGCCGACGCCACGAGCCTCGCCGAAGCCAGCGCCAAGGGAAGATTCGACGTTCGAGGAGATGTCGACAAGCACCACGGCGAGTACAAGAAGATCATCGCCGGCGTCAACCAGACGCTCGATGCTATCGTCTCGCCGCTGAAAATGACTGCGGAAAGCGCGAGCACCCTGGCCTCCTCGTCGGAGGAGCTCACGGCGGTCAGCCAGTCCATGGCGGCCAGCGCGGAAGAGACCGCGGTTCAGGCCAACGTCGTGTCCGCAGCCAGCGAGCAGGTATCGAAGAACGTCTCGTCGGTCGCGGCCGCCGCGGAGGAGATGCAGGCTTCGATTCGCGAGATCTCGAAGAATGCCAACGATTCTGCCCGGGTGGCCAGGAATGCCGTGGGCGTGGCCGAATCCACCAACGAAACCATGAAGAAGCTCGGCGTCTCGAGCCACGAGATCGGAAACGTGATCAAGGTCATCAACTCGATCGCGCAACAGACCAACCTCCTGGCCCTCAACGCAACCATCGAGGCGGCGCGCGCCGGCGAGGCAGGCAAGGGCTTCGCGGTGGTGGCCAACGAAGTAAAGGAACTGGCAAAGCAAACTGCCAAGGCGACCGATGAAATCAGCCGCAAGATCGAAGCCATCCAGGGCGATACCAAGGGGGCTGTCTCAGCCATCGAAGAGATCACCGGGATCATCGGTCAAATCAACGACATCTCCAACAGCATTGCCTCCGCGGTTGAGGAGCAGACGGTTACCACCAACGAAATCGGCCGCAGCGTGACCGAGGCGGCTCAGGGCGTGAACGAGATCGCCAAGAACATCGGTGGGGTTGCCGATTCTGCACGACACACCACGCAGGGGGCCAACGACACCAATACGGCTTCCCAGGAGCTGACCCAGATGGCTGCCCGGCTGCAGCAGGCCATCTCGGGGTTCACCTTCTAACTCAATCCGAGGGTACGTCACGGGGGACGGCGGCCAAACCACCGTCCGCCGTCCCCCGGAGCGCCGGAAGGAAACGAATATGAGAAAAGTTCTGGTTGTCGACGATTCAAGGATGATCCGGCTCATCCTGCGCCGGATTCTGTCGGACATCGGATGCGAGGTCTGCGAAGCGGGCGATGGCAAGGAGGCGCTCGCGGTCGTGGACACGGCGCCCGACGGGCTCGGACTGATCCTCGCCGACTGGAACATGCCCGAGATGAACGGATTCGACCTGCTGACGGAACTGCGCCGCCGCCCCGAGCTGTCGGATCTGAAGATCGTCATGGTGACGACGGAAGCTGAGTTGGGACACATGGCGAGGGCCCTGGAAGCGGGCGCGGATGAATACATCATGAAGCCGTTCACGAAAGAAGTTGTCCTGGACAAGCTGGAACTCCTGGGGCTGCTTCCGCAGGTCGGTGCATAGAGATGAGAGTAGGTCGGCGTCACCTTCTGCCGGGCGAGCAGGTCCGCGTGTTGATCGTGGACGACTCCGTCGTCGTGCGCCGGCTTCTGACGCAGGCCCTGAATTCGCATCCTTCGCTTGAGGTGGTGGGCGCGGCGCCAGACGGCTCGGTTGCATTGCAGCGGATGGCGCAGTTCTCCCCCGATGTGGTGACCCTCGACATCGAGATGCCGGGGATGAATGGCCTGGAGGTGCTTCGTCAAATCCGCCGGGACTTCCCCGCCGTCCGGGTCATCATGTTCAGCACGCTCACCGAGTGCGGCGCAGCCATGACGCTGGACGCTCTCACTCTCGGCGCCGACGACTATGTGACCAAAACCGCCAAGGCCTTCTCCGGCGACGCAGAAACCTCCACGCTTCAACATACCCTCATCCCGAAGATTCTTCAGTTCTTTCACCTTCCTGACCAGAATCCTGCCGGCGATCCAGGCGCCGGCCCGGCTCCCAGCGCGAAGGAATCCGCTCCATTCCCTTCCGCCGCCGGCGGCCAGCCCAAGGTCGTGGTGCTTGGAATCTCCACCGGCGGTCCGACTGCGCTGGGCGCGATTCTCCCCCAGATCCCGGCGAGTTTCCCTCTGCCCATTCTCATCGTTCAGCACATGCCGCCGGTCTTCACGCGCCTCCTCGCCGAGCGGCTCAACAAAGGGTGTGCGTTGCGTGTCGAGGAGGCGACGCCCGGGGCCATCGTCGAGCAAGGCCGGATTCTGATTGCCCCCGGAGACTTCCACATGTCGGTGGCCCCGGTGAACGGCCACATCAGCATCGCACTCGATCAATCGCCGCCGCAGAACTTCTGCCGGCCCGCGGTCGACGTTCTCTTCCGCTCGGCCGCCGAGGTCTACGGCGGCTCCGCAATTGCCGTCGTGCTCACGGGAATGGGGCAGGACGGATTGCGCGGCGCCCGGGCGCTCAAAGGGAGCGGAGCCAGAGTCCTGGCGCAGGACGAAGCGACGAGCGTCGTGTGGGGCATGCCGGGCGCCGTGGCAGGCTCCGGGATCGCCGACCGGATCTTGCCTCTCCAGGAAATCGTTCCTGTGCTCAATCAGCTCGCCGCGCGCGGGGGGAGTTCGAAATGACAACCCAGGCGCAGGCAACCGGAATCTTGTTGGAGAACTACCGGATTCTCCAGGAGAGTGTGTTCACCGAGGTCGGAATCGTCGTCGAGGACGACAAGTCGTACCTGTTCGAAAGCCGCCTTGCGCCGGTGATCAAACAATTGAATCTCTGTTCCATCGACGAGTTGTGCCGCACGCTCAACTCGCCGGGCAACCTTCATGTACGGCAGATGGTCGGGGAAGCGATGACGACCAACGAGACGTACTTCTTCCGCGATCCGGCCCAGTACGAGGCCATCAGAAAGCAACTGCTTCCGCAACTGAGAGAGCTGCGCGGCGATCGCAAGAAGTTGAGCTTCTGGTCCGCCGCCTCCTCCACCGGGCAGGAGGCCTACAGCCTCGCCATGCTGCTGCTTGAGGAGGGGTTCGGGGATTGGGAGATCCAGATCCTCGGGACAGACATCTCGCGGAAGGTCGTCGAACGCGCCAGGACCGGCCTCTTCTCGCAAATCGAAATCAATCGCGGCCTGCCCGCTACTCATCTGCTGAAGCACTTCCGGCGCTCCGGCGCCGGATGGCAGTTGAGCGAGGCGGTCTGCCGCATGGTTCGATTCGAAACCATCGATCTGCGCAACAGTATGAGGACGCTGGGTCCCTTCGACCTCGTCTTCTGCCGCAACGTAATGATCTATTTCGACCAACCAACGAAAACCAACATCATCCAGCAGTTGCACGGAACCCTTTTTCGGGGCGGCTGGCTGCTCCTCGGCGGATCGGAAAGCGCCCTCTATGCCGACACTTGGTTCGAACGGAAAACCCTGGGAAACATGACCTACTACCTCGCAAGATGAAGGAAAGACCCATGCAAAGCGCGATTAGCACAGACCTGGTGACGGAGATCGTACAGTCCATCTTCGCCACGATGATCGGGGTGGACATCGTAGCCGAGGATGTCCCGTGGTCCCCAACGGGAGATCGGCTCACTTCGTCCGTCTACCTCGAGGGGGATTGGAACGGCGCCATCTCCTTCGAGTGCAACCGGAAACACGCCTGCCACATCGCCGGACATTTCCTTGCCTCCGATCCGCCCGATGAAGTCAACGACGACGTCCGTGACGTGATCGGCGAGTTGGCCAACATGATCGGCGGGAACGTCAAATCCGCTATTTCGACCGATGTCCGCCTTTCCCTGCCGTCGGTCATCGACGGCAGCAACTATGAGCTTCATGTTTGCGGATCCGGCTCGCAGGATCGGATCGCGTTTCGGTTCCCCAGCGGAGTCTTCTGGATAACTGTCCAGGCAAAGGACCAGGCGGCAAGAACGGACCCGGCCGGCGCCCTGTGCGGCGCCTCTCAGAACCTGGCGTAAAGTGTCTGGACTTTGCAGGCGTATTGGGTGTTGAATTGGGTGCGGTAGACGAATCGATCCGCGCCGTTGATCCTCAGAAATGGAGTTGTAAAAGGGAAATGGACATTCTAGTTGTCGATGACAGCCGGATCATGCGGATGATTCTTCAAAGGGCGATTCGCCAGGCCGGATACCGCGGGCTGGAAGTCGAGGAAGCGGAGAATGCTCGCGAGGCAATGGAGAAGCTTCGCGCCGGAACGCCGCGCCTCATTCTCTCCGACTGGAATATGCCCGAGATGTCCGGGCTGGACTTTCTGAAACAGATCAGAGCTTCGGAGAATACGGTGCCGTTTGGCTTCGTGACCTCCGAAGCATCCGTTGAGATGCGGACTTTGGCTCTCAGCTCGGGAGCTGCGTTCATGCTTTCCAAGCCGTTCACTCCCGACGATATTCGAGATGCCATTGCGCCGATCTTGGATTGAGAGGGAATTATGCGCGAACCAACCCAGCAGGAGTTGTCCCGCCATTTCTCGAATCTGATTGGCCGGAGAGTGGTCTTCGAGAAGACTCTCTCCAACGTGGAGTCGAAGCAGAAGAAGCTCTTCGCCGTCTACAAGAGCTTCCCCTCCGAAGCCACCATCGTCGTAATGGCGGATCTGTGCGTCCTGGGGTCGCTTGCCGGCGCGCTGGTCGGCCTGCCCGATTCCGAGGTGCAAACGCGTTTGGCCCAGCCCGTCCTGGACGACCTGATGTCCGACGCGATCTCCGAAATCTTCAATGTGGCAACCGCCGCGATCGCCACCGAGGGCCGGGCCGCTTTCGTCGAAATGGTCATGGACCGGACCGGCGTCAAGGATGCCGCCGCGCAGGTCCTCGCGAAACCCCAGCGCCAGTTCTCGTTCAACGTCACCGTTGAAAGCTATCAAGGGGGCAAGGTCCAGATCCTTGAGTAATTCGCCGTCGACCGGGGACGATGCCCGCTGCCGGGAAGAGAGAACTGCGCCGCGTCAAATCCTGCCCGGCAAGCGTACCTATACCTTTCCACCTTGCTTCCAATAGACCGAAAACCGCTCGTTCAGGACCTGGTACAGCGGCTTCAGCTCCGTCTTCTCGCTTTGTCCCACCGTGTGGAATGTCAAATCCGCCAAATCGTCCCTCTTCGCCCACGGCCCCGCGCCGGGCTCACGGAACTCCGGCAGCGGCAAAGGCGGCAGCCGCTTCATGTCCGGCCCTTCATCGCCGTCGATCATGTCCTGGCTTAGGCCGCCACGGCCCATGCACGCGGCCAGCGCCAGCGGACCGTAGGCCAGCGTGGCCAGTTCCGGGCTCCCCGCCACCGGCTCCTGGCGCACGGCCATGGGCAGCTTCGCCTCAATGCGGTCCCCGTTCTTCCACGTCCGCTCCAGCGCAAGATACCCGTCGCTTCCCTTCACCGCCTCTTCCGCCTGCCCGTTGACGCTCACCGTCACGCGCTCTGCCCAGTGCGGCGCGCGGATGCGCACGCCAAACGAAACCGGAGCCTCAGTAAACACGGTCAACGAAGTCCGCTCTTCCTCGGGGAAGCGTGTCTCCTGTACCAGGCGAGCGCGCTTCTCCGGCCAGTTCACCTCCGAAGCCGCGAATTGGTTCACAAAGACGTTCCGGTCATCGTGGAAGTAGAGCGTATCCACCAGCTTCGCGTACTCCTCGATGCCGGTGCCCGTGCAGCACCAGTTCGAGTCGAACTGCGTGCCAAAGGTCTTCCACGCGCCTGCGACCGTCGGCACGTAGTACATCAACATGCCGTCGGCATTCTGCGTTCCCGCGCGCACGTTCCACAGCAGCCGCTCGTAGTAGTCCATCAGGCGCGCATCCGGCTTCCAGCCGAAGAGATGCCGCGTGAGTTTGAGCATGTTATAGCTGCAGCAGCACTCCTGCCCGCGCGACGCCAGATGCGTCCCCAGCGTGTCCGGCTCGCTCCAGCCCTCGTTGGCGTTCGAGGTTCCGCCGGGCGCGAAGGTATGATGGTTCACCACCGTCTCCCAGAAGAACTGCGCGATCGACTTGTAGCGCTCGTCGCCCGAGAGCTCGTAGCCGCGGGCCGCGCCGATCACCTTGGGGATGTTGGTGTTGGTGTGCAGCCCGGCGAGTTTGTCCTGGCGCGCCGCAAGGGGCTCGAAGAAGCGCTTGTGCTCGAACCTGTAGCCGGCGTCGAGATACTTCTTCTCTCCGGTCACGGCGTATAGATTGAACATCGCCTCGTTCATGCCGCCGTGCTCGACCATCTGGATCGCGGCCAACTCCTCGTCGCTCAGCGGAGCGATCCACGCGATCGCCCAATCGGCCATGCGCAGCGCTGTTTGCAGGGCCGTCTGGCTGCCGCAGTGCACGTACATGTCCAGGTGGCCGGCCATGATCTTGTGGTAGGTGTAGAAGGGCGCCCAAACATTCACGTGGTTCTTCAGCCGGTCGTAGAAGTTCTCGGGATAGGCGCCGAGATAGCCGCTCTGCTGCTGGCACTCGGCCAGCGCCGTCACCAGCGCCTCAGCCTTCAGCCGCAGCGAGTCGTCGCCGGTCGCGGCGTACATCAGCGCGCAGGCCGACAGATAGTGCCCGCCGGCCAGATGGCCGCGCAGTTCGCCATCCGCGGTCTCCCAGCCGCCCAGCGGCTTGGCCGCCGCGGGCTTGCCCGCCGTCGCCAAAAAGTTCGAAAGCAGGCGGTCGTTGGGCAGCATGTAGAGATACACCCGGTCGCGTTCCTGCATTTCCTTGAGCGGCCCGGAACGGAGCCGTACCTGCGGCATGGGAAACGGCCGCGCCGCCCACGCGATCTTCTCGTAGCCCGCATGGTTTTGGGCGCTGGCCGCGTCCACCACGGGGTCCTGTCCCCACGCCCGCATCCCGCGCGGCGCGAGAGCGCTCAGCCCCGCCGCCGAAGTTGTCTGCAAGAAACCGCGCCGTGTCCAATGTGCTCCGCTCATCGATCTTCCCCCCTCGGTGTTCTCCCGCCCTCAAGTGCGCAATCTCCGCCAACTCGCCGGGCGAAATTGCTCAAGTTCCCCGCATCCGAGTATATGCGCTGGCGGGTGCAGCGTTCCTCTCCACGGATTCGGGATCACGGTCGCCGCTCTTCGCGTTCCAAACCATCCAGAAAACGATTCCGAGAAGTTCACTCATCGATGCGAATCTTCCCGAAGCAACGCTCTCAGGGCCTGACAATATGCACTTTGGCCTGTTCGCGCCGGTTAGAATCCAGAACTGAGGGACCCCTCAACATTCTGTGGTGCCCGGGTCTTGGGCCAGTGCCTGTAAAGCCAACAATTGACGCAAGTTTCGCTTGACGGCCTTGTCGGCGGCCAGGATAATCACGCCCGATTGCAGTCCAATTCTGCTGCGCTGTTTGAATGCGGGAGGTCTGGTGCGTCCGCTGGCAGATATCCGTCCCACAATGAAAAACGTAGTGCCTGGTTCCTAAAATGGCTCGACGTCAACATCTCATCCGCTCCATCTCCATGCAAAAGCACCACTACCCGCTCGATGTGTATATGAGTCATTAGGATTTTTTGGGGTTTAACCATCATGTTCCTGGCCTTGCCTGAGTCTGGGCGTGGCAGGCGGTTGGCCTCGACAGGAAGCTCGCTGGGATAAAAACCAGGCTGGATGGAGCACCATGAGTATGGCCAACGCTACGCTTGTTGCCGAGACGACTATGCAGGCGATCGTCGATTCGTCCGACGACGCGATCTACAGCAAATCGCTCGATGGCACCATCCTCAGTTGGAATCGCGCCGCAGAGCTTATCTATGGGTATACCGCCTCTGAAGCAATTGGGCAGCCGATGTTGCTCGTCGTGCCGCCCGAAAGACACCGGGAGGCGCAAGACTTCCTCCAGCAAATCCGCCAAGGCGATCGCGTCAAGCACTTTGAGACGGTGCGCGAACGCAAGGACGGCTCCCGAATCGACGTCTCCGTTACTCTTTCTCCGGTGATGGATGCTCAGGGGAAAATCACTGCTTGTTCGGTCATTACGCGCGACATCACCGTGCGCAAGGATGCGGAGAAGCATCTGGTACAGATGGAGGGCAGGTACCGTGGGCTGCTGGAGGCGGCTCCGGATGGCATGGTGGTGGTCAACCAGGGCGGAAGGATCGTCCTCTTGAATGCCCAGGCGGAGAGGCAGTTCAGATACTGCCGCGATGAGTTGCTGGGCCAGAAGGTCACCAACATCATCCCCGAGGGCTTTGCGGAGCGGCTGATCGCCGACGGCGCCCGGTCCGCGGCCGAGGCGCTGGCGCAGCAGATCGGCGCCGGCATTGAGCTGAACGGGCGGCGCAAGGACGGAACCGAGTTTCCCATCGAGATCATGCTCAGCCCGCTGGAAAGCAGTGAAGGAATCCTGGTAACGGCGGCAATCCGCGATATCACCGTGCGCAAGGAAGCGGAGAGAGAGATACTGGCGCTCAACCGTGACCTCGAGAGACGCGTGGAGCTTCGCACTGCGGAATTGTCGTACGCCATGAGGGGGCTATCGGAAAGCGTCAAGGAGTTGGAATCCTTTTCGTATTCAGTGTCCCATGACCTGCGTGCTCCTCTGCGGCACATGGATGGCTTTCTTACCCTGCTTTACAAGAGGAGTTACTCCACCCTGGACGATTCGGCGAAGCATTACGTGGACTGCGCGTTGCAGGCCTCCAAGCGTATGGGCTGTCTGATTGACGATCTTCTCAAGTTTTCGCGCCTGGGCCGGAGCGAGCTTCGCAAGACACAGGTGGACCTGAACCTGCTTGTCGACCAGATTCGGAAAGAACTGGAGCCGGAGGCCCGGGACCGGCAGGTGGTTTGGAAGTTGGGCGTCTTGCCGCATTTGCCGGCGGACGAGGGCATGTTGCGGCAGGTTTTGGAAAATTTGATTGGGAACGCGCTCAAATTCACGCGGCAGCGCCCAGTGGCCGAGATCGAAATCGGGTCGGAACCGCGACCGAACGGCGAGGTTGTTATCTTCGTCCGCGATAACGGCGCCGGCTTCGACGCCCAGTATTGCCCCAAATTGTTCCAGATATTCCAGCGCCTCCACAGTGAGCAGGAGTTTGAAGGGACCGGGATCGGTCTGGCGATTGCCCGGCGGGTTGTGGAGCGCCACGGCGGCCGTATATGGGCCGAGGGAATTGTCGGCAAAGGGGCCGCTTTTCATTTTTCATTACCGTCGTAACGCAGTTGCAGGAAGGAATCACCCCATGGATTTGAAGCCGATCTGGTTAGTTGAAGACAGCGCGAACGATGTCGAGCTTACGCTCTCCGCGTTTAAGGAAAGCAACCTGGCGAACAACGTAGTAGTGCTGCGCGACGGGAGCGACGCGCTTGAGCGGCTCAGCCAACTGCGGCCGGGTGAAGCATTTCCATCCGCAATCTTTCTCGATATCAAGATGCCGAAGGTGAGCGGCATCGAGGTGCTGCGAAAGATCAAGAGCGATCCCAGTCTGAAGTACCTGCCGGTGGTGATGCTCACTTCGTCGAAAGAAGGGCCTGACGTGAGGGAATGTTACGAACTGGGAGCCAATGCCTACGTGGTAAAGCCGGTGGAATTCGGCGACTTCTTTGATGCTCTAAAGACGCTGGGGAAATTCTGGGCAGTCCTGAATGAGCGTCCGGAGCCGACAACAAGCGAAAAGGCAAGCGATGCAGTTACCGCGGACAGATGAACTGACCAAAGGTTGCGAATTGATCCAAATCCTTCACTTAGAAGACAACTTCGCCGACCGTGAGCTGGTGAAAGCTCTGCTTGACGCAGACGGCGTCAACTGCCAGATCACCGCGGTCGAGACAAAAGAGGAGTTTGTCCTTAAACTCCTCGCCGGGCCATGGGATCTTATACTTTCTGATCATTCTCTTCCTGCGTTCGATGGACTGCAAGCTCTGAAGATCGCAAATGAGACCTGTCCAGGAACACCCTTCATCTTTGTGACCGGCACTTTAGGCGAAGAGGCGGCCATTCTAAGCCTGAAAAGCGGGGCAACCGATTACATTCTGAAGCAGCGAATGGCAAGACTGGGTGCGTCCGTCCGGCGGGCTCTCGCCGAGCGCGCAGAGAAGCGGAAGCTGGAAGAAGCAAAAGCAAAGCTGATTAAGAGCGAGGAACAGTTGCGCGAAAGCGAAGAGCAGTTGCGCGCCACTTTCGAGCAGGCTGAGGTGGGCATGGCTCAAGCATCGTTTGAAGGGCACATCCTGCGCTGTAACCCCCGCTTCGCCCAGATTCTTGGTTACTCCCCGGAAGAATTGACGGGCGTGAGTTTCCAGCAGATTACTGTGCCAGAGGATTCAGCCGAAAGTCTCAGCACAACCGAGCGAATAAGACGGGGCGAAATCGGCTCGGGGTCCCTTGAGAAACGCCATTTTCGTAAAGACGGCACGATTACCTGGGGTAAGATCACCCTGTCACGGCAATTCGATGTCGAAGGAAGGTCGGTTTGCTTCATTGCGATCCTGGAAGACATCAATGACCGCAAGATTGCGGAGCAGCGGCTGATTGAGTCTCAAGAGGAATTGCTGCGCGCCGAGATTGCCAGGAACCAGTTTCAGGAAAGCCTCCGCGTGAGCCTTGAGGAGACGGTCCAGTTGGTTGCTGGAACCATTGAACAGAGAGATCCATACACCGCAGGGCACCAGCGCCGTGTTGCGGATTTGTGCGTGCAAATCGCCGAGGCGATGGGGCTTTCAGCAGACCGCGCACACGGTCTCCAACTGGCCGCCACCATTCACGATCTGGGCAAGATTGCCGTTCCCACTGAGTTGCTTACCAAGCCTGGTCTGTTGAGCAAGCCGGAGTTCAGCCTGATCAAGGAACATGCGGAACTGGGCTACGAGATCATCAAGAAGGTCCATTTCCCATGGCCCATCGCCGATATGGTTCGTCAGCATCACGAGCGGCTCGACGGTTCAGGATATCCTCAGGGGCTATTGGCCGCAACCATTCTGCCGGAATCCAAAATCCTTGCCGTCGCGGATGTGGTCGAGGCAATGAGTTCGCCCCGGCCTTACAGACCATCCCGCGGCATCGAGGCCGCTCTGGATGAGATTATTGCCTGGCGCGGGACAAAATTCGATCCGCAGGCTGTGGATGCCTGCGTTAGTCTCTTCCGCAACAGGGGGTATCAAATCCCAGCCTGATGCCCATCCGCCGATTCACGCATCGATGAATCCAGATGCACACCGGGATTCCTTGACTAGATCTCCGATTGACCATCGCACGTAACATGCACCGTTTTGGGGGCGATATCGCGTAACTTATTGATTATAAACAAAGTAACTGGTGCCGGGAGGGGGGGTCGATTTCCATCGGCCCGCTGAAAACAGGCAACTTATTGATTTTTAACGGCGCTCAAAACGCACCAAACGGTCGATAAGCCGTTTCCACACACGTATCACACACGCGAGACTTGAGAGGAAGCGGGAGCCGCGCTCGGCTCTCTCCCGGCAGAGAGATCCGTTCAACAATTCGCCGTTTCTCAGCAATACTCCGACGCACCCGAATCCCGGATGATCGCATGGCGACATCGTCGACCGGCAACTCAAGCACTGTCCGGAGGGGGAGAACGAACGCTTGCCAGGAAACGGCCAAAACGCGGGTTCCCAGTACGCCACAAAGTCATCGAATCCTCGTCAAAGTGAGGGTGTAGACTGCTCCTACCGAATCAGATCAGTCTTCACGTGAAAGGAGTGCTCACAGTGCCCAATCCACAGCAGTCAGATGAGGATTTCGATCTCTCTTTCAGCGACTTCCAAAAGATCGTTCAAGCCACTCCCAAAGTGCTTTCAAATGATCCGGCCGTTGTGCAGGGATTTCTTGATTGCGAGGACGAAGATGAAGCAAAGAAATATGTAATGGGACACATTGACGCGCTCAATCCCGCGTTCGCCCAGGGAATTCTCAATGCCTCATTGGGCGAATTAGAAGATGCCACTAGAGAAGCAGCAATCAAGCAGGAAATTCGAAAGAAGTGGGATTCCGCTAAGGCGGATATTCTCTGGTTAAAGGATCACGGTGGTGTTGATTTGATCAATGATAGTAGTCCACGACTCATTTGCGGCTTTCTCAATCAGGAATTACACCGATCACACGAGGTCAACACCGTACGTGCAGTCCTAAAGGCGTTGCGAATCCCGTGCCAAATCGAATAAGAAGGAATCCCCGGCTCATCACCGGGGAGTTCTTAGAACGTCATCCGCGCTCGGGTGAACCGATCAAGCTCACTTTCGGCCACTCTGAAGCAGTCGTAGACCCGACGCCTCTTGTTTGACCGCTCAGAGAACTTGAAGGCTCGCAAGAGTCTCCGCTGTATCCAGCGGCGAACCGTGTCGCACGACACACCCCGAAGCGCAGCAACTTCCTTGACTGAGTACCACTTCTCATTGGAATCCATACCTGTCTCCAGACGTGAATTCCTCTTCCCTTGCGGGAAGAACTGAGAAGCTCGCACTGTTCACTAGCGAGATCGACTGGCCGTCATCTCTAGGAGTGACCGACCTGTCTCAATCGATGTCTGACCAGCCGAGTACCCCCTACCCAAAGGGTAGAGGTTGGCGCTATTATAGCTCAACTCTTCTTGTGATGCGATACCGTTGTCTATCCTCAACAGGTACCGCAAAATATCGCCGCGGATATTCACGCGGACGATATAACGCTTTTGTTTGCTGGAGGATAAGGGCATGACTGGTGTGCCGCACCGTCCCTCGTCTAGCGACGGGCATCTTCTTGTTTTCGTCCTTCGTTCTCAAACCCT
>JBEKUS010000080.1:0-18961 GCA_049514795.1 Occallatibacter sp.
CGCTTCCATCCGCCAGCGCAACAGCGAATTCCATCGATCGGCGCTACCGGATGTGCTCCCCAGACCCTGAGAGCACTGAAACCTGAAAAACAAAACCGCTATCCCCGACATACTCCTAGCGCGCCTGGCTCAGATCCATCCGTAACAGCTTCGCAGGGTCAAGATACGCGCCCTGCCAGCGCACGCCCCAGTGCAGGTGCGGGCCGGTCACGCGGCCGGTCGCGCCACTGAGTCCGATCCGCTGGCCGAGCTTCACCGTCTCGCCCTCGTGTACGTCGATGCGGCTCAGGTGCATGGAGATCGTGAATAACCCCATGCCGTGGTCGATCGCCACGCAGTTGCCCTCGTAGTAGAGCGGCCGCGCCAGCACCACGACGCCGGCGTTGCCGGCGTGCACTGGCGTTCCGGCCGCCGCGCGAAAATCCATCCCTTTGTGAATACTGTCGAGCTGGCCGTTGAAGACGCGCCGGGTGCCGAAGCTGTCAGTGGGCGGGGCAGCTACCGGCGCGCGAAAGCCGCCGCTCCAGAGCGGCTCTGCGGCGCTCGCCGCAAAGATCTTCTGCTTCAGCTCGGCCTCTGCCTTGATTCGCGCCAGGTCCTTGGGCGCCGGCTCGACGAACTTCGGCGCCACGGTTAGGGTTGTCGTACGGTAGGGCGCGGGATGTATCTCAACGGAACGGCTCAGATCGAGCGAGTCGCCGGCGGCCGTGTGCGCGGAGATGCTCAGGGTCGAGGGACCTGCCGCGGCCTCAACGTCAACCCCCGCCAGCGCGTACCAGTTCCTGCCGTCGCGCCCGCGAAAGAACTCGAGCTTTCTGCCCAGCCACTCACCGCCCACTGCCACGACGCCTGGCGCCTGCACGCAAATCAGCTCCGGCGATCCAGCGCCAACGACGGCCGGTGTGAGCGTGACTCTGTCATCTGGAATCTGCGCTCGCGCGCCGAGAGGCCATACAAGAATCGCGGCAGCCAGGAATGCTGGGAGAAGCGCGAACCGCGGAATGCGCGCTCGGATCATGCATTCAGCATACCGGGCGGCCAGTCTACCGAGTGCGGAACAAGTTAGAATTCAAGGTATGACCGACCGCATGTCGCTTCCTCTCGCCCAAGTCGACCCCGAAGTCGCCGCTGCTCTTGACCACGAGACCCTACGCCAGCACGAGGGGTTGGAGATGATTGCCAGCGAAAACTTCGTCTCCGAAGCCGTGCTGGAGGCGGCTGGCTCGATCTTTACCAATAAATATGCAGAGGGCTACCCTGGGCGCCGCTACTATGGCGGCTGCGAGTATGCCGACGTCGTGGAGAACCTGGCCCGCGATCGTGCGCGCCAGCTCTTCGGAGGCGAGCACATCAACGTCCAGCCGCATTCCGGCTCGCAGGCCAATGCTTCGGCCTATGCGGCGGTGTTGCAGCCGGGCGACACCATTCTCGGTCTCGATCTTTCCCACGGTGGCCACCTGACGCACGGCCATCGCTTGAGCTTCAGCGGCAAGTTGTATCGCACGACTTTCTATCACGTCCGCCACGATACCGAAACCATCGACTACGACGAGATGGAGGCTGTCGCCGTGCAGGAAAAGCCGAAGGTCATCATCGGCGGCGCCAGCGCCTATCCGCGCCTGTGGGACTTCGCCCGCATGCGCCAGATCGCCGACAAGGTGGGTGCGGTGTACATCTTCGACATGGCGCACGTCGCCGGCCTGGTCGCCGGCGGCGTCCATCCCTCGCCGGTGCCGCACGCCCACATCACCACCACCACCACGCACAAGACCCTGCGCGGCCCGCGCGCCGGGCTCATCATCTGCAACCAGGATCTGGCGGCGGCTGTCGATAAGGCCGTTTTTCCCGGCCAGCAGGGCGGCCCGCTTGTGCACATTGTGGCCGCCAAAGCCGTCGCCTTCGCCGAGGCGCTCAGACCCGAGTTCCGCACCTACGCCGCGCAGATCGTAGCCAACGCCAAGGTGCTGGCCGAGGGCCTGCGTGCGGCCGGCTTCCGGCTCGTCTCCGGCGGCACCGACAATCACCTGATGCTCGTCGACGTGTTCGAAAAAGGCATCCTCGGCTCCGAGGCGGAATCGGCGTTGGGCAAAGCCGGCATCACCGTGAACAAGAACTCGATTCCATGGGACACCAACCCGCCTCTCAAGCCCTCGGGCATCCGCGTGGGCACGCCGGCTCTCACCACTCGCGGAATGAAAGAGCCCGAGATGCGCCAAATTGCCGCGTGGATCGCCAAAGCTCTCGAACAGCGCAACGACGAAGAGGCGCTCAAGCGCATTCGCGGCGAGGTGGCCGAGATGGCGAACCGGTTCCCGCTCTATGCGTGGAAGCGCGCACCGGCCGGCGTTACCCCGTAGATCATCTGCCACCGTTAAGGGGCGCAACTTCCTTCGCGGTTGGCAGAAGCAGCGGCTGGCACGTCGAGCGAGTGCGGAGGAACAGATCCAAAATGCCCTGAGGACCCTAAGTCATTGACAAAGATAGACGGTTCTGCCCCGATGTTTACCCCCAAGTTATGGAGTCAAATGTTCTCTTGACAAACCTGTACGAAAGTGCCCGACGTAGTTTATCCTTACATCATGGCGATCGAGAACATTCTCTCCCAAATAGACTCCGAAATCTCGAGACTTCAACAGGCACGTGCTCTGCTGGCTAACATCGGCGCCGCTGCCACCAAAACAGGGCGTCCCGCTAAGGCCAAGACCGGGAAGAAGCGCATCCTGAGCGCGGAAGCGCGCAAGCGCATTGCCGATGCGCAGCGCAGGCGCTGGGCCGCGGTTCGGGCCAAGGCCAAGCAGAAGGCGTAGCCTCTCCCGGATCTGCCTTCTGTGTCTTCACGGCGGGAAGAAAGTTGTGGTTCAGGCAGAACCAAGATTCCAGCGATCCTGCAGGCCTTCCAACGCCACGGGAATCCAAAAGGGATAAGCGGAGACAACTGGCCCGCGCCGTCGTTTGGAACGCTCCGGGTTGTCCTATCAACCCTGGAGGGGGAGTGTATCCGCACAACTGTCCCTGCTCTGTCACCTCAGGCGCCCACCCGGGAATTGCATCGTGGCGCCTTGCTTTCAATACGGCGCCGATCTACTCTGGCGCCAGCGTTCCATCGATCCTGAACCTGCAGAGGTGCGCCGTGCGCCGTTTCGTTTGCGTTGCTGCCGCCATCTCTTTGGCGCTGGTTTTTGCCCCGTCATCCGCTCTGCAAATGCCTGCTGCTCAGACTACTCCCGAAGCGCTCACTGCCCAATACAAGCAGGCCATGGGCGCCCAAGACTGGCCGCACGCCATCGCCGCCGCGCGACAGCTTGTCGATCACAGCCCTACGGCGGAGAATCTTTGGTTACTGGCCGATGTGCAGATGCGCGGCGGGGCGATGAACGACGCCCTGGCAACCTGCGACCGCGCGCTGGCCGCGGCGGACAAGGAAAAGCCTGCCGAAGGCCAGCCCGATACGGTGTGGAAGGACGGGAAGTCGAGGATCTATCTCACGCAGGGCAACGCGTACCTGAAGCTGCACCGCAATAGGGATGCGATCGACGCCTACAATCGCGCGGCAGACCTGGCCGCAAACCCCAGCATCGCCTACTTTAGCCTCTGCGCGACACTTTACAACACAGGCGACACACAGAACTCGCCCGCGGCATGCCGGAAGAGCTTACAGGCCGATCCTAGCCGGGCTGACGCGTGGTTCCTGCTTGGCTCGGCGCTTTTCGTCTCGGCGCCGATGGACGCCAAAGGAAGCGTCGATGTTACGGCCGAAGCTCGGCAGGCGCTCGAGAAGTATCTTGAGCTCGCCCCCGACGGGCCCCACGCCGCCGACGTGAAAGCCATGCTGCAGATGGCGAAATAATCGGGCAGGGCAAGCGAATTCCCGCCGATTTCACTGCTCGAAGCAGCCGCGCACCGCTGCGCTGCGGCTACCCCGCCGATCCTGCCTCAATCAAGCGACGTCATTATGAGCATGCGCGGCTCGGTCATCTCCTCGATGGCCCAGCGAACGCCTTCGCGCCCCAGCCCGGATTCCTTGACGCCGCCGTACGGCATGGGATCGAGCCGCCAGCTCGGGGTGTCGCCCACGATCAGCGCGCCGACCTCCAGCTCGCGATAGGCGGTCAGGATGCGTCCGGCGTCTCGCGTGAGCAGGCCGGCCTGCAGCCCGTACTTCGAGTGATTCACCTCGGCCAATGCGTCCTCGAAGTCGTCGTAGGGTTCGATGGCCACGACCGGCCCGAAGATCTCCTCGTCGCGGACCTTCATCCCGGGCTTGGTCGCGGTCAGGATGGTCGGCGCGATGACGGAACCTTTGCGCTCGCCGCCCGTCACCAGCTTCGCGCCCGCGGCCAGGTCCTCCTTCACCCATGCTTCCACGCGTTCCGCCTCGCAGGGGCGAATGAGCGGACCCACTTCGGTCTCCTCCTTCGCGGGATCGCCGACGACCAGCTTGCCCGCGTGGTCCACCACCTTCCACAGGAAGGTGTGGAAGATCCGCCGATCGACAAAGACGCGCTGCAGGCTGATGCACGACTGGCCCGCATAGCCGAAGGCCGCCCGGGCAGTGCGGAGGGCCGCGTCGTCCAGTTCGATCCAGTCGCCGTGCACCACCAGCGCTGCGTTACCGCCCAGTTCCAGCAGCACGCGCTTGCGGCCCGAGTGCACCTTCAGCTCCCAGCCCACCTTGGCCGAGCCGGTAAAGCTCACCAGCTTGATGCGGTCTTCCTTCTCGGCCATCCAGGCGGTGTCGGTGTTCGAGAGCGGCAGCACGGCCAGCGCCTCTTCGGGCCAGCCGGCCTTCAGGATCACCTCTCCCAGCGCCAGCGCGGTAAACGGCGTCTGGGGCGACGGCTTCACGATCACCGGGCAGCCCGCGGCAATGGCCGGCGCGGCCTTGTGGGCCACCAGGTTCAGCGGGAAGTTGAACGGCGCGATCGCCAGCGCCGGCCCGATGGGAAATCGCTCCACCAGTCCCCAGCGGCCCTCGTTGCCCTCGGTCAGGTCCAGCGGGATACTCTCACCGCCCAGCCGCACCGCCTCCTCCGCTGCGGTCTTGAAGGTCAACACGGAGCGATCCACCTCGCTCCGCGCCATCTGCACCGGCTTGCCCGCCTCGGCCACGATCAATTGCGCGAACCGCTCCTTCTGCTCGATCAGCGCGGCGGCCACGTCCTCCAGGATTTCGCGGCGCTTCCATCGCGGCAAAGCGCGCGTGCGGCGCAGGCTGGCCACGGCGTGGTTCACCGCCTGCCGCGCGTCGGCCCGCGTCGCCACGGTCACGCGGCCCACCAGGCCCTGGTCCCAGGGCGAGCGCACCTCCAGCGCCTCTCCCTCAATCCACTCCTTGCCGCATAGCAGAAATCCCGTCTGCGATCCCGGCCGCATCTTCATGGCGTGTCACTCCTTATTGGGATGAAGGCCCCTCCGACCATTCTCCCACTCCGAAGCGACATGCGCCGAAGGGCGCGGCTTCTCAAAGGAACCTTCTTCCGCATACGCAAGGGGAACGGGCCCGCCGCGTTACGCGTATCGATCCAAAGGGATAGAGACCACTATGACGGACGGTCCTGCCAACAGAAGCCGCACAATCGGCATAAGGATACTTAGATTGCTGTTGTGCGCAACGTTCTTGGTAGTTGGCGTAGCCAAGCTCAGCGGATCTCTTGAAACGGTTGCCTTCTTTGCGGCCGTCGGCTGGGGCCAGTGGTTCCGCTACTTCACCGGCGCACTCGATACTCTCGGAGCCGGATTGCTGCTGGTTCCGCGCTGGACCTGCTTTGGAGCGATGGCGCTCGTTTGCACCATAGGTTTGGCATCCGTGCTGGTTCTCACTCGATTGCACCAGAACCCTTTGGTGCCCCTCATACTTACCTCGCTTTCCGCCACGTTGGCTTGGCTCACGCGTCCAAATCGAACGGACGCCGGCTCTTCCTCGTCCTCATGAATGACGAAGGCGGATCCCGGCGCGATAGACTCCATTCATGATTCACGACGGCCGCAACCGCAAACTTCCCTTCGATCCTGCCGCCGCAGTCGCGCACCTCCGCGGCAGCGACCCCAAACTAGCCGTGCTCATCGATCGCGCCGGCCCCTTTACGCTCCGGCTCGATCAGTCCGTCTCTCCCTTCGAGTCGCTGCTTGAGTCGATCCTCTACCAGCAGTTGCACGGCAAGGCCGCGGCCACCATCCACCGCCGCGTCCGCGAGTATTTCGGTGGCAACCCCACGCCGCAACTCCTGCTCGCGACGCCCGACGAGCCGCTCCGTGCCGCCGGCGTCTCCGGAAACAAGATCAAGGCCCTGCGCGATCTGGCCGCCCGCACGCTCGACGGCACCGTGCCCTCGCACGCCGCCATCCGCAAAATGCCCGACGCCGAAATTGTCAAGCGACTCACCGAGGTGCGCGGCATCGGCACGTGGACCGTCGAGATGCTGCTCATCTTCCGCCTCGGCCGGCCCGACGTCCTGCCCGTCACCGACTACGGGGTGCGAAAGGGCTTTGCGCTCACCTTCCAGCGCGTGCCCAGGTCGCGCCCGCTCGAGGCCGCCGACCTGCCGAAGCCGGATGTCGTCCTCCGCCGCGGCCGGCGCTGGGCGCCCTACCGCTCCGTCGCAAGCTGGTACCTGTGGCGCGCCTGCGATCTGGCCCGGAACACTGAACCTGCCGGGCGATCTGGCCGATAAAGCCATCGGCGCTGGCCGTAAAATAGCCTGAGCAGCCGGAAGCTTCTGAGCGCGGCGCGATCGATCGGAACCATCATGCCTCCTGGTAAGCGTTTCGTTTGCATTCACGGTCACTTCTACCAGCCGCCACGCGAAAACCCATGGCTCGAGACGGTCGAGACCCAGGACACGGCCGCTCCCTATCACGACTGGAACGAGCGCGTCTGCGCGGAGTGCTATGCATCGAACGGCGCGGCGCGCGTGGTGAATCCCAAGAACCAGATCACGCGCATCGTGAATAACTACGCGCGCATCAGCTTCAACTTCGGCCCCACGCTGCTGAGCTGGCTGAGAGAGAATGCGCCGCGCACCTATCGCATGGTCCTGGACGGCGAACGCCGCAGCCGCGGGCGCTGCCACGGCCACAGCTCGGCCATGGCGCAGGCCTACAACCACATGATTCTGCCTCTGGCCAGTCCGCGCGACCGCGACACGCAAATCCGCTGGGGCATCGCCGATTACAGGAGCAGCTTTGGCACGGAGCCGGAAGGTATGTGGCTTCCGGAGACCGCCGCCGACGCGGCAACGCTGGAGGCGCTCGCCGCCAGCGAGATCAAGTTCACGGTCCTCGCGCCGCACCAGTGCAAGCGCATTCGCCTGCTGAAGGAGGGCTCGGCCTGGACCGACACTCCGAACGCGTCGGTCGACACTACGCACCCGTATCTGGTGCGCTTCCCCTCCGGCGCCTCCATCGCCGTCTTCTTCTACAACGGGCCGGTCTCTCGCGCCATCGCGTTCGAGGGCCTTCTCAACTCCGGCGAGGATCTCATAGCGCGCCTCAAAGCGTGCTTCAAAGACGGCGCGCAACCGCTGTTGGTTCATGTGGCCACCGACGGCGAATCCTACGGTCACCATCACAAGTACGGCGAAATGGCCCTGGCCTACGCGCTTCGCCAGCTTGAGCGGGACAAAACGGTAAAGCTCACGAACTACGCCAGCTTCCTCGAACAGTTTCCGCCCGAATTCGAGTGCGAGATTGTCGACAACACATCCTGGAGCTGCATGCACGGCGTCGAACGCTGGCGCTCCGACTGCGGCTGCAATGTGGGGAATCACGGCGGGAACCAGGCTTGGCGCGCCCCGCTGCGCAAAGCGCTCGACGAGCTGCGCGACGCGCTCGTTCCCCTCACCGAGAAGGAGTCCGGCCGTCTCTTCAAGGACGTGTGGGCCGCCCGCGACGCCTACATTCAGGTGGTCCTCGATCGCAACCCCGAGTCCGTGGACCGCTTCTTCGCCGACCACCAGGTACACCCGCTCGACGAAGACGAGCAGGTGCGCGGCCTCGAACTGATGGAAATGCAGCGCCACGCCCAGCTCATGTACACCAGTTGCGGCTGGTTCTTCGACGACATCGCCGGCATCGAGTCCGTGCAGGTCATCGCCTACGCCGCGCGCGTTCTTCAACTCGCCGGGCAAGTATTCGGCAAGAAGGCCGCGCCGCTGGAGCCTGCGTTTCTCTCGCGGCTGGCCGAAGCGCACTCAAACGACCCCGCCGCCGGCGACGGCGCCCGCATCTACAGAAAATGCGTCGAAACCAAAAAGCTCCATCTCGAGCAGGTTGCCGCCCACTACGCCATCAGCTCAGTCTTCTCCTCGTTCGCCGATGAAACGGACCTCTTCTGTTATCACATCCGCCGCCTCTCCTACGAGATCTTCAATTCAGGCCGCGGACGCCTGGCGCTGGGCCGCATACACGTGGCCAGCGCCGTCACCGGGCACGCGCAGACCTTCTCGTTCGCGGTTCTCCACTTCGGCGATCAGAACATCACTGCCGCCGTCAAGGCCTACGACGACTCCGACGCCGCGGCATTCGAGGCCTTCTCCGCCGAGGCCGCGGGCTATGTGCAGCGCGCCGACTTCCCCCAGGTTATGCGCTTGCTCGATGGCTTCTACGGCCACGCCGATTACTCGCTCACCTCGCTCTTCTCCGACGAGCAGCGCCGAATCGTGCAGCTCATCCTCAACTCCACGCTCTGGGACATCGAGAACTCGCTCACCACCATCTACCAGGACCACGCCAGCCTTCTGCACTACCTTTCGCAGGCCGGCCTGCCCAAGCCGCCCGCGCTCACCCTCGCCGCCGGCTTCGCCGTCAACGCCGGGCTGCGCCGCGTGCTTGAGATTGACCCCATCGATCAGGCGCTCCTGCGCTCCTACCTCGCGATGGCCAAGGCCGACAACGTCCCGCTTGAGACGGCCACGCTCTCCTACATCGCCGGCGAGCGCATGAAGCGCTCCATGATCGAGCTGCAGATGTCCTCGGGATCGCTGGAGATGCTCGACCGCGCCCTGGTGCTGGCGCGCATGCTCACCGAAATGCCCTTCGAGCTGAATCTGTGGCAGGCACAGAATATCTGGTACGAGATTCTGCGCGCCTCAGGCAGCTCGCTCACCGCACTGGACTCCGAAGACCACCCGCGCTGGGAAAAGGACTTCAACGAGCTTGGCGCATGCCTCGCCATCGACACAAAGGCCATCCGCGCCGCCGACGAACCGGCCGATTCGGCGAAAGAATAATCCACAGTTTCCACAGGCCGTTTCTGTATGCATGGACTCAGCGAGTATCGCCGAATGACCGCGCACCTCTCTTGATAAGAGAAGAATAGGAGAATAAAGCATATATAGCTGAACATAAATGGCTTACGATGACATCTTCTGTAAATGCCTCTCGGTGTCGATGTTGCGCCGGCCTGCGAAGAACTCAATTATTTCGTACTACTTAGAGAGGTGTTCCCGGTATCTCCGGCTTGATATGTAGCAAGAATGGTGCAAATTGATGTGGAAAACGGGCAATAATCAAGCCTTCCCCGGGGTATCTAGCTGAGTAGGTCGGCAATCTTGTGCAGCTTTCCGTCCTTGAGCGCAAACCGTTGCCCGCGCCATACGATCGTGTCTCCGGCAAATCCCGCCACCCAGAGGCCCATGGCCACCGCGTCGCGCAGTGGCAGAAGCCAAAGATTCGCAAGCACTTCGTGATCCATCAGCACTCCGGCGCCCACCGTCATCGCCTGCGCCAGGCGCAGAAAGAAGCTCAACCCCAACAGCCACAGGCTCACTGGGCTCAGCCCGCTGGCCAGTACGTTCAGAGCCGCCCAGCCGAGTCCGTGCGTAAGGACCAGGCCGGCATACCCGCCAGGTCGTGAGCAGCGCACCGTTCGCAGCCAGCGCAGTTGATGGTCAAAGAATCCCCGCCAGCTGTAGGCCGGAACGCTGGTCTCCACCACCTCGGCGCTCAGCTCCACCCGGTAGCCGGCCTTCGCCACGCGCGCACCCAGTTCGTAGTCGTCGGCCAGGTGATCCACCAGCGCCAGCAACCCGCCAGCCTTTTTCAGGGCGTCACGCCGCACGGCAAGCGTGGAGCCGAGCCCGTAATGCAGCCCACCCTCAATCCACCTCGAAAGCAGCACGCCGGGGATGAAGTCCGTGGCAATCCCCAGGGCCTCGAAGCGCGACGCCAGAGTGCCGTGCGCTCTGCCGCGGTAGAGCGTTGTCACCAACCCCACGGGCGGGCGCACCATCCCAGCCGGCTGGAACTCGGATTCGAAGCACCGCATCACCCGCTCCAAATACCGTGGGCCCACCGTGATGTCGGAGTCACTTATGAGCAGAACCTCGAAGCGGGCTACCGCGGCGAGCTGAACTAGTGTGCTCACCTTGCCGTTCGTGCCCAACCGCTGCGGGCACTCCACCAGCCGGATCGCCCGCTCCGAGAACTCTGCCTGCAGCTCCCGCACGGCTGCCGAAGCCGGATCGTCAAGCGACGAGACGCCGAACAGCAGCTCGAACTCGCCTGCGTAGTTCTGCCGGCAATGGCTGCGGAAGGCATCCATCATGCCGGGATCGAGGCCCTTGAGGGATTTCAGAATGCTGACACCGGGCGCAAACTCCGGCCTCGAAGCAAGCTGCCGACTCAGAAAGATCCGCGCCGCCACGATGGCCGCTAGAAAGAACCCCATCCCGGCCACCGCCAGCACCGTCGTCGCGATCTCCACGGCCTGTGCCAAAACGTGGGTCATCACGAAGGCAGTTTACAGTTGTCAGTTTGCAGTTGTCAGTTAGCGCCGCGGCAACGCGAAGTTTCTGACAACTGCAAACTGATAACTGACAACGGTCTTCTCACTCGTAGCGTAGCGCCTCGATCGGATCCAGATTCGCCGCCTTCCACGCCGGATAAATCCCGAACAGCAGCCCGATGGCGCACGAAGCGCCGAAGCCGACCAGTACCCATGTCGTCGAAAGCGTTGCCGGCAGCCCAATCGGCAGCAGATACACGATCCAGGTGACGATGGCCCCGATCAGGATGCCCACGATGCCCCCGATGGAACACAGCGTGATCGCCTCGGTTGTGAACTGCGTGAGAATTGTCCGCTTGGTGGCGCCGATCGCCTTGCGTACACCGATCTCGCGCGTCCGCTCGGTCACGCTCACCAGCATGATGTTCATCACGCCGACGCCGCCCACCATCAGCCCCACGCTCGAAACCGCGATCATGAAGAGCACGAGACCCCCCGTGAGCTGGCCCCAGAGCTTCGTGATCGCCTCCGGCCCGCTGATCTCGAAATTATCCGGCTTGTCCACCCGCACCTTTCGGCGAATGCGCATCGTCTCGCGGATTTCGTCCTCGACCACAACCTTGTTCTGCGGACTGTCGTATTTCACGATCAGCGTCAGGTCCTTGATCTCCGGATGCAGGTCGTGAAACGTGCCGAATGGGAACAGGATCACGTTGTCCCGCGGGTTCTTGCCGCTGCCGAATGGCTGTCTTCGTTTATCCAGGACGCCGACTACCGTGTAAAGCCCGGATTCGACCGAGATTTCTTTGCCAACGGCGGATTGGCCGTCGAAGAGACTGTCCCAGGTATCGTGCCCGATGACGCAGACGTGATCGTGCCGCTGATCGTCATCCAGGGTGAAGAGCCGGCCTTCCACCAGTTCCAGCTCCGTCACATCGCCGACTTCCGAGGTCACTCCGGCGAGAATTGTCCCAGCCACCTTCCTGCCGTTGTATTTCGCGCTGACTGCGCCCACCTGGAAGCTCTTGATGTAGTCGCCCTCCGCGTCGGTCGCCGTCACGTGGGGCATGGAGCGCATCGCCATCGCATCGTCGACAGTCAGCATCTTCCGCGTGAGCATCTCGGCCGTTGGCCGGACGCCGATGATCGACTCACGCGTAACCCAGAAGACATTCGACCCCAGCGAGTTGATAAAGCCCGATACGCGGATATTGATCCCATTGATCACCGACGAAATCGAGATCACCGTGGCGACGCCGATTACGATGCCAAGGATCGTCAGCCCCGAGCGCATCTTGTTCGCCCTGAGCGTGTCGAGTGCGAGCATTACCGTTTCGCGCGTCTGCCCTTTTGGCATAAAACTCCCAGAACCGCCGGTTTTCTAGGCCAGCGACTTCTTGTCTGCAACCCCGTCGGCACAAACGAAAGGGAAAAGCGTAGAGGAAGATGAAGGCAGATAATCGCGCTTTCCCGTCTCCTTGTTGCCAACCTTACTCGTAGCGTAGCGCCTCGATCGGATCCAGATTGCCCGCCTTCCACGCCGGGTAGATCCCAAACACCAGGCCGATGAGACACGAAACGCCGAACCCGACCAGCACCCATGTCGTCGAGAGCGTTGCCGGCAGCCCAATCGGCAGCAGATACACGATCCACGTGATGATGGCGCCGATCAGGATGCCCACGATGCCCCCGATGGAACACAGCGTGATCGCCTCGGTCGTGAACTGCGTGAGAATTGTCCGCTTGGTGGCGCCGATCGCCTTGCGTACGCCGATCTCGCGCGTCCGCTCGGTCACGCTCACCAGCATGATGTTCATCACGCCGACGCCGCCCACCATCAGCCCCACGCTCGAAACCGCGATCATGAAGATCACCAGCCCCTCGGTCAGTTGCGTCCACAGCTTGCTCAGCGAATCGGGTCCGAAGATCTCGAAGTCGTCCGGCTTGTCCACGCGCACCTTGCGCCGGATCCGCAGCGTCTCGCGGATCTCCTCCTCCACCAGCGCCTTGTTCTTCGGGTCGTCGTATTTCACGCTGACCCACAGGTCCTTGTCTTCGGGGTGCAGGTTGTGGAATGTACCCATGGGGAAGAGCACCGCGTTGTCGTTGGGGTTCTTTCCTCCGCCAAAGGCCTGTTTCCGCTTGTCCAGCACGCCGATCACCGTGTAGAGCCCCGACTCGACCGCCACCTCCTTGCCGATCGCCGGATCGCTGCCAAACAGCTCTTCGGCTGTATCGTGGCCCAGGACGCACACGTGCGCCCCGCGAGCATCCTCGTCGTCGGTGAACATGCGTCCCTGGATCAGCGTCAGGTCGTTCACATCCGAAACCTCGGCCGTGTCCCCCTGCAGAATCGTGCCCGCCACTTTCTTGCCGTTGTACTTAACGGCTACGTCGCCCACGCGGAACTGGGCCTTCACGTGCTGCAATCCGCCGTCGGCCGCCACCACGTGCGACAGCGTGCGCAGCGCCATCACATCGTCCATCGTCAGCTTCTTACGCGCCAGCATCTCCGCCGTCGGCCGCACGCCGATCACCGGAAAATGAAACACCCAGAACACGTTCGATCCCAGCGACGAAACCCAGTCCGAAACCCGGTTGTTCAGCCCGTTGATAACCGAGGAAATGGAGATCACCGTGGCGACGCCGATCACGATGCCGAGGATCGTCAGCCCCGAACGCATTTTGTTCGTGCGCAGGGTATCCAGCGCCATCTTCACGGAGTCGCCGGTTTGTCCGGTTCTGGCCATAATTGCTTCTCACAGCTCCGCGCGAAGCGCGACGACCGGATCGAGCTTTGCGGCCTTGCTCGCCGGATACACGCCAAAGAAGATGCCCACGCTGCCGGCCAGGAACAGGCCGAGAAAGACAGCCCACACCGGCACGCTGGTCGGGAAGCCGATGACGATCGTGATCAGCTTGCCCACCAGGATCCCGCACAGCACGCCGATCGCTCCTCCGGTCACCGACATTGTCGCGCTCTCGATCAGGAATTGCAGCAGCACGTCGCGCTGCTTGGCGCCCAGCGCCTTGCGCACGCCGATCTCGCGTGTCCGCTCGGTCACGCTCACCAGCATGATGTTCATGATCACCACGCCGCCCACCACCAGCGCGATCGACGCCAGACCCAGCACCACGCTGGCGAACAGCGAGCTGATCTGCTTCCAAATGTCGAGAAATGTGTCGTTGGTTTCCACCTCGAAGTCGTCCGGAGTCCCCGGCGCATCGTGGCGCCTAGTGCGCATCAGCACGCGAACTTCGTCTTCCGCACGCTCCATTGTTTGCGCCCCGCCGGCCACGCGCGCGTAGATGTCCACCGAATCGTTGTACCCGTAGATCTGCTGGTAGGTCTCAATCGGCGCCGCCACCCAGTTGTCCTGCGAAAAGCCCAGCGTCTTGCCCTGCCGCTCGCCCACGCCCACGATCGTGTAGGGAATCCCGTTCACCCGAATCTCTTTGCCGATCGGGTCGCCCTCACCCAGGATGTTGTCCACGATGTCGTAGCCCACGATCGCATCGTGCGTGCCGTGTTCTTCGTCGGCTGGCGTCAAGCCGCGACCGATCTCGATGTTGACGTTGTTCAGCGACAGCATCGTCCACGTGTACCCGCGCAGCTCCGTGTTGTTGCTGGAGTGGCCGTTGTACACGACGGTGGTCGACCGGGATAACTCCGCTCCCACCTCGCTGCACTCCGTGCAGGCGTCGCGTATTGCCTGATAATCCTCGACGCGGACGATCTTGCGTTTCTGGTAGCGGAAATAGTCGTCTGCGGAGAAGATCACGCTGGCCATGCGCGTCACGGTGAACACATCGGCGCCGTAACCGGACAGCTTCGTCGCGACATAGCGGTTGGCGCCGTTCACCAGCGTAATCACCATGATCACGGAAGCCACGCCCATCACCACGCCGATCAGCGTGAGGATGGTGCGCATCTTGTTGGCCCACAGGGATTGCAGGGCGAGTTTGAAAGCCTCGGCGAACTTCATGGTCCTGTCTCTATGATACGCAGCCGCCCGCGGCGTGGTTCCGGTCTTGAGCCCTTCGATGTCGCGCGGCGACCTGCGGAATGGTCCCGTCAGGAAGCGTTCCGATATGAGACCGCGGTCGCGCGAACCCCCTCGGCATATGGGGTCCCGGCAATTCCATAGGCCCGCTCATACTTCGACGAATCGAACAGGTAGGGCGAATCGTTCTGGTACAGCATCTCGTGCAACTCGCCCACCACTGGATTGAACAACCCGAAGACGCGGATCGCCGTTCGGCTCAACACGCGGGCCTTCGCCGGCACTCCCATCGCCTCCGCCGCCTTTTCGATAAACTCCCTCCCCGTTGGAGGATTCGGCGCCGTTGGCACGTGCCATGTCTGGTTCCACGCTGAATCGTCGCCAGCCAGCCTCACCAGCGCCCCGGCGGCATCCGGCGTATAGGAATACGAATGGGGCATGGAATCGTCCACGAGGCACATCGCCTTTTGTTTCTTACACATCGGATCGAAGACCAGGGTATTCGGAATTCCCGTCTTTGCGTTGGGCCCGTAGAAATCCGCCGCGCGCACGATCATCGCGGTCAGGTTTCCGGCTTGCCATTCGCGAATCAGCGCCGACGCGACCCTCGCCCGGATCTCCCCCTTCTTGCTGCAGGGCTGGAACGGAGTCTCTTCCGTCATCTCGTCCGTAACCCTGCCGTACATATACACGTTATCGAAGAAGACCAGCCGCGCCCCGGCCTGTTTGCAGGCTTCGATCGCATTGGCCATGATCTGGGGCCACAGCTCTGCCCAGATGCGGTGGTCGTATTTCAGCCCGGCCAGAAGGTAGACGGTGCTCGAACCGGCCACCGCCCCCGCGCACTGGTCCTTGACCGAGAGATCTGCCGCGACCGTCTCCGCGGCGCCCGGCCGGGCAATCGGCTTCCGCCCAACCAGCCGGAAGGTCTCTTTCCGCGCCTCCAGCAACCTCACCAGTTCGTTTCCGATCGCCCCGCCCGCTCCAAGAATCGTGATCATCGCGGTCCTCCTTTTGGGTGGCCCCTGTGATCGTCTCGTCGCGCACGTTTCCCGCTTCCAGGTGTCCGTTTGACGCGACTCTGGGTCGAAAGTCGGCCTGCGGCCGTTCATTTTCCCGAGCTGCCAAAGCCCTTCGCCGCCCGCACGGAGTCTTCCAGGCTTTCGGCCTCCACCACGGCGCCCGTCAGCACCGGCACCGGAACCATCTGCGCGATCTTCTCGCCGCCTTTCAGCTCTACGGCCTGATCGCCCAGGTTCGTCATCACCACTAGAATCTCACCGCGATACCCGGCATCGATCACACCGCCCGTCGTGGCGACCCCTCGCCCCGCCATCGACGATCGGTCGCGCACCAGCAGCCCCAGCGCCCTCCCGGTATCCGGATCGCGCGCCTCGACGGCGATGCCCGTCCGCACCTTCACCGTGGTGCGCGGCGCCAGGTGCACCCCCTCCAGCGCGAACAGGTCATAACCAAGGTCCTCGCCCGGGTGCGCCACCACCGGCAACCGTGCGTCTGCCTCCAATCGCTTCACTCGCAACATGGTTTGATCCTATAGCAAACAGCCGGCTCGCCGGACTATTCGCTGTGCCGCACGCCGAAGACGCCCTCCGATGTGCGTAAGCGGATTGTTTTGAGACAGTCGCGAGACGTCGTGCCAAAACAGCACAGGCTGCGAAGTCCCCCTCGATGAAAGAGGCCGCCCTATATAATATTCGCGATCCGATGCCGATAACCATTCATCTTCCGGAACTCTCACAATGCGAACGACAAGATATGCTTGCCCCTCCTTCCGCTATGTTGTGCCAGTGCTTCTGACTGGCCTTCTTCTCGTCACGGCTTCTGCGCAGCAAGCTACGCAAGTGCGTGATCCGCTCGCTGAGATCCTTCTCAGGAAAGGCGTCATAACCGCCGATGAGGCCAGGCTGGTGGAGCAGGCTGCTACACCACGGGAGGCCGAAGAACAGTTGGCGCATCTTCTTCTGGTGAAAGGGGTTATCTCCGAGAGCGACTACATGGCGATCGCCGGCAAGGAACCGCGGACGTCATCTGTTTCGCCGTCGGTTGAAGCTCCGCAGGCGCAGATCGCAGCGCAGTCCCCCAAGCTCCTCCCGCTGCCCGATTCAGCGCAACCCGCCCGCTTGGCCGAGGTTCGGAAGACGCAACAGCCGCCCAATCCGACCGAGCCGGGGGCGCCGTCTGTAGTCGAGAAGCCCGCGTCCTCCGCCGTCGTCCCGGCGTTGACGCCCATTCGCGCCCTGCCCGTCGGCGGGATCCCCCGCGAGGGCGCTGCCCCGGCGTTTAAGACAAACGGCGTGGGCCTGACCCCTTACGGCTTCATCAAAGCCACTGCCGTCGAAGACAGCTCTTCGCCCAACGGAGACGATTTTCCGCTTCCTGGGTTCCTGTGCGATACCGGGCCGGACGGGTCTCCCGAGTTTCACGTCAAGGCGCGCAGCAGTCGGCTTGGCTTTAACTTCATATGGACCGACCCCAATCCGAAATGGAGTATCTCCGGAAAGCTCGAGATGGATTTCGAGGGGAACTTCAACCGCTCCGACAACCGGAACATTTCCAGCGTCCGCTCCAGCAATCCTTCCCTGCGCCTAGCCTGGGCGCGACTGGACTATTCGGCGGACAAGAAGAATGTGATCTCCGCCCTCTTCGGCCAGGACTGGACGCCATTTGGCTCCTCCACGCTACCCAATATCTCCGAGATCACCGGGCTCGGAATCGGCTTCGGCGCTCTCTGGGAGCGCACGCCGCAGATGCGCGTCGGGTACACGCACAAATCCGCTGGCTTCCAGATCATGCCGGAGTTTGCGGTCGCGCTGCCTGCGGCCGGCCTAGCCCCCGCTGCAGCCAACATCTCCCAACAGTTGGGCTATGGCGAGCGGCAGGGGGCCGACTCCAACCGTCCTGACCTGGAAGGCAGGCTTGTGGCTCAATGGCAACTGGACCATGCGCCCGGTGTGGCTCCGGCACAGCTCGTCTTCAGCGCGGAGCGCGGCAACCGAACCGCGATCGTCCTCGCATCCGCGGTTCCCACCGCCTACCAGAAGACTTTTGCCACGGGCGCCACTGCCAGCAGCCACACCGACGGCTGGGATGTTGAATGGCAACTGCCCACGCGGTACGCGACGCTGATCGGCAAGTTCTACAGCGGCGCGGACCTCCGCTACTTCTTCGCCGGCCAGCTTTACAGCTATTTCAACGACACAGCCGGCCTGACTAGCACGGCGTCGGTTTCCTCCATGGATGGCTCTTCGACGCTCGTCTTCGGCACCAATGGGTCAGGACAGCAGGTCGTCGCCCCCCAGCGTCCGATCCGGACCGAGGGTGGATTCGTCCAGCTCGGTCTGCCGCTCTCCCGCATCTTCCACGCTCGTTCGGCGGGACCGAATGCCGGCTGGTCGCTGTATGCGCTCTATGGCGTTGACCAGGCAAAAACGCGTGATCTCGTTCGCTTGGGCGGAAGCACGAGACGCTACAGCACCATGGCGGTGGGGACGTTGAACTACAGCCTCAATCGCTGGGTCTCGTTCTCGTTCGAGCAATCGCTCTACACAACGCATGCGAATCCTGAAGAGCCTCTGCCGTTGTTCAGGGGTGTCCCCTCCCGCGAGTGGAACGACGTTCGCGAGGAATTCGGCCCGATCTTCAACTTTTGACGATGGGCCCGAGTGCATTTCTTTGAAGTTCGGCGTAGACCGGAGCGGCGATGAACTGGCCCCGGTCCGCCGGACACCTGCAAGTATGACCATTGCCAGCCGATCGATGCGGCTCCGGCCGGACCCTGGACAGAGGGAACATCTCGCCGGGGAAATGGAGAAACCATCACGATGACCGCATTCAGGAACAGGAGACTTCAGCGCAAGTTCGCATTCTCATTCGGGATCGTCTTCACCCTCAGCATCCTGCAGGGGCTCGCGGCGCTCATCGGCCTCTACCGGATCGACCGGCTGACGAGAGACCTGACCAAGCGCTCGCTGTAGGCCGCTTCCGCGACCATGCAGCAGATCACCACCGCGACCGGCACCGTGGCCGAGAAGATGAGCGCGCTCGCCAATGAACTGGACGGGCTCATCGTCCAATTCCGCATTGACGAAGAAAGCCGCAGCGCCAGGCAGGGGAAGGCGTCCCACCAGAGCATCTTCGCTGTAACCGCCCGTAAGGCCGCCTGAGTCACGCGCGATCTATGCGGGCGCGAATAGCGCCGGAAATGGCCAGCCCC
>JBEKUS010000081.1:0-18698 GCA_049514795.1 Occallatibacter sp.
GGCGGCTGTGAGCAGGTCTCCCAGCTAAACTCAAACCCGAGCGCTCTCACATCCGTGGACTAACCGAAGGGGGTAGCTCAGTGGGCCAGTTCTTGCAAATGATGTCGTGGTGCCGAATGCGTGTGTATCAGCCTGATCCGGTGGCGAAACGGGGAAATCAATTCCCTGTTATGCCCCTGATAATTCCCTGCTCTGTTTGCCAAGATCAATGGCGATCATCGACCGTAACCATCCTCAATTCAGCTTGATATAACGATTCGGGCGAGTGTTTCCGCCGCCAAGATGATGAAATTCCCTGTAAATTTCCCTGTTAACGGGAATTTGGCGAGGAGACGGGTTCGCTCCGGACTGCGACTACCGCCATTCCAACAGACATTTCATTATCAATAATATGCGGGCCGCGAAATCCCCAACCTCTGCCAATTCCCGCATCGATCCTTCGCCAGAGAACTCCATCCAGAGATGATTCACTCCCTCGTACGCCCACTCTCTCTGAACGGCCGGAGAGCAGCGGAGCCCTCTGTCCATTCCCCTAAATCGTCAGGTTTCAGGCTGAGGCGTTCACGGATCCCCAAAGGAGCGGCGGATCAGAAGGATGCAATGGAAGGCCGCCGGAATGTCGTGCCTGTACAACGCGGCTGGGCGGTAGGATAAGGAGCGGAGGCAAGTCCGATGCTTATTGTTCACGTTCATGTCCACGTCAAGCCGGAGTCGGTGGCGGAATTCACGCAAGCCACCATCGAGAACGCCAGCTCGAGCGTCCAGGAGCCCGGAATTGCGCGCTTTGATGTTGTGCAGCAGCAGGACGACGCCACGCGGTTCGTTCTGATCGAGGTCTATCGCACGCCGGAAGCTGCGGCTGCGCATAAAGAGACCGCTCACTACGCGAAGTGGCGCGATGCGGTCGCGCCGATGATGGCCGCGCCGCGCCAAAGCGTGAAGTTCAACGCAGTCTTCCCCGATCTCCTCGGCTGGTAGAACCATGCGCTTCGAGTTTGCGACCGCAACACGCATTATCTTCGGCGAAGGCACAGTTGCTAGTCTCCCTGATCTGACTGGCGCCTTCGGCGCCCGTCCGTTCGTGGTGACCGGCGCCTCGGCCGAACGCGCCGCGTCGCTTGTCTCGGCTCTCTCGGCTGAGACCTTTGCGGTGCCCGGCGAACCGACAGTCGAACTTGTCCGCGAGGGCGCACGGCGTGTGCGGGAAGCCGCATGCGATGTCGTCGTCTCGTTTGGCGGCGGCAGCGCAATTGACGCCGGCAAAGCGATTGCCGCCATTGCCGCCAACGGCGGCGAGCCGCTCGATTTTCTCGAGGTGGTGGGAAAGGGTCGCGTCCTTTTGGTCCCGCCGCTGCCGTTCATTGCGGCGCCGACCACGGCCGGCACCGGCAGCGAAGTCACGCGCAACGCCGTGCTCGCGTCGGCGCAGCACGGCGTCAAAGCCAGTCTGCGGAGCCCGCTGATGCTGCCGCGGGTCGCGCTGGTCGATCCCGAGCTCACTTATAGACTGCCGCCCGCGATCACCGCGGCCACCGGCCTCGATGCCCTGACCCAACTGATCGAGCCGTATGTCAGCGCACGAGCCAATCCACTCGTGGATGCAATCTGCGTCGAGGGAATGGGACGCGCTGCCCGCGCGCTGCGCCGTGCATATCACGACAACGCGGATCGCGAGGCGCGTCAGGACATGGCGTTGGCAAGCCTGTTTGGCGGCTTGGCGCTGGCGAACGCCGGACTGGGAGTGGTGCACGGCTTTGCCGCGCCGCTCGGCGGCTCGTGGAAGGCGCCGCATGGCGCCCTCTGTGCGGCGTTGCTGCCGCACGGCATGGCGGCCAATGTCGCCGCGTTGCGGGCGCGCGCGCCCCAGCATCCCGCCCTGGAACGCTACGCCGCCATCGCTCGCTTGCTCACCGGCTTGAACGATGCGAGCGCGGAGGAGGGCATCGATTGGGTGCGCGCTCTCTGCGCCGAGCTCGACGTACCGGCTCTTCGCGCCTGGGGAATCACCGAAGCCGATTTGCCCGGCGTCGTCGTGAAGGCGGCCCGCGCCAGCAGCATGCAGGCCAACCCGCTCCCGCTCACGGGCGAAGAGTTACTCGCGGTCCTAACGGCTGCGCTATAAGGGCTGGTTTCGGATCTGGTTTTGTCGAACTGGTTTCGCCGCGAGGTCGCCGCTGCAACCCGCCTGAAATGGCCGGAAATGGCTTTCCACGGAACAAGCCACTGCGCGTTTTTCAGACCGGCGGGATCGATTCGAGATCCCCTCGTGCACTCATCCCCTCCGCGACGCCAGCGGTGAGTTATCGAGGAAGCCTCTGACGCGTGATTGTGATATCACAATGGAGCCGAACAGAAACCGTTGGACTCAAAGGGATGGCTCCGATGAGGTCTCGCGCTTCCGTCCGGTTCGCGGTTGACACGCTCCATCTCAGGCTTTACTCTGATCTTGATCGAAGAGATGCGGTTTCGCATCCTGTTTGGAATGTCAGGATTCTCTCAAACCCGCGCCTGTGCGTGCTGCTGTCGGAGCAGAGCGGCGCGGGTGTGTGGCTAGAGAATCGAACCAAGTTTTTGAGATTCTTCAAGAAACCCACTCGACGCCGCTAGGTCGAGTGGGTTTTTGCTTTTGCGGCTCAATTCAAATCTACCCAGGCGACTTCCCCATGAGGAAACATTGCATGTCGCTCCGCACCAACGAAGTCGCGCCGGACTACACGGCCGAAACCACGCAGTGCCGATCCGCTTTCATGAACGGAGATGTGGGCGGCGACGTGATCGTCGCAAGCGCGGTCTGCAACGAAGAGGCCGGCAAAATCTCTCCCGGCTACAAAACCGTGAAACCCTGCCTGCGCACGGTTTCGCAGCCGCAGTAAACGCAGTTTGGGATTGTCTATGGATTCATCCGCCGCACTCGCAAGCAGTCTCGGGCTCGGCGGAACGGGCACCGGTGGCGAAGTGGCTAACGCGCTGGTCTGCAAAACCAGTATTCACGGGTTCAATTCCCGTCCGGTGCTCCAACCTCCCGTAGTTGATTCGGCCGAATCCTGCATCAATACTTCCGCACCGAAGCATCCACCTGATCGGACCATGCCTGAATGCCTCCGGCCAGGTTCGCCACCTTCTCGTAACCCGATTGCCTCAGGAACTCCGCAACGCGCTGGCTGCGCCCGCCCATCTTGCAATGAACAATAATCTCGCGATCGCGGTCGATCTCCGCGAGCCGCTTCGCAACCTCGTTCATCGGAATCAGCTTGCCGCCAATGTTGGCGATCTGATACTCGAACGGTTCGCGCACATCCAGAATGAACAGGTCTTCGCCCGCATCGATGCGCCGCTTCAGGTCGGTCACGGTAATCTGCGGAATTCCATTCTTCACTGTGTTTTCCTCTTTGGCTGCTGGCTTGACGCCGCAGAACTGTTGATAGTCGATTAATCGAGTCACGCTAGGATGCGCGCCGCACACTGGGCACTCGGGATTCTTGCGCAGCTTCAATTCCCTGAAACGCATGTTGAGCGCGTCCACGAGCAGCAGCCGCCCAACGAGCGGCGAGCCCTTGCCGAGAAGCAGCTTGATGGTCTCCGCGGCCTGGATGATCCCGATCAGGCCGGGCAGGATTCCCAGCACCCCGCCCTCGGCGCAACTGGGCGCCAAACCCGGCGGTGGCGGCTCCGGATACAGGCAGCGATAACATGGCCCCTCCCCGGCGCCGAAAATGCTCGCTTGTCCTTCGAATCGGAAGACCGCCCCGTATACATTCGGCTTGCCCAGCAGCACGCACGCGTCGTTCACCAGATACCGCGTGGGAAAGTTGTCCGTGCCGTCGGCGATCACGTCGTAGTCCTTCAGGATCTCGAGTGCATTCGCGCTCGTGAGCCGCGTGTCGTGCTTCAACACGTTCAGATCGGGATTCAGCGCCTTAAGCTTCTCCTCGGCCGAGTCGAGCTTCTTGCGCCCGATATCGGCGGTTGAGTGGATGATCTGCCGCTGAAGGTTGCTCGCGTCCACCACGTCGAAGTCCACCAGCCCCAGCGTGCCCACGCCCGCCGCGGCCAGGTACAGCGCCAGCGGAGAACCCAATCCGCCCGTCCCCACGCACAGCACGCGCGCGGCCTTCAGCTTTCGCTGGCCTTCCTCGCCCACCTCCGGCAGGATCAAGTGGCGCGAGTAGCGCGCCAGCTCATCCTTGGTCAGTTCCGGCAGTTCCCCCGGCACGGTCCCTCACTCACGCTTTGTTTGATTCACTCCGGCCTGCAAAGGCTCGGCTGTTTCAATCACCTCGATGGTTTCCTGCTCGAAGTGCTTGTCCTCCTCGGTCGTGCCCGCCAGCAGAAAGGAGTTTGTCGCCGCGGCCTTGCCCTCCGCCACCGCAACAATCACATAGGAGCGCCCCAGCCAGTGCGCTTCGGATAAGTCTGTCTGCGACCAATGCGCCCGGTGATCCGGATGCGAATGATAAAACCCGGCAATGCTCAATCCCCTGCTCCGCGCCTCACGTTCGATCCTGACCAGCTCGCTCGGCGCAATCTGGTACCGGTTGTGCGCCGAATCGGTCCTTGCGTTGCCGGCCTTCACGGCTGCCTCAATCCGCCAGCCGCCCTCCGCCGCCGAGCGCCCTAAGAGCGCCCCGCAACACTCGTGCGGGTACGTCTCCTCGCCGTGAGCGCGAATCGCTTCGTAAACCGCCTTGGTCACCCGCAGCTCGCTCACGCCTCCTCCTGCAACTCCCCCGCCCAAACGCCGTCCCTACCGAATGAAGAACGATTCTACACGGTCGGCAACCGTCCTCATCTTGAACCGGCCGGAATTTGGCCAGGCGTCGCATCGGGGATAATAGACACGCGCGACTGCGGAGAAAGACTCGAGGGAGGGCCTCCGATGCGAACACGCCGTGCAATGCCATTCTGCGGGGTCATTCTTGGGTTCCTGCTGCCGTTGACGGCCGCGGGGCAGCAGCTTCAAGAGGACGCCCGGCCACAGATCGGTCTGGTCCTCAGTGGAGGAAACGCCCTCGGCTTGGCCCATATCGGAGTCATTCGCTATTTCGAGGAGCGTCACATTCCCATCGACCGGATCGGCGGTACCAGTATGGGGGCCCTTGTCGGCGGCCTCTATGCCGGCGGCATGGACTCATCCCAGATCCAGACGGCCGTCTCCGGCGCGGACTGGAATGCTCTGCTGAACCCGAGCCCGCAGTTCGAAGACCAGCCCATCGTCGATAAGCAAAAGTGGAACCGCACGTCCGGCGACTGGACACTGCGATTGGGCAGAGGCTTCTCGCTTCCGCCGGGCCTCAACCCCGGCGAAGCCCTGTCGTTGTTGCTGAGCCGCCTCACGCTGGCCGATTCCGGCATCACCGACTTCGACCGGCTCCCCACCCCGTTTCGCTGCGTCGCCACGGACCTCGTGAGCGGCGACGCGATTGTGCTCTCCAAAGGCTCGTTGCCCGTCGCCTTGCGCGCCACCATGTCCCTCCCCGGAGTCTTTACCCCCGTTCAGTTGGACCAGATGGTTCTGGTCGACGGAGGCGTGCTCGAGAATATCCCCGTCGATGCCGTCAGAGGCATGGGCGCAAAGATCGTGATCGCGATCGCGCTTGAGACGCCCAATCCGAAGCCTGAGCAGATCAAGTCGCTCACCGACGTCTTGCAGCGCACCATCTCTCTCGCGGTCTCGAACAACGAAAAACATTCGCTGGCCAAGGCGGACCTGGTCATCTCCGTCGACACCAGGCGCTTCTCGGGAACCGACTACCAGCGCTGGCAGGAGATCGTTCAAGCGGGATATGACGCGGCCAAGGCGCACGCTTCCGAGTTGGCTCCGTACGAACTCTCGCAGCAGGACTGGGACGCCTATCTCTCCCAGCGCCGCGCGCGAATCAAGCCTGCCGGACAAAGCGGCAGAGTCGTTGATGTCGCCGGTCCGGATCCGGCCTACCAGAAGAGCGCGCAGTCCGAGATTCGCAGAGCCCTCGATGACCGCCTGGTTACGGAGCAGCAACTGGAGAAGGCTCTCTCCGACATTGTCTCCACGACAACGATTCCAGGCGCCGCCTACGGATGGGGACAGAATGATGCCGGACAGAGCGGCTACGAAGTCAAATTCGCCGAGCGCCCGACCGAACAGACGCTGGCGCGCGTGTCCGGGCAATATGCGATGTCTCCCGGCGAACCACCTCGCTTCGACGTGAAGTTCTCGACGATCACGGTTCCAAAAACCGCCTACAAGACCCGCTTTCTGGCTGCCGCCAGTCTCGGCTACGACCCCGGCATCCAGGCCGAATACTACAAGCCCTTCGGCGGAAGCCTGTACTTCATCGCGCCGCAGTTCTTCGCCGGGCGAACTCATTTCAACCGCTATGCGGGGCCAACGCGCCAGACCGATTTCCGGGACCGCGTCGGCGGCGCCTTCTACGCCGGGGTCGGAACCTGGCGTTTCGCGCAGCTTCGCCTGGGCATGCAGGCCGGGTATGACTCCCACAGCGGACAGGTTGCCGTCGACGGCGTTTCGTCGCGCGATGGTGGCTTCGCGCAACCGGAGATGCGCTGGATCCTGAACACGGAGAACTCTGGCGGGCTGCCGACGCACGGCGTGCGGGTCGAGGGTTCTGCCGGATACACGTTTCGGCGCAGCGAGGATTTTCCCTTCCTCCAGAACGAGGCCAGCGTGTTCGAACCGCTGAGTCAGCATCTGACCTTCTTCGCGCTGAGCCACACCGGCACCGGCTTCGGAAATAAGCTCGACTACTACGACCAGTTCGTTGCCGGCGACCTCGGCAACATGGCCGCCTTCCGCTACCAGGAATTCCACTCCGACACCGTGGTCACCGGCGGATCGGGTCTGATCCTGTACGGCCCCAAGGTGCCGCGCATTTCATCGCATCCCGGCATCGCGCTCTGGTATGAGGGTGGCCGGTTCGACAACGGATTCCAGGGCTGGACTACGCATCACAGCGCGTCGGCCGGAGCGTTCTTTCACACGCCGGTCGGCGCAGTCGGCCTGCAACTCAGCTTCGACGAGGATGGCAAGGCAAGGCTCCGCCTCATGCTCGGCAGCTTCTGAGCTCTGAGAAGGCTCGGCCCTAGAAGCCATCCGCTATGCTCTGGTACAAAGGGAGGGGGCGGAGCCATGAAGAAACTCTTGCACGAAGCGATTCTCGATCGGCCTTTGCTCGGTGACGGTGCCATGGGCACGCAGTTGATTCTCGCCGGGCTGGAACAGGGGGGCTGCGGCGACGCGTGGAACCTGACCCATCCCGACCGCGTGCTCGCCATCCAGCGCCGCTATGCCGAAGCCGGCTCGGAGTGCATCATCACCAACACCTTCGGCGCATCGCGCATCGCTCTCAACCGCCACGGCGAAGCCGGCCGCGTCGCCGACATCAACAAGGCCGGCGTCGAGATCGCCCGCCAGGCCTTCGGCGCCCGTGACGGATACGTCCTCGGCGACATCGGCCCCTTCGGCGGCTTGATGGAGCCCTTCGGCGAATTCACCGCCGATCAGGTTCGCCTCGCATTCGATGAGCAGGCCGCCGCCCTGGTCGAGAGCGGCGCCGACGCCATCATTGTTGAAACGCAAACCGCCCTCGAAGAACTCGCCCTCGGCATTGCAGCCGCCCAGAAGGCCGGCGCCAAATGCGTCATCGGCTCCATGGCCTACGATGTCAGCGCCGACGGATCGAAGCTCCGCACCATGATGGGCGTCTCTCCGGAGCGCGCCGCCAAATTCATGTCCGAGCACGGCGTGCACATCGTCGCCCTTAACTGCGGCGCCGGCATGGACATGCCCCACGCCCTCCTGGCCGTCGAGCGATACAAGAGCGTCACCAGCCTGCCGGTCATGGTTCAGCCCAACGCCGGAAAGCCGCGCCTGGTGGAGGGAAAGATCGTCTACGATGAGACCCCGGAGCAGATGGTGAAAGGAGTCCGTCCGCTTCTCGAAGCCGGCGTCAGCATCGTCGGCGCATGTTGCGGCACAACTCCCGGCCACATCCGTGCCTTCCGCACCGCCATCGACGAATTCCTCGCTTCGATGTGAATCTCGGCGGGCAACCAGGTCCTTAGGAGGGCGATCTACCACGCCAACGAATGCCCCAGGCCTCCGCTTCTGAGATCTGGAAATCACCTCTGCCGACCTGCATACCGGCTGACTCGCTGCGCCTGTCAAGATCGTCGCCGCACCAATCGGCCATCCGAGCCAGTTCTAAGCTGTTGATTCCTCGCCCCTTGCTCCCTCACTCCCTTATTTCCTGTTTCTTGCAGATAATTCCCGCCTCTTCGCACACAATGAATCCAGCAATAGGAAAGACGCAGGCTCCTGGCAACTGCTACTGACAACTGATCACTGACAACTGACAACTGCTTCTAACTCCTTTGCTGAGACACATCTGCAAAGAAGTCCTTTGGAATCAGCCGGTTAGCGGGCCCTATTTGCGCCAATCCCATGAAACCAAAGCAGTTATTTCCAGACGCCAGGGGAGGCACCCCCCGTAACCTTCTAGTTATGGGAGGCGCCCCGCTTTTTGCTTATGGGCCTGTTTCTGGCCCCGTTGCACCAAATCCGGTGCAAACGAGCTGAACGAGAGCCGCCTAGAACCGTTTCCACACTCCCGCCGCCGCGCCTCTCGCCTTGGCCCTCACTTCCCTTTCGTCGAGCACCACGAGCTTGCGCTCCTCCATCACGACCTCGCCGCCGATGATCGTCGTCGCCACCGCGCCTCCTGTGAATCCAAACAGCAGATGCCCATTCAGATTCGCGGCGCTCATCGGCGTCGGCGGATCGTAGTCGACAACGATGATGTCCGCCGCCGCGCCCGGAACCAGCTTGCCGATCGTCTGCCCGAAACACTCGCTCGCGATCGCGGCGTTCTCTTGAAAAAGCATCTGCGGCGGCTCGGCCCACCCCGCCCCCGGGTCGCCGTTGTGGTGCTTCTGCACGAGGTTCGCCGCCTTCATCGACTCGAATAGGTCTGCGGTGTAGCCGTCGGTTCCCAATCCGACGCGAACGCCGCGGCGCATCATCTCCAGAACCGGCGCGCAGCCAACCGCGTTGCCCATGTTCGACTCGGGATTGTGCACCACCGCCGTCTGCGATTCGCTCAGCAGGTCCGCCTCGTGCTCGCTCACGTGCACGCAGTGTGCCGCGAGCGTGCGCCGTCCGAGAATGCCGGCCTCGTGCCAGCGCTCCACCACGCGCTTGCCGTGCTCGTGGATGCAGGCCTCCACGTCGGCCAGCGCTTCCGCCGTATGCACGTGAAAGCCGACCTCGAGATCCGCCGCAACCTGGCGGCAGCGATCGAGCGTCTTATCGCTCAGCGTGAATGACGCGTGCAGTCCGAACAACCCGCGCAACCGATTGCCGCCGTCCCGCCTGCACTGCACGAGGAACGCCCGGTTCTCCTCGATGCCCCGCGCGGCGATCTCGGCGCCGTCGCGATCGGAGACCTCGTAGCACAGGCAGCTTCGCACGCCGGTCAGGCGCGCCGCCTCCGCGATGCGCGGCAAGCTGCCCGTCACGGCATTGGGACTCGCGTGATGATCGAAGATTGTCGTTACGCCGTTGCGGATGCAATCGATCATCCCCGCCATGGCGCTCCAATACACGTCGTCGAGCGTGAGCGCCTTGTCGAGCCGCCACCACAGCCGCTCCAGGATCTCCGTGAAGTTGCCCGGCGCCGCGTCCTTCAGCGCCATGCCCCGCGCAAAGGCGCTGTAGAGATGGGTGTGAGTATTGATAAGCCCCGGCAGGATCGCGCGGCCTCCCGCGTCGAGGAACCGCGCCCCGGGGTGCGCCGCCCGTATCGCGGCAGTCGCCCCGACGCCCACGATCACGCCCTCGCGGATGGCGACGCAACCATCCTCCAGGAGGGGCTGGGCTTCGTCGTGGGTGATTACGCAGCCGTTCCCAACCAGCAAATCCGCAGGCTTCTCCATGGTGCGTGGATTCTAGTCAAGCGCCTCGACCATCTGTTGTGATTCAAATCACAATCGCTTTGAGCGCGTTACAAGACAATGAGTTTACACAACCGCGGTGCGCCATCGGTGGCTGGCTGCCGCGGGCTGTCCTGGCCCACAGGACTTGTCAACCTCGATGGCGGGACGCTGGAATATTGACGGCGTTCGGAACCTCGGTTGAACGGAAAGCGCGATGGCAAATCTGTGTGTGAACGTCTGCGGGCTGGAACTCCGGAACCCCATTCTGCCCGCAGCCGGACCTCCCGTGAAGGACGGCGCCGCATTGCAGGCTGCCGCAAACGGCGGCGCCGGCGGCTTGGTCACCAAGACAATCTCCGTCGATCCCGCCGATGTTCCGCGCCCTTGCATGGCCGAAATCCGCGGCGGCTTCCTGAACACCGAGCTCTGGTCCGAACTGCCTAAGGAACAATGGATCGAGACCGAATACGCGCTGGCTCGCGAGACCGGCCTGCCCGTCATCGTCAGCCTCGGCTACACCGTCGCGCAGATTCGCGAGCTCGCGCCGTTGGTCAAGCCCTTCGCCGATGCCCTCGAACTCTCCACGCACTACGTCGGCAACAATATCGCGCCCATCATCGATGCGCTCACCGCAGCCAAGGAAGCCATTGACGTTCCGGTCTTCATGAAGCTGAGCCCGCATCCCAACATTCAGGAGATCGCGCTGGCGCTGGAGGACGCGGGCGCTGATGCGCTCGTGATGATCAACTCCTTCGGCCCGTGCCTGAGCATCGATCTCGAAACCGGCCTGCCGCTGATGGGCAGCAGGGACGGCTTCGGATGGCTCTCCGGCGCGGCCATCAAGCCGCTCGCTCTGCGCTGCGTCTACGAAGCCGCACGCGCCGTGCGCATTCCCATCTTCGGCGTGGGCGGAATCTCGAACGGCCGCGACGCAGCCGAGATGCTGATGGCCGGAGCGTCGGCCATGCAGATCTGCACTGAAGCGATTCTCCGCGGCCCCACCGTCTACGCGAAGATCGCCCGCGAATTGAACGCGTTCCTCGACGAGCACGGGTACGCGTCGGTGGAAGAGATTAGCGGCCTGACGGTCCACCGGATGCGGCAGCGCGGCGCTCCGCACGCCGAGGGCGCCCCTCGCGTCGATATGGAGCGCTGCACTCTCTGCGGAATGTGCGAGAAGAGCTGCCCGTACGGAGCGATTCACCAGGATAAGGATGCCAAGCGGCTCGAGATCGACGAAGAGAAGTGCTTTCACTGTGGGCTCTGCCTAACCCGCTGCAAGTTGCGGGCGATGACCATGTCGTTCTGATTCCGGCTCTGTGGGCGGCAGCGCGGCGCCGGACGGGAAGATGCGAATGTTCGTAACCGGGCTTCAATGCGTTCATTGCAGGCGCACGTATTCGACGGCGGAAGCCGACTACTACTGCCCTGTCTGCGGATACCACGACGGCATTCTCAACGTCCTCTACGACTACGAGGCGGTCAAGGCGAAGCTGAACGCGGAAACCCTCGCCGCCAATCGCGACCTCTCCATGGGTCGGTATCTGCCGCTCCTGCCCATCACTTCGCCCGAGTTGATCCCTCATTTGCAGGTCGGTTGGACGTCGCTCTACGAAGCGCCCCGCCTGGCGCCCGAGTTGGGCGTCGCCCGCTGCTGGGTTAAAGACGAGGGCCGCAACCCGACGGCATCGTTCAAGGACCGCGCCAGCGCCGTCGGCGTCGTGAAAGCGCTCGAAAACAAAGCCGCGCAGATCACATGTGCTTCAACGGGCAACGCCGCATCGTCGCTTGCCGGTTTTGCTGCTGCAGCCGGAATCCCGGCGACCATCTTCGTCCCCGCGCGCGCCCCGGAAGCAAAAGTCGCGCAGTTGCTCGTCTACGGAGCACGCGTCTTCTCCGTCCAGGGCACCTACGACGAGGCCTGGGAACTGTGCATGAAGGCCGCCGCGGAGTTCGGCTGGTACAACCGCAACTGCGCCATCAATCCCTACCTGATCGAAGGCAAGAAGACCGTCTCGCTGGAACTCGCCGAGCAGTTCATGCGGCTCACTCCCGGCATCTTCCCCGATTGGGTGGTGGTCTCCGTCGGCGACGGATGCACAATCGGCGGCGTGTGGAAGGGGCTCACCGAGATGCACCGGCTCGGCATTCTTCCCCGCTTGCCGCGCATCCTCGGAGTACAAGCCGAAGGCTGCCAGCCGTTCGTCGCCGCCTGGCGCGATCGCAGCGCATTGACTCCCTGCGCCGCAAATACACTCGCGGATTCCATCGCCGTCGGCCATCCGCGCAACTTCGCCAAGGGCATGCGAGCCGTCACCGAGTCGTGCGGCGCGTTCGTCGCCGTATCCGATGAGGACATCCTGGAGTCGATCCCGCTCCTGGCGCGCCGCGCCGGCGTGTTTGGCGAACCTGCAGGCGTCGCCGGCGTTGCGGGGATACGGCGCGCTGTCGCATCGGGCATCATCGGCCACAGCGAGAGCGCTGTTCTGATCATGACCGGGAACGGACTGAAAGACATTCAGAGCGCGGTTCGTGCCGCGGGCCGTCCGATCGTCGTGCGGCCCGAAATCGAGCAGGTTCGCGAGATCGTCCTCGCGGCAACAGCGAGTTGACGCCGCGGAAGAAGCAACACGAGAGAGAGAAGATATACGATGCCAACCATTCCCTTCGGCCCCAGTTACGACGAGATGCTCGACCCGAGCCGGATCGACAAAAGCGTGCGCGTTCGAGCACTCACCGCCCTGCACGAAAACGAACTGGACCCCATCAACCTTTTCAACATCACCTGGAAAGATGCGGCCAATCAGGTCCGCAAGGTCGTTCTGCCCCCGGCGCTCACCGGAATCGACGCCAACGTCGTGGTCATGCTCGGCTGTGGATTCCCCTCCGGCTCGCATAAGGTCGGCGCAGCGTATAGCACGCTGATGGAAGGACTGGTTGATGGCGAGATCGTTCCCGGCGAGCATACGATCCTCGGCCCCTCGACGGGCAACTTCGGCATCGGCACAGCCTACATCTCCCGTCTCCTCGGATTCCGCGCCATCGTCATCATGCCCTCCGGCATGAGCAAGGAGCGCTATGAGCGCATCCAGAAGTACGGCGGTGAGTTGGAGTTAACGCCAGGGTCCGAGTCCGACGTAATTCTGACAATTGAGAAGACGCGGGAACTGATGAAGAACCCCAAGAACAAGGCGCTGGCGCAGTTCGAGCTCTTCCCGAACTACCGTTTCCATCGCCACGTCACCGGCGGCAGCGCCATCGACGCGGTGAAGGGCGTCGGCAACGGACGCATCGCTGGATTCGCCTCGGCGCCGGGTTCGGCGGGAACGATCGCCGCCGCGGACCAGATCAAGGTCGCGTTCCCTGCGGCGAAGATTGCCGCACTTGAGCCGTTCGAGTGCCCGACACTGGCTAACGGCGGCTGCGGTCACCACCGCATCGAGGGCATCGGCGACAAGATGTGCACCCTGATTCACAATGTGCTGAGCACTGACTTCGTCATCCTCATTAAAGACGAAGAGACATTGCAGGGCGTCAAGATCTTCCATGACGGAACGGATACGCTCGTGCGCATGGGCGTGGACCGCGAACTGGCGCTGGGGCTGCGCGAGTGCTTCGGACCATCGGGCATCTGCAACGTGCTCGGCGCGATCAAGCTCGCGAAATACCTCCGCCTCGGCCCCGGAGACAACGTGGTCACCGTGGCAACGGACGGCTTCGACCGCTATCCCTCCGTGCTCAAGGAGATGGAGAGCCACTATCCGGAACTGACGCCCGCGGTCCTCGATCGTTGGGCAAACGAAATCTTCCTCGGCGCAAACGCCGACCATGTCTTCGACTTCCGCAAGCCGGCGGCGAAGGAGCGGCTCTTCCAGCAAAAGGAACAGGACTGGCTCAGGTTCGGTTACACGAAGGAGTTTCTCTCGCTCCAACGCAACCAGGATTTCTGGGATGCGCAATACGCCAAAGTTGGCGAGTACAACAAGAAGATTCTCGCCTTGCGTCCGCCAGCGGCCGGGGAGTAATCGTCATGCACCGGTTCACGCTCAACCAACACCAAGTCGAGGTCGGCGCGGACAAGAGTCTGCTCGCGTATCTGCGCGACGACGCGCGCCTGACCTCCGTGAAGAACGGCTGCGACGAGGGCGTTTGCGGCTCCTGCTCGGTGATCGTGAATGGCAAGGCAGTGCGCGCGTGCACTCTCACTGTGGCCAAGGTCGATGGCAAGGCGGTGACGACGACCGAAGGCCTCTCCGCTCGCGAGCGGGAGGTTTATGGATGGGCCTTCGGCGAGGTCGGCGCCGTGCAGTGCGGCTTTTGCATGCCGGGCATGGTGATGAGCGCCAAAGCGCTGCTCGATGCGAATCCCGCGCCATCGGCCGGCGAAGTCAAATCTGCCATTCGCTACAATCTCTGCCGCTGCACCGGGTACGCGAAGGTGGAGCGCGCAATCCTCTTGGCGGCAACCGCGCTGCGCAATGGCGGATCGCATGAGGCGGAGCAGCCCGGAGTCCGGGTGGGCGACCGCACGGTGCGGCCCGACGTCGCTGAGAAGCTGCTGGGAACCGGCGAGTTCGTCGACGACATGCAGGTTCCCGGCATGTTGTTCGCCGCTGTGCTTCGACTGGACGTTCCTCGCGCGCTTGTTCGCCGCATCGACATCTCGGCCGCGCGCGCGCTGCCCGGCGTTGAGGCGGTCCTCACGGCGAAGGATGTGCCCGGCGAACGGCTAATCGGCCACGTCGTCTACGACTGGCCCGTGATGATCGCCGAGGGAGAAGAGACCCTCTATGTCGGCGACGCTCTGGCGCTCGTCGCCGCGGCCACGAGAGAAACCGCGCAGCAGGCCATCAAACTGATCCGCGTCGAATACGAGGAACGCGAACCGCTGCTGTCGCCGGAAGCGGCGTTGGCGGAAGGCGCGCCCCGCCTGCATCCCAGCGGAAACGTCCTGTCGACCACGGTGGTCAGGCGCGGCGATGTGGATCGGGCGATCGCGGAATCCAAACACGTCGTCTCGCAACACTACTCGACTCCGCGCCAGGAACATGCGTTCCTGGAGCCGGAAAGCGCGCTCGCCGTCCCCGATCCCTCCGGATCGCTCACCGTTTACACCGCCGGACAAAGCGTGTACGACGACCATCGCGAGATCGTCCGCATGTTGGGCGTCTCCGGCGACAAGGTGCGCATTATCGGCAAATATGTGGGCGGCGGTTTCGGCGGCAAGGAAGACATGTCCGTTCAGCATCACGCGGCGCTGCTGGCATGGCACACCGGACGGCCGGTCAAGCTCACCTTCAGCCGCGACGAGAGCCTGCGCGTTCATCCCAAACGCCATCCGATGGAGATTGACTGCACCGCGTCGTGCGACGAAAGCGGAAAGCTCACGGCGGTGCGCGTACGCCTCGTGGCCGACACCGGCGCTTACGCTTCGCTGGGCGGGCCGGTTCTGCAGCGCGCCTGCACGCACGCGGCCGGCCCGTACCAGGTCGACAACGTCGAAATCGAAGGCCGCGCCGTTTACACCAACAACATCCCATCCGGCGCCATGCGCGGCTTCGGCGTCACGCAGACCTGCTTCGCCATGGAGAGCAACCTGAATCTGCTCGCCCGCGCAGTCGGTATCTCTCCCTGGGAGATTCGTTTCCGCAACGCCATCGAGCCGGGCGGCGTGCTTTCCAACGGTCAGATCGCCGATGAGGGCACCGCGCTCAAAGAAACGCTGCTGGCCGTCAAGGACGTCGTCGATGCGCATCCCGGCGCTGGTATCGCCTGCGCCTTCAAGAACACCGGCAAAGGTGTGGGCGTGAAGGATGTCGGCCGCGTCAAGTTGATGATTGACCATGGCAAAGTCGTGATTTGCACCAGCGCCGCCTGCATGGGACAGGGCATTGCGACGGTTGTGCTGCAAATTGTGGCCGAGGCTTCTGGCCTCGACAAATCGATGCTCGCGGTTCACGCGCCCGACACGGGCGTCACCCCCGATAGCGGCACCAGCACTGCCTCCCGCCAGACCACCATCACCGGCGAAGCGGCCCGCAGAGCCGCCCTTGCGCTCAGGCGGGAGTTGGATCATCATTCTGTCGCGGAGTTGGAGGGCCGCGAGTTCTTCGGCGAGTACGACTGCGTGACCGACCCCATCACTTCTCCCAAGCCGAACCGCGTGAGTCACGTCTCCTACGGCTATGCCACGCAGGTCGTGCTGCTCGATGAATCGGGCAGAGTGCAGAAGGTGGTGGCCGCGCACGACGTGGGCCGGGCAATCAACCCGAATGGCGTGGAAGGGCAGATCGAAGGCGGCGTGGTCATGGGAATGGGCTATGCGCTAACCGAGGAGTTCCGCGTGCGCAACGGCGCACCCGCGGTCAAGTACGGCACGATCGGACTGCTGCGATCCACACAAACGCCCGAGATCGAGTGCCACATCATCGAGAAGAATCAGGCGGAGCTGGCGTACGGGGCCAAGGGAGTCGGCGAAATCGTGAGCATTCCCACGGCCCCCGCCATCGCCTGCGCCTATTGGCTACGGGATGGCAAGTTCCGCGCGAGCTTGCCGCTGAAAGACACTCCGTACAGCCGTGAACGCACCAAGGAAGGCAGGTGAGAGAGATGCTGGCAAACGAACGGGAACAACGGGTCATCGTCCTCTGCCAGGCGTTGATTCGCCAGAAAAGCGATTCGGGCCACGAGGAACCGCTAGGCCCCTGCGGGGCCAAGTCCATCGCCGAAGTTCCCATAAATACGGCCACCCCCGCCGTGATCAACGCCGCCTACCACGCTATCGGAATCCGCTTCCCGAAACTTCCGGTGCGTGCGAAAGACGTACCCCAAACTCTCACCGAACGAACCGCCTCAAGGGCTGCCGACTGAGGATCGACATGATTACGATTGACTCCGCCCGTTTACTCACCGCCGCAAACGCGCTGGAAGCGGATATGGTCCGCTTTCTGCGCGACTTGATCGCCATTCCCGGCGAAAGTTCCCACGAAGGTCCTGTCGTTCAGCGCATCAAGCAGGAGATGGAACGCGTGGGCTTCGATGAGGTGCGCATTGATGCCATGGGCAACGTGCTCGGACGCATGGGCTCAGGCAAACGCGTGATCATGATGGACGCGCACGCCGACACCGTCGGTGTTGGCGATCCCAAGGAATGGGCCTGGGATCCGTACAAGGGCAAAGTGGAGGATGGTTTCATCTACGGACGCGGCTCCAGCGATCAGCGCGCGGGCATGGCCAGCATGGTTTACGCGGGCAAGTTGATAAAGGACTTGGAACTGGGAGGCGACTACACGTTATGGATTGTGGGATCGGTTCAGGAAGAAGACTGCGACGGCTTGGCGTGGGTCTACATTCTCAAGGAAGACGGGATCCGGCCGGAGTGCGTGGTGCTCACGGAGCCAACCAATCTGCGCGTGTACCGCGGACATCGCGGGCGCATGGAGATCGAGGTTCACGTGCGCGGACGTTCGTGTCATGCCAGCGCGCCGGAGCGCGGCGACAACCCGATTTACAAGATAGCTCCGCTGATCGCGCAGATCGAGGAGTTGAACACGCGTTTGCGCGACGATACGTTTCTCGGCAAGGGAACGATCGCCGTTACCGACATTCGCTCGATGTCTCCGTCCTTATGCGCGGTGCCGGGCGCATGCTCCATCCATCTCGACCGCCGGCTGACCGCTGGGGAGACGCTCTCGAGCGCGGTCGCCGAGGTGAAAGCGCTGCCGGCGGCGCAGGGTGCGGAGGTTGAGGTGTTGCAGTACGAAACGCCCAGCTATACCGGCCTCACGTATCCGATGCAGAAGTACTATCCGACGTGGGTGCTCGAAGAAGACCATTCGCTGGTCCGCTCGGCCGTTGCGGCGTATCGCTCGCTCCACAACGCCGATCCAGTTGTGGACAAGTGGATCTTCAGCACCAACGGCGTCGGCTCGATGGGAATCATGGGCGTGCCGACCATCGGCTTCGGTCCCGGTGAAGAAGACGTCGCGCATAGTGTGATCGAACGCGTCCCCATCCGCCACCTGGTCGAAGCGGCGCAATTCTATGCCGCTTTCCCCCTGGCGTACGTCGCCACGCTGGAAGCTTCAAATAGCCGTTAACTCGGCAATTTTAAGGAAGAGGTGTGCGTTGGAAACAAGAAAGGCGCTGTTGAAAGGCAAGGACTACATCACTACCGAAGAATACCGCGAAGCAGAGATCGAAATCCTGCTCGACGTATCCGCCGATTTGAAGCGTAAGTTCAAGAGGCGCGTTCCGCATCGCTATTTGCCCGATCAGACCATCTTCTTGATGTTCTTCGACAAATCCACACGCACGCGTAACTCGTTCGAGGCGGGAATCACGCAGCTTGGCGGCCACGCTCATTTTTTGACCACCGATGTAATGCAGGTCTCCCATGGAGAAAGCGCGAAGGACACAGGAATCATTCTCTCCAGCTACGGACATGCGATCGCCATCCGTCACGACCTGATTCCCGGCGAGGGCAACGCGTACATGCGCGAAGTTGCGCGCTGGGCGGATGTGCCGGTGATCAATATGCAGTGCGACGTCGACCATCCCTGCCAAACGCTGGCCGACCTCATGACGATCCGCGAGAAACTTGGACGCAACCTCCGCGGACGCAAGCTAGCGGTATCGTGGGCGTATGCGCCGAGCTACGCCAAGCCGCTCAGCGTGCCGCAAGGATTGATCATGTTGATGCCGCGCTTCGGACTGGACGTTGTGCTGGCGCATCCACCCGAGTACGCGCTGATGCCGCAGACGGTCGA
>JBEKUS010000082.1:0-18646 GCA_049514795.1 Occallatibacter sp.
CGGAGAGCGCGGTTCCGGCGTGGCCGGCGCCGTAGCAGTCGTGCTCGCTCTCGGTGCGCAGCATGAAGCCGTTGAGGCCGCCGGGCTGGCGGATGGTCTCAAAGCGCTCGCGGCGGCCGGTAAGGATCTTGTGAATGTAGGCTTGGTGGCTGACGTCGAAGAGGATCTTATCCTCGGGCGTCGAAAAGGCCGCGTGAAGGGCGAGGGTGAGCTCGACGACGCCGAGATTGGGGCCGAGATGGCCGCCGGTTTTGGATAGGGTTTGGATCAGGAATTCACGAATCTCTTCGGCGAGCTCGGCCAATTGCGTATAACTCAGGCTTTTTACGTCGGCGGGAGAATGGATGGACTCCAGCAGTGTTCCCATGTGTTTCCTTCCCCCGGGGAAGACGGCGTTTTAGGAACTCGTGCGGCGTTTCTTGCGGTCTTCAAGGTCGCCGCTCCCTGTTGGTCGCGTCGACTTGAGAGTAATCACTTCGTCCGGCTTTGGTTCCTAAAACGCGCTGGCCGGGAAGGCAGGGAGATTTCGCCCTGCGGCAAAAAAGCCCCCTGAGGCGGGGGTCTCTGGTTTCAGGGCGTGCGGGCCCCGGTTCGACAACCTCTTTAGTATACCCGCGCGGCGGAACGCGGATTCGATCGATTCGACGTGTCCGAGGAGCCGGGGTTTGGGCCGGATGGACGCGGGGGTGACGAGAGGCGGACAATACTTCTGGCGCAATGGGGGGACGAAAACGCGATGCGAAAGTGGGTTCTTCTGCTGATGCTGGTGGGGATGGCGGCGCCGGCGGAGGCGTCCAAGCCGACGACGGTGGAGCAGTTGGAGGAGCTTCTGGCCAAGCTCACGACGAAGGCGGACGGGAAGGTTGCACAGGAGCTTGCCGACGTGGAGATCACGCAGCGGGTGAGCTCACGGCGGCTGGCTCGCTGGGAGACGGAATTCACGGGGCCGCGCGCGCACGAGGCGCTCATGAAGCTGGCCGATGCGTCGGCCTTTCTCAAGGCTCCGCCAGGCGACGCAATCCCCGATCCGGCGCCGGACGCAGAAACGCAGCAACGAATGCTGTGGCTGGCGGTGCAATATGTGAAGACGACAATGACGCGCCTGCCGGATTTCAGCGCTACGCGGGAGACCGTGCATTTTGAGAGCGCTCCGGAGCAGCGTACGGATACCGGGTTGATTGTGAACCGGAATCGCGATCCGGAGGCGGGTGAAAGCGCCAGATTGCTGCACAATGCGGGTACGACCAGCGTGACCGTGACCTTCCGCAATGGACACGAAGAGAATGAAGCGAATACGGCCGGGAGCACGGCGCCGGGTTCGCCGGCGATCGGGCTGACCACCAGCGGCGAGTTCGGGCCGATCCTCGAGGTGGTGATCGGCGACGCCATGCGCGGCACGGTGGAATGGCTGCGCTGGGAACAAGGAGAGAGCGATCCGGTGGCGGTCTTCCGCTATGCGGTTCCGGACTCTCTGTCGCACTATACGGTCTTCATCCCCAAGGAAAACAAGATGGAGGCATATTATCCCGCATACTCCGGCGAAATCGCAATCGATCCGGCGACGGGCGCCATCGTTCGCTTGAGCGTGCTGACGCAGATGCAGCCGCCGTTCGACAGGATGTCGGCGGCGATCCTGGTGGAATACGCGACGGTGACGATCGGCGACAGCAACTATGTCTGCCCGGTGAAGGGCTTAGCCCTGTCGAAGGTTCCAGCGGCCGGTGCGATTGCGACACCACAGAGCTGGGACGGGCCGATGGTGACGCAGTTGAACGACGTGACCTTCACGGACTATCACGTGTTGCGCCCGGAGGCGCGGATTGTGGGCGGCGCGGGCGGGAGTGGCGCACCATCCAGCGACACGGCTCCGCCGGACGCGGGACAACACTGATGCCGTGAACCCATAATTCTCAGATTCGGCCGCAGATCCTTCGACCGCGTTTGCCGCGCCCGCCAGGCGCCCGGCGCGGCAAATTCCGCTCAGGATGAAAACGGCGCTGAATGCGCGAGATCGTGTGCTCAATCCTTGTGGTGGGCGGTTCTGGCGAGCAAGAGTACGAGCGGGATGGAGACGAGCGAGAGGACCGCGAGCACGCGATAGGCATCGGTAAACGCCACTAGATACGCCTGCTGCTGGAGCGTGCGATAGATTCCCGCGAGAGCCTGCGGAAGGCCGCGCTGCGGGATCGAATCGGACGATGCGCGCGGTGTTCAGCTCTTCCGGGATGTGACGGCGGAGAAGGCCGTTATCACCTGCTCCACGCGTTTGCCGCCGCAATGCGGACACGCGACCGGGCCCTTTTCGCGCTCGGACATGCGGAGAATCCGGGTGAACTCCTTCTTGCAGGCGCGACAGTAGAAGACATATTGAGACATAGCCGCTCTCCCGGTACAACATGATAGCGCGGACGAAGCCGACCGGCGAGTCAGCCGGGGAGCGAGTCAGCAAGTCAGCGAGTCGGCATCGCCGGAATCTGCTCCGGACCATGTAAGAGGCTGGGAGCCGGCTCAAGAAAAGGGAGTGCGGACGGGGGCCGCAAGCGGAGAGCCGGCCGTTGTAGGATGGGCGCATAGAGTTCCAAGCGTTGGAGGATGGGAAGTGGCTGGATTGCGGAATCTTCTTTCTTTGGTTGCGATGGCGGGGCTGGCCGCGTGCATGGGTTCGAGCGTGGGGCGGGCGCAGTTGCTGGAGCCCGGGACGCAGCCGCAGACGCCCAATCCGCTGGTCGATTCGACGGTGAAGCCGGGCAAGATGCTGCTCTTCGACCTGGAGGCGCGCTTTGCCAAGGATGTCCTGGAGCGCGGCGGAGCGGCATTCGCGGAGTGGTTTGCCGACGATGGAGTGGCGTTGGGCAACGGAGCGGCGCCGCTGATCGGCAAAGTGGCCATCGCCAAGTCGGCCAACTGGTCGCCGAAGAACTATCAACTGACGTGGACGCCGACCGACGCGATGATGGGGCCGTCGGGCGACATGGGCTACACGTGGGGCCACTTCGAGGGACACAGCAAGGATGCGAACGGAAACCCTGTGCTGACCAGCGGGCGGTACATCACCATGTGGCGCAAGCAGCCCGACGGGAGCTGGAAGGTCGTTCTGGATGCGGGCGCGAATGAGCCGGCCACGGCGGGAGACTGCTGCAAGCTGCCGGAGCATTGAAGACAGGGACTGGGGACTAGGGAACAGAGAACAGAGAACAGAGAACAGGGAACAGGGAACAGGGAACAGGGAACAGGGAACAGGGGCGAGACTCCGCGAGCGCGTGTTTGGGGTGCGAGATCGCGGGTAACATGCAGGGTCGGTGTCCATAGTAATCCGCGAGGTATTCGACTGGTGCGAAAAAGCACGGGTACTTGCGTTGTACTGTGTTTTGTTCAACTTGACCGGATTGTGGAAGAGCCAAGTTTGTCAATATACCCGATACTGCATACGGGTACATCTACATGAGTGCGATGGCCGGTTCGAATGCACGAGAGAACCAGGATGGGGGGCCGCGCCCGGGGTTGAACTACTTCGATCGCAACCTCGATCCTGCGCTGAATGAGCTCGTCGAGCTCGCGGCGGCTCTGTGCGAAGCCGACTACGCATACATCGGATGGATGGATTTCAACCGGCTGTGGTTCAAGGCGCGGTTCGGATTCAAGGGCGCCGAGCAAGTGCGCGCGCTGACCGCGTGCCAGTGGGTGCTGGAAAAAGGAGAGCCGCTGCTGATTGCCGATGCCGGCGGCGATCCGCGCTTTCCTCCCGATGGAATTCCGCTGCCGGGCGCGAGCCCGAGCCTTTCGTACGCAGGAGCCCCGCTGATCGCCGGCGATGAGCAGACGATCGGGACGATCGCGGTGCTGTCGCGGAGCGCGAACCGATTCAAGCCGTCACATCTGAGGCTGATCGAGATATTGGGCCGCCAGGCAGTGACGCGGCTGGAGCTGTTCAACCGCATCCGGCTGCAGGAGCAGGCGCAGCGGCAGCGGCAGCGCGCCGAACGGGCGCTGGCCGTCGAGCGATGTTTCGTGGCCGCGACGTTGGATTCGATTCCCGCGCTGGTGGCCGTACTGGACACGGCGGGGCGCGTGGTGCGCATGAACCACTCCTGCGCGCAACTGACGGGGTTGAGCCTGGCCAATGCCGTGGGCCGTCCGTTCGTGGAGGAGTTCCTGGAGGCGGGGGACCGGGTGTGGGCGGCGGCGACGCTGCAGGAGGCGTCGGGCGGGCAGGAATCGGGACCGCACGAGACGCTATGGCGCGCGGAGGGCGGCGCCAAGCGGCGCATCAGTTGGACGCTGCGTCCGCTGCAGGGACCGAATGGCGAAATCCAGTACGTGATCGTCAGCGGACAGGACGTGACCGATCAGCGCGAAATGGAGCAGACGCTGCTCAAGAGCGAGACCCGCTATCGCGAGATGGTTGAGCAGAGCCTGGGCTTCGTCTTCACCTGTTCGATGGAAGGGCGGTTGACATCGCTGAACGCGTTCACGGCCGAGACGCTGGGCTATGGCTCCGCGGCCCTGATCGGGCGCATGGTGACGGAACTGATGGACGCCGAGGGAGCGGCCAGGTTCCAGGATTGCCTGAACACGCTGGAGACCGAAGAGGAGTGGCAGGGCGCATTGCCGCTGCGACGCAACGACGGCGTTTACCGGCGCATCGCGGTGCGCAGCCGGCGCATGGAACTGCCGGGCGAGCGGCCCTTCGTGCTGATCCACGGCATGGACGTGACCGAGCAGCACCTGGCCGAAGAGGCTCTGCACATCGCCACGCGGCAGCGCGAACTGATCCTGCAGGCGGTGGACGACGGCATCCTGGGCGTCGACCTCGACGGCAAGGTGACGTTCGTCAACGAGGCGGGCGCGAAGGCGCTGGGAACCACGGTGGCGGAGCTGGTGGGGCGCGACCTGCACGAGTTCATCCACCACAGTCACGCCGACGGCACGCCCTATTCGCGGTCGACCAGCCCGATCCTGCAGGCGCTGCGCCGGTGCGAGCCGGTGAAGATGCGCGACGAGATGTTCTGGCGCAAGGACGGCTCGGCGATTCCCGTCGAGTACAGCGCCACGCCGCTCGTGGAAGACGGCGGTGTGTGCGGCATGGTGGTGGCGTTCCAGGACGTGAGCGAGAGGCGGCGGCTGGATAAGATGAAGGACGAGTTCATCTCCACGGTGAGCCACGAGCTGAAGACGCCGCTGACCTCGCTGCGCGCGTCGCTGGGGTTGATCCACTCGGGCACGCTGGACAAGCGACCGGAGAAACAGCGGCAGATGGTCGAGTTGGCGATCGGCAACAGCGACCGGCTGATCCGCCTGGTGAACGACATCGTCGACTTCGACCGCGGGGAGAAAGGGCGGCTGCACCTGAACCGGGAGGCGGTGGAGCCGGCGACGCTGCTGCGGCGCGCGGCCGACGTGGCGCATCACGCGGCGACACAGGCCAAGATCGACTTTCGCTTCGAGGTGAACGCCTCGCCGGTTGATGTCGACGAGGAACGGGCGCTGCAGGTTCTGAACGAACTGGTGACCAACGCCATCAAGTTCTCGCCGCCGGGCACGACCATCCGGCTGGCGGCGCGGGACGTGGAACCGGAGGCGCAAGACGCCCCGGGCGGCGGCGTCCCGGGCGTGCGCGAGGTGTGCTTCACGGTCGAGGACCAGGGGCGCGGCATCGCGCCGGAGAAGCTGGAGCGGATCTTCGAACGCTTCCAGCAGGGCGACGCCAGCGACTCGCGCGCGCTGGGGGGAACGGGCCTGGGGCTGGCGCTCTGCCGCAGCATCGTAGAGCAGCACGGCGGGCGCATCTGGGCCGAGAGCGAGCCGGGCAAGGGGAGCCGGTTCCTGTTCACGCTGCCGGCGGCGGAGAGCAAAGCACAGTGAGCAAAGAGCCGGCCCTTTTCAGAGCTTTCCAGCCTGCCTCAAAATGTTCTCAATGGTATTGAACGGGAACGCGAGCGAAAGGGGCGCATCGGGGAGAGGAACTGCTCCGTAGCTTGCATACCATCTTGCCGCGCGCTCGCTCTTCGCATCGATGAGCAATGCTACGCCGCCGACCTCGGTTGCGGCCCGCAGACAACGCCTGCCGGCGGCGAGCAGGAGCTGGCCGCCGAGACCCTGCCCCTGCACCGTGCGATCCACGGCAAGACGCGCCAACCGAAACGCGGGAACGTCGTGGCGAGCCAAGCCGCGCCTGATCACCTCGGGAGTGCGTGCGTAGGAGATGGAGGCCGGACTCAGGCTGTAGAAACCGAAGATCGTCTTGCCATCGCTGTTGTCAATGGCAAGGAATGTCTTGGCTCCGCCCCGTTCATGGTTTCTGTGCGCGTACCGGCGCAGAAACTCGTTCAATGCCTCTTCGCCGCAGTCGAATGCGCTCCGGTCATGATGCTTGCCGACCGGCTCCTCGCGCCAAGGCGGGAGATTCACGGAAGCTCAGGTAGGGCGCGCGCGGCGGCGGCCAGTTTTGCATTCGGCGCGGGCGGATTCTCAAGGAGGTCCAGGAGGCGCAGGCTGTCGCGCTCGGAGAGCCGCACTTCCTCGGCTTCTACGATGACATCCTTGGCGGCGCGCAAAGCATGATACAGAACGAAATCGGTCAGATCGGTGTGTTTGAGCGCCACCGCGCGCAACAACAGAGATTTGTCCTCAGCGCGAATTCGCAAGGACATTCGATTGTTGTTTTCCACCGCGACACGAGGCATCAGGAATCTCCGATGAGTACGCATTCAAATTGTACAACCATTACTTCCTGGCGTCTAGATATACGTATTGAATCAGTAGGGAAGACCGAAGGCAAGACCGAGTCGAACCTGTGGCCGGACCCTGCGCCGTTTCGCGCTAAAAGTAGTCCAAGAATCGGGCGGTTCCGGCGGCGAGAGGACTTCGTGAAATATGGGGGGAGAGGGTAGTCTAGGGGAGTACCGGAAACCAGCCAGACTGCCCGCCCGGCGGCAAAGCCGGATGCGGGCCGCCTTGCTCGCGCAAGCTGACGATTGAGGAGAGTTTCGAGTTGAAGAGAACGTTGTGGTTCTTGTTTTTTGCCGCGGCTGGTGTCGCGCTGGCGCCGTTGACGGCCGCCGGCCAAGCGGCCCAGCAGCCGGCGACGGCGTCTGGTCCCCAGCAGACTCGCACGTTCAAATACGAGGCCTATGCCGGGTTCGCCTACACGAGCCTCAACCAGATCAACCTGTCGCGCTACGGTCTGTACGGCGGCAAAGTGATGCTGATGCGGGATTGGGGCAAGTACTTCGGCCTGATGGGCACGGTGGACTACTACCGGCAACCGATCAGCAGCCGCACCCCGAAGAACCCCGGCGATCCGTCGGTGTACAGCTTTACGATCGGCCCCGAGATCCACACCAATGTCTACGAGAACTGGGGCGTCCTGGCTTTTGCGGAGTTGGGCGGCGAGCACACCGGCGGCGAGAGCATGACGCCGGCCATCTCGTTTGCGGGCGGATTTGGCGGCGGCGTCTCGTTTAAGGTGAACGACCGGTTCGCGGTTCGCCTCGTGGGCGACCGGCTGGCGGGCTCCTTCTCGCTGACCGGCAATACATCCCAGCTTAGCTACTCGACCCACAGGACCTGGAACCCGCGCGCGACCATGGGCGTGGTGTACCGGTTCTGAATGCAGGGACCAAGGGAACAAGGGACCGAGGGAACCCGAGGACCGGCGGAGTTGCCTGAGGGACGGCCGCGCGTGTGCGATCGCCTCTTCCTCTAATGCAGCGAGCGCAGCTTGGTGGCGGGGTGCGGCAGCGCGGGCAGGACGATGAAGCCCTCGCGCCACTGACCATCCTCGCGGCGCGGGCGCTTGCCGACAATCTTCAGATACGCGGGGTCGTGCTCTTCGAGCGCCAAGCCGGGCAGGCCACCGACGATGGCCTGTAGCTGATCGTGGTTGGGCGGCCGGTCGGCGGTCAGCGGCACGACGGAGCGCAGCGCGGCAAAGGCCTCAGGCAGATCGATCCCGTGGGCGCGGCTCTTGGCGGGCAGCGGTTTCAATCCCAAAGACTTCCAGGCGGCGCGCGGATCGCTCTCGACGAGCACGCGCTCGCGGGGCTGTAAGGGCTGGTTGCCGGTCTCGAGGCGGCGCCAGCCGCGGCGGCCGAGCGCATCGTAGACATCCATGCAGAACTCGGCGAAGCGCCGGTAGGTGTATGGCCTCAGGATGCCGGAAAGGCCGGCCTTGGCCGGGGTGTTCAGCCTGCGCTCGCAGCCGCGCGCAACCTCGAGGCCGTTGGCGCGGGACTTCCACGCCTGGGGACCGTCGAGCAGGAGCACGCGGATGCCGCGCACGGCGCAAAGGTGGTTCAGCCGGCCGGCGAGGATCTCGGGATCGACGGGGCCGCGGTCGAGCGCGGGGTCCAGCCCCAGAGGACCGAGGGGGACGATCTCGCATTCGATGGCGCGAGCGGGCGCGACGTCCGGCGAGGGAGGGTTCGCCTCCTGCAGCGGCATGTGGCGAAGGATGACGATACCCAGTTCGGACCAGCGGCGATGGGCGAGATCGACGGAGAGGACTGCCATTGAGTTCAGCCTACGGCGATGGCGGGCGGCGGGCAATCGGCGCGGCTGAGAGAAACGGCGCGGACCGGTGTTTTCGGGAAGCAAGAGCCGAATCGGGACAGAGACACGAGAGCCCTTCCCGAAGGAAGGGCCCGCGCGTCGAACCGGTTGAGGTTAGTTGACCACGACGGTGAAGGTCCCGGCTGGGGCCGGCGAGATCGAGGGAGTTCCGGTTCCGGTCACGGTGAAGACGTAGGAACCGGAGGCTGTGCCGGAGTTCGACGAGCCGCCGCCTCCGCCGCTACTGCCGCCGCCACCGCAACTGGCGAGGGCGCCGAGAGCGATCATGGCGACGACGATGCCGAGCATGGAGCGCCAACTGCGGCGGCGGGCGGGAATGCCAAAGAAGAGGAGCACGGCTAGAACCGCGCCGCCACCGGCGTCAAGCCAGCCCTTGCCGCGGCCGAAGTTCGGGCGAACCAGACCGGCCGTGGCCGCCACGGTGGTGACAGTGGCAGTGGCCGTTCCGCTGGTCGTCGAGGCCGTCAGCGTGACCGGCGAACCGCTGGCGATGGAGCAGGAAGGCGCGTTGCCGGACTGGTTGGTTGGGCCGGAAGTGAGCGCGCAACTGAGAGCGACGCTGCCCGCGTAGCCGGTGCCGCCGTTGCTGACCGTGACGGTGGAAGAGGCGCTGCCGCCCCGGTTGATCGCTGACGGGCTGGTCGCCGAGACGGTGAACGTCGGTGTGACCGGATTCACCGTGACACCGACCGTTGTGGTGTGAACGATCGAACCCGAAGTTCCCGTGACTGTGATCACGTAGGCGCCGGTGGTGGTGGTTAAAGAGGTGGACGCCGTCAGCGTTGAGGTCGTCATCACGACAGGCGTCACCGAGATCGGATTCAGGTTGGAGTTACCGCAGGTGAGCGGATTGCTTGCACCGCTCGGAGCCGTCGTCACAGCGCAGCTCAAAGTGACGGTCGAAGAGAATCCGCCATTCGGCGTGATCGTGACGGTGGATGTATTGCCGCTGGTTGCGCCCGCGGTGGTGGTGATTGCGCCGCTGCTGCCCAGGGAGAAGTCGGCGGGCAGATTCACCGAAACGTTGACGACGGTCGCCGATGTCTTCGTGCCGGACGTCCCCGTGACCGTGATCTGGTAAGAGCCCGTTGTCGTCGTCGATGTGGTGTTGACGGTCAACGTGGAGGTCAGTGCGGTCGTGCCGGTGATCGTCACCGAGGTGGGGTTCAGGTTGGATGCGTCGCAGGTGATGGGATTGGCGGCGCCGGATGGGGACGAGGTGACGGCGCAAGTGAGATTCACGGTTCCGGTGAATCCGCCGGATGGGGTGACGGTAATCGTGGAAGTATTGCCTGTGGTCGCGCCCCGAGCGACGGTGATACCGCCGCTGTTGGTCAGGGTCTCGCCGGGACCCGCTCCGCTGACGACGGCCGTGATGGCGAGGGTGTGAATGAACTCGCCTGTCGCTGCGTCCGTGCCCGTGACGGCGACATTGTAGTTGCCGTCCGACGCACTCGCGGGAACGCTGATGGTTAGCGTGGATGCGGTGGCGTTGCCCGCGCTCAGCGACGCATTGGGCGAGACGGAGCAGGTGAGCGGCGTTGTGGCTGCGCAGGTGAGATTGACCGTGCCGCTGAAGCCGTTGACCGAAGCGACGTTGATGGTGTCCTGCCCGGTGCTGGCGCCCGAGCTGATGCTGACGGGCACGATGGTGGTGTTGGGAACGAGTGTGAAATCGGCCAGCGGGTTCTGGATGGCGCTGCCGGCGCTTAACGTGTACTCGGAGGGCGCATAGGTCGAGTCGCCGGTGTACTGGAGGTCGATGAAGTTCGCCCCCTGGACGAGGTCCTGGCTGCTAAGCGAAGCGGAAAAACTGGAGACGGTGCCCGAGCCGGGCGAGACGGACACCTCGCCGAGGTAGTTGCCCGAGGAGTAGAAGATCACGCCGCCCGTGGGCGCGGTGGTTCCGCTGCCGGTGACTGTCCCCGTGACGGTGATCGTGCTGTTGGGGCTGATGCTGCCGATCACGGTTGCGACCGTGGTGGTCGACTTCGTGGAGGGCTTGATCACGGAGAAGCTGCCCATACTGTAGGAACCGCCGCTGTAATTTCCGTCTCCGCTATAAGTCAGCGTCACGGTGTATGTGCCCGCCGCCAGAGTCGAGGGAAGGGTGATGGTGGCGACGCCGAGTTGGGCTTTGGTGCCCGGGTCGACGCCGGCGCTCAACGTTGCCGATCCCCCGAAGCCTCCAGGCGAGCTCGAGAGCGTAACCGTGCCGGTGGGCGGCAGCACGGCGACGGGCGCGACATAGCATGAGCCGGACGAAGTGCTGGTGGAGTAGCAGGCTTCGTACTGCGCGTAATTCTCGACGACGACGTTGACGACCGTCGGCTGACCGGAGATGATGGCGCCCGAACTGGTCCTATTGGAGGCATCGATGCCGGCGACCGGCGAGTCCTTGACGACCGTGAAGGCGATGGGCGCCGGCGCGTTGATCGTGTTGTAGCTCTGGTCACCGTTATACGTCGCGCTGACGGAGTGGGAACCGACGGCAAAGGGCGCGTTGTATTCGCCATCGCCCTCGGCGTTCATCACGGCGGTGGCGATGGAACTTGAGTTGTCGGTGAACGTTACGGTGCCGGTGGGCTGCGTGTAGGTTCCGAGGGAACTGCAATTGGTGCCCAGGATCGTGCAGCTCTGCAGGTTGGCGATCTGGGAGGTGGGAGCCACCATGGCGCTGACCATGAGCTGGCTTCCGTAGTCCACGCTGGTTCCGGGGTTGGACGAGGCGGTGTAGTACCTGCCGAGCGCCGCGTCGAACAGGTTCAGATCCATGCCCGGCGTCTCGGGAGTCACGGTGATGGGGATCTTCGGCGAGGTGTTGGCGGCGTTGTTGTTGTCCCCGCCGTAGGAGGTCCAGATGTGATAGCTGCCGCCGGGAAGGTAATTGACGCTCGCGTTCGAGTAGGCGCCGCTGGTGAGCGGGAAGACGCCCTGCCCCTGCTCCAGCGGCTCGGTCGAGTCCGTCATCAGCGCCACGTTGCCGGCCGGTGTTCCGGAGCCGGTAACCGCGCCGCTGACGGTGATGGAGGCGCCGTGGGCGAAGCTGGTCTGCGATGCCGACAGAGTCACCGCCGACGTGGCGCGGGTGACATTGTTCCAGTTGTTGACCAGGACGCTGGCGTCGATGGCGCCGAGGCCGGTAGCGAGGTTGTACCCGGCGGCGGCGTTGTACTCGGGGGTCGAGCCGGAGCCGATCTGGCCTTCGGTGATCGTGGTCGAGCCGCTCAGGATCCTGATTGGGCTGGTGACGGAGATGCAATTGGCCGTAGCCGTCGGCGCGATCTCGCAGGGCATGGAGATGGTGCCTTGGGTGATGTCGTGGAACGCGGCCGGGACCTGCGCCTTGAGCGCGTAGAGGACGTTGTCGGCCTGGCCCTGCCGGCCCCACTTCTGATTGACCAGCGCCATGATGCCGGCAAATGCGGGCGATGAGGCGGAGGTGCCGCCCACGCCGTAGAACTGCACCAGGCCGCTCGAGCCCAGCCCGGAGGTCTGGCAGTCGCCGTCGGTGGCGCAGATGGGATAGAAGCTGTAGTTGTCGCCGTTGGCGGCGAACAGCGAGACGTCGGGCAGGTCGCGCACGCCGTCCGAGGGCACGCCGGTCCCGGTTTGCCAAGCGGGCTTGGCGTATCCGGACACCGTGCCGGTGCAAGCGCCCGTGCTGCTGCTGTAGGCACCGGTGCTGCAGACGGCCGCATTGCTGGCGCCGCCGCTGCCTCCGACGATGGTGGTGCTTCCCGTACTGGTATAGACGTTGTATGCGTTCAGGCCGTACTGGCTGTTGTTCCAGGGCTGCTCGGGAACGTAGCTCTTGATGGAGGCCGCCGGCAACTGGGTCGGACTCGTGCTCCAGTAGCTTGAAATACTCGCGGCGCCTGAGGCGTAGTCGCTGTAGTAGAAGTCGGTTCCGCCCACCGCGACGTTCCAGGGCGTGGAGGCAAACCCGTTCACCGCCTGGCCGTAGACCGCGTACTCCTCGGTATTGTCGTTGTCGCAGCCCGCCGAGCCGTTGTCGCCGGAGGAGACCATCACGGTCTGGCCTTGCGCGGCCGCCTGCTCCCACAGGGTGTTCAGAAACGAGTTGGTGGATCCCAGCGCGGACTCGCACTCGCCGAAGCTGATGCTGAGCACCGGCGCGACGTTGGCGTAGACGGCTTCCTCCATGGCCAGGACGAGCCCGCTTTCGAGCGAGGTATCGGCGCCGATCACCAGATCGATGGTAGCGTTGGGGGCGACCGCGCCGGCCCACTCGACATCGAGGTAGGCTTCGACTGAGGCGCCGTTGGGGCCGTCGGGGTTGTTGATGCCGTCGATGCCGGGATCGTTGCCGGCGATGATGATCTGGGGCGGATTGGCGGGAAGGCCAAAGAGCGTGCGGAACTGATTGACGAGATCGATGTTGATATTCGACTCGTTGATGATGGCGATGGTCTGCCCGTCGCCCTTTGTGCCGGCTGTGTAGAGCGGGCTCAGGTCGTATTGGACGGCGTAGTCGGAGGGCGCGAGGACGAAGTATTTGCCGGACGAGGTGCCCCAGGTCCAGCCGGGCGTGACCTCGCGCGAGGCGGGATTCAGCGTGGCTTTGCCGAGCTTCTGCAGATAGCTGCGGGGACGGAAGTTGTTCAGCGAAGCGAATCCGCCGATGACCGGAGCGAGCGCCGCCGGAATCTGGGGATCGTTGGCGTTGGCGTAGTGGGTCTCGCCATTGACCACGTACTTGTGAATCTGGGTGTGGAAGGCATCGCGCAGTTGGGCCACGCTGCCCGCGAACTCGAGCGAGCCCCTGCCGGGATTGACCCCGGTAACCGTGAAGCCGTGGTTGCCGAGCCAGGACTCGACGGCGGCGATGTCCTGATCCGCGGGGCCGAACTGGGCGCCGAACTGTTCGGGGGTGAGCCACTGATGGTAGCTGGACGAACCGGGCGTGTTCATCTGCGCGAGGAGCTGTCGGAGCGCCGATTCCTGCGCGGAGCTGCGCTGGAGCGCGAGCTGGATCCGCTCCATCCTCATGCCGTCGGGCGCGGCGCCGCGATCGTTGGCGGCGTTGGCCAGGGGATGCACGGTGTGGCCGAGCGTTACTCGTTGCGATTCATCAATGGAGTTGACGATGCGGACGGCGGGCGCCGCAAGTTGCGCCAGAGACGCAACCGGGCAGAGGAAGACGAGACACGCCACTAGGCACAGGGGAAACGAGCGCGAACTGATCATAAGAGGTGGTCCTGGACCCTTTCCTGAAAGAAACCCTTGTCATGCTGAGGAGTTGCCGTTGGCGGCAAAAATGGGCTGCGGAAAAGCTGAGCGCGCGCGATCAGCCGGTATCGCGTGCGCCATCCGAGCGAGGTGGATATCAACACCATCATAATCAAAGGATGCCCCCTGGGCGTTCGAGGTTGGTGCGCCCCGAGGAAAAGCATCCCAAATCCGGAGTCCCGGCAAGTCCTGCCCCGGGACGGGCACCGTTCCCAATGGCGGAATGCGCTCTCAAACTGGAGCCTCCCGATTGCCGAAACGGCAAATGATACCGAATGAGACGGTGAAGTACGGCAAGCGCGAGAGGAAGCGAGGCGGACCCATCCCATTAGACGATTCCGGCGGAAGATTGTTGAGCGGCCGCGGCGCGGTTCTTCAAAAAGGAGTTGCGAGGGGGGCGGGTTGAACGGAGAAATTCGGGCCGGCCTTTGGATTGCAATAGACAATTCATTTCTCTCCGGTATATGATTCGGTTTCCTGGTTGAAACCCGCACACTGTTCTGTGGGTGGCTTTATGCGCGCTTCGCTCTTCATCACCTGCTATAACGACACGCTGTTTCCCGAGACCGGGCGGGCAGTGGTGACGCTGTTGGAGCGGCTGGGCGTGGAGGTCGAGTTCCGCTCCCGGCAGACCTGCTGCGGGCAGATGCACGCCAACACCGGGTTCCGCGCCGAGGCGTTCAGCCAGGCCAAGTGGCTGGTGCGGCTGTACGCGGACGCCGAGACGGTGGTGATTCCCTCGTCGTCGTGCGTGGCGATGATCCGCGACCAGTATCCGGGGCTGATGGAAGAGTTGGGCAATGAGACGCTGCGCGAGCAGTTTGCGGCGCTCGTGCCGAGAGTCTACGAGCTGAGCGAATTCCTGATCGACAAGCTGGGCGTGGAGGACGTGGGCTCGTACTTTCCGCATCGCGTGACCTACCACGCGAGCTGCCATGGGCTGCGGGGGATTCATCTTGGCGACCGGCCGTTCCGGCTGCTGGCCAAGGTGCGCGGGATGGAACTTGTGCCGCTCCAGAATCTCGATCGCTGTTGCGGATTCGGCGGCACCTTCAGCGTGAAGAACGGCGACGTCTCGTCGGCGATGCTGGCGGTGAAGCTCGAGGATGTGATGGCGACGCGCGCGGAGTTCTGCACGGCGCTGGACAATAGCTGCCTGATGCATCTGGGCGGGGCGATGCACCGGCAGTATGCGGGCATGAAGACGATCCACATGGCGCAGATCCTGGCGAGCACGCGAGAGCAGCCGGCGGAGGTGGTGGCATGAGCGCGGCGGCCGGCCATCCGATTCTCGATCCGGTGCTGGCGCCGCCGTTCCCCAAAGCGGCGCTGCCGGTGCTGCGCAATCCGCAACTGCGCAAGAACGTGGCGCACGCCATCGACGTGATCCAGGCGAAGCGCGCGCGGCTGGTGACCGAGAAGGCCGATTGGCAGGAGCTGCGGTCGGCGGCCGCGGAGATCAAAGATCACGTGCTCGGGAATCTCGGCGCCTACCTCGAACAATTCGAGGAGCGGTGCGCGGCGGCGGGCGGCACGGTGCACTGGGCGGCGGACGCGGCCGACGCGCGGCGCATCATCCTGGAAATTCTGCGCGAAGAGAAGGCCGATGAGGTCATCAAGATCAAGACCATGACCTCGGCCGAGATTCAGTTGAATCCGTTTCTCGAGGCTGCGGGCGTACGGGCGTATGAGACGGACCTGGCGGAGATCATCCTGCAGCTTGGCGAGGGAGAGCCTTCGCACATCGTGGTTCCGGCGCTGCACGTGAACCGCAGCCAGGTGCGCGAGATCTTCGCGCGCACCATGGGGCTGCCGGATCTTTCCGACGAGCCGAAGGCGCTGACGGCGGCGGCGCGGAATTATCTGCGGCAGAAGTTCCTCTCGGTGCCGACGGCGATCAGCGGGGCGAATTTCTTGATCGCGGAGACGGGCGCGGTGGCGGTGGTGGAGTCGGAAGGCAACGGGCGCATGTGCCTGACGCTGCCGCGGACGATGATCACGCTGGCCGGGATCGAGAAGGTGCTGCCGCGGTTCCAGGATCTGGAAGTGATGCTGCAGTTGCTGGCGCGGTCGGCGACGGGCGAACGGATGAATCCGTACACCTCGCTTTGGACGGGCGTAACCCCGGGCGACGGGCCGCAGAAGTTTCACGTGGTGCTGCTCGACAACGGCCGCTCATCGATCCTCGCGCGCAGAAAAGAACGGCAGACGCTACGCTGCATCCGCTGCGCGGCCTGCATGAATAGCTGCCCGGTCTACCGGCAGACGGGCGGGCACGCGTACGGGTCGGTGTATCCGGGGCCAATCGGCGCGATTCTGACGCCGCAACTGCACCAATTGCGGCACGCGCAGTCGCTGCCCTACGCCTCTTCGCTGTGCAGCGCCTGCTACGAAGTGTGCCCGGTCAAGATCAACATTCCCGAGATTCTGATCGATCTGCGCGCGCAGGTGACCGACCTGGAGCGGAAGGCGGTTCAGAGGTTTTTCGATCCGATGTATCTGGGCCTGCGCGTGGCGAACCTGATTTTCTCGCGGGCGGGACTGTTTCATGCGGCGCAGCGGGCGGGGCGGATCGGCGCCAAGCTCGTCACGCGCAAAGACGGCTGGATTCATTCGCTGCCCAGCGTGGGGGCGAAGTGGACGCAGACGCGCGACCTGCGCGGGCTGCCCCGTCAGACGTTTCACGCGTGGTGGGCGGAGCGAAAGACCGGGAACAAGGGAACAAGGGAACAAGGGAACGAGGAGGCGAAGTCACAATGAGCGCGCCGTCCTCCCGTGCAACTGGCCTCGATCGCATTCATGCCGCAACGCGGAATTCCGCCGCCACCGCGGCGCAAGCAGCCGGCGAGTACGCCGGGCTGACGCGGGACTATGTGATGCGGGGCAAACTGACGGTCAGCGCCTGTCACGAGCGGTTCGTCGAGCGCCTGCGCGAGTACGATGCGGAAGTCGTGGAATGCGCGCCGGAAGGGCTTGCGGACGCGATCCGCGCTCAATTGGCGGCGAGCGGACGGCGCAAGTTCGTGGTCCCCGAGGGGCTGCCGGCGGAGTGGCTCGCCGAGGGATTCGAGTGGAAGATCGACCGCGGCCTGACGGCTCAGGATGTGGAACAGGCCGAAGGCGTGGTGACGGCGTGTTTCTGCGGAGTCGCGGAATCGGGCACGATCGTTCTGCACCACTCGGCGGCGGAAGGGCGGCGCGTGATCTCGCTGTTGCCCGACTGGCACCTGTGCGTTGTGCGGGCCAGCCAGATCGTGGAGACGCTGCCCGAGTATTTCGCCCGCTACGAGGAGCCGCCGAGGCTGGTGACCTGGATCTCCGGGCCGAGCGCCACGGCCGACATCGAAATGACGCGCATCAAGGGCGTGCACGGGCCGAGATTCTTGAACGTGATTGTGGTGAAGGACAAGGACCAGGGACTAGGGGACTAGGGACCAGGGAAGAAGAGCAGAGACGACCGGGCAGGCGAAGGGCAAAACGATGACAGCTTCGAATTTGGCAATTCAAGATCGCGCATTCAAGGCGCTGGATTCTTTTCGGATCGAGATTCCCTCCTGGGGATTCGCCAACACAGGCACGCGCTTCGGCAAGTTCGCGCAGGCCGCCGCGGCCAGCACCATCGAAGAGAAGTTCGCCGACGCCGGCGAGGTGCACAAGCTCACCGGCGTGACGCCCACCGTGGCTTTGCACGTGTTGTGGGACCTGCCGAACGGGGTGCGGGATGTGCCCGAGGTGCGGAAGCTGGAGCGCCAATACGGCGTGCGCTCGGGATCGATCAATCCCAATCTCTTCCAGGACCAGGAGTACAAGTTCGGCTCGTTGTGCAATCCGTCGGCGGAGATTCGCGAGCGGGCTCTCGACCACATGCTGGACTCGATCGGGATCGGCAAGCAACTGGAATCGCGCGACATCTCGCTGTGGATGGCCGACGGATCGAACTATCCCGGCACGCAGAGCATGCGCAAGCGCATCGGCTGGCTGGAGGAGGCGCTGCGCGTCTCGCACAGCCACCTGGCGCCGTATCAGCGGCTGCTGGTGGAGTACAAACCGTTCGAGCCGGCATTCTATCACACCGACATCGCCGATTGGGGCATGTCGAGCCATCTGGCGCGCCTTGCCGGGCCGCAGGCGCGCGTGCTGGTCGATACCGGCCACCACTACAACGCGCAGAATATCGAGCAGATCGTGGCCTGGCTGCTGCACACGGGGATGCTGGGCGGGTTCCACTTCAACGACCGCCGCTACGCCGACGACGACCTGACGCTGGGCTCGATCGATCCGTACCAGATCTTCCGCATCTTTCACGAGATTCACGCGGCCACCGATGACGGCCTCGCGATCGACATCGCCTACATGATCGACCAGAGCCACAACTTGAAGGGCAAGATGGAGGCGATGGTGCAGACGGTGATGACGGCGCAGGATCTCTATCTGAAGGCGGCGCTGTTGGACCGCGAGCGGCTGGCCGAGATGCAGCAGTCGTGCGACCTGGTGGCGGCCGAGGAGCTGTTCCGCGGCGCGTTCTGGAACGATGTGCGCCCGCTGGTGCGCGCGTGGCGCGAGGCGCGGGGACTGCCGGCGGATCCGCTTGAGGCGCTCAAGAAGAGCGGCTATGTGGAGCAGGCGGCCAAGGAACGGGGAAGCCGCAGCTCGGCCGTGAGCAGCTACGCGTAAAAGTTAGGGAGCGAGGGAGCGAGGCGAGGGACTAGTTGTGATGTTTCAATAGGTTGTCCATCTGATCGGGACCTGTAAGGCTGAGTTTGAGAAGACTTGGCAGAACAGGAGACCAGATGGACTATCACAAGAATGCCCGATTAACGCA
>JBEKUS010000083.1:0-17841 GCA_049514795.1 Occallatibacter sp.
TTCGCAGCATCTGTCTGGCCTATCCCAAAGATGCGGCCGTGCGCGTGAGGCTGACCAACCCCCGGAGAACCTGGAAACGTAAAGGATCGCTCGGCAGGCGACTGGCATGCCGAGTTACCCGTCCCCGGTTTGCCGGGCAAACGGCCGAATGCCGCGTAGTTTTTCATGCGGTCCGGGCCCCTAGTAATGCAAGACAGCGAATACGGGGAACCGGGACCGGCAAGTTCATTCGAACGATGGCCGATTTCGGTGCGAGTCCCTGTGAGGGAAGCCGGCCATGGAGTTCACCGATCGAGTCCTGAAGTGCGTAGACTGCGGCGCCGAGTTCGTGTTCACAGCAGGCGAGCAGATCTTCTTCCACGACAAGCAGTTCAAAAACGACCCCAAACACTGCAAGCAGTGCAAGGCGAAACGGACGCGGGGAATGCAGAGGGTCCGCCCTGAGACGCGCACCACGTGCTCGGAGTGCGGAGTGGAGACGACTGTTCCCTTCAAACCGACACAAGGCAGGCCGGTGCTGTGCCGTTCCTGCTTTCAAAAGGGGCAAGTAAAGCCGCAACCTGCACCGGAGCCTAGCCTAGCGTAGGACTGAGCAGCAGGTCACCGCGGAAGTTCGAGGGGAATCCGGCGTTCCGGACCAAGGTGGCGAGCTGTGCCCAATGGCGCTGACCATGGAATAACGCATGCGCAGCGACCTTTCTTCGAGAGACGATCCGCATCTCCGGTGGCATCCAATCGAAATTGAGTGCAAAGGGCTCGCTCCACGTGTCTTCAGGCGCGGCAAGCAGATTGCGGAAGATGGCGACGGCCTGACGATGAAGGTCGAAGAGCGCGTCGAGGGGGCCTGCGGGAACCTGATCTTTGGGCATTTCCAGCAGGCCGGCGAGGCGTTGCGCCCAACGCAATTCCACGCCCCAAATGTGGCGGACGAATTGCTGCACGTTGGCAGCTCCGCCGATGCCACACGGAAGATCGAGTAGAGCTGGATTGGCATCGAGGTGGGCTTTCCAGAAGCTCGCTGACTGTTCATCCCATGCAAGCAGTTCGTCGAACGTGATCGCAACGCCCATGATGCCCCTTCTCGGGTTCGGGCAGGCGCCCGGCGGCGCTGCCGCTTATTGAAGTGCGCGATGGCCGATGTCGCGCCGGTAGTACATTCCCTCGAAGTTAATCTCGGCCAGGGCCTGATAGGCGCGGTCCAGCGCCTCGCGGAGAGAGCCAGCGGAGGCAGTGACGCCGAGTACGCGGCCGCCTGCGGTGAAAACCTGCCCGCCGATTTGCGTGGTTCCCGCATGAAAGACCTGCACATCCGGAACCTGGGCCGCAGTACCGAGGCCTGTAATTGGAAAACCGGTCTTGTAGCTGCCCGGATAGCCGCCGGAGCTGGCCACCACACAGGCGGAGGCGCCGGGAAGCCAGCGGAGCTGTGAATCCGCGAGGCGGCCGTCGACGCAGGCCTCGAGCGCGTCGACAAGATCGGACTCGAGGCGGACCAGGACAGCCTGCGTTTCGGGATCGCCGAAGCGGGCGTTGAACTCGAGTACCTGCGGGCCGCGGGCGGTCATCATCAGCCCGCAATAGAGGACACCGACGAACGGAGTGTCCTCGGCGGCCATACCCTGCACGGTGGGCACGGCGATGTGATGGAGAATCCACTCGGACATGGCGGAATCGAGAAGGGTATCGGTGGAATAGACGCCCATGCCGCCCGTGTTGGGGCCGGTGTCGCCTTCGCCGATGCGCTTGTGATCCTGCGAGGGGACGAGCGGCGTGACGTGCCGGCCATCGCTGAGGCAGAGGAAGCTGACCTCGTCACCCTCGAGGAATTCTTCGATGACGACCTGGCGCTCAGGCTGGCCGAGAAGCGAGCCGGAGAAGAGGCCCTGCGCCGCTTCGGCAGCGGTGGGCCGGGAGTCGCATAGAATAACGCCCTTGCCGGCGGCGAGGCCGTCGGCTTTGACCACGATGGGGGGATGGAACATTTCGCTGGCCTTGCCGACCTCGGCGGCGGAGTCGCAGATGACGTATTTCGCCGTCGGGATGTTGTGGCGCTGCAGGAAGCGCTTGGCGAAGCCCTTGCTGGATTCGAGCATGGCGGCGGCGCGCGTGGGACCGAAGACGCGGAAGCCGCGCTCCTGGAGAGCGTCGACGATGCCGAGCGAGAGCGGCAGCTCGGGGCCGACGACGGTCAGGCCGGGCTGTTCGGCTTCGGCGAGCCGGATCATTGCAGTGAGGTCGTTGAGGTTGACGGGGAGGCAGCGGGCGATCTGCGCCATACCGCCGTTGCCGGGGGCACAAACGATCTCGGTGACTCGGGGGCTGCGCTGGACGGCCCATGCCAGTGCGTGCTCGCGGCCGCCGGAACCAAGGATGAGGACCTTCATGGGAGAGTGCCTTCCTCCGGCTTCGGGAGCCGGAAGAATCATGGTCGGCAACGGGGGTGGGGAAAGTCAAACTTAATCCCCGGTGAAGGCGCGGACGAAGTTCCCCTATACTGATGCCGGATGCGCGGCTTGTGGTTGCGCGCCGAAGTGAGTGGGGGTGGGCGGTTTGGTCGAGACACGCATCAAGCCGTACAACGAGCAGCAGGCCGAGAAGGCCGCGCGCGGGGAGCAGACGCGTGCGTACCGGCGCAACCAGGTGTTCGGGCTACTGATCCTGGCCGCGGCGATCTGCCTGTGGTGGCTTTGGCATACGAAGGCCGGATGGATCTTTCCGGCGGGGTGGTGGAGGCCGTAACGACAGTTGTCAGTGATCAGTTGTCGGTGGTCAGAAGAGGCCACGGGGCAACTGCCCTTTAGAGTTGAGATTCACCGAATCGAGAGTTTGCACAGCCGATGACGATTTCGCCAAAGCCTGAGCCGCTCGTCGTCATTCTGCTCGGCCCGACGGGGAGCGGGAAGACGGCGCTGTCGCTCAAGCTGGCAGAGCGGTTCGGCGGAGAGATTGTGAGCTGCGACTCGGTGGCTGTATATCGCGGAATGGAGGTTGGGACCGCGAAGCCGACGCGCGAGGAGCGGGGGCGGGTTCCGCATCACTTGATCGACGTGGCCGATCCGGATGAGCCGTTCACGGCGGGCGAGTACAGCCGGCGGGCGCGGGCAGCACTCATGGAGATTGCCGCGCGTGGGCGGCTGCCGATTGTGACCGGCGGGACGGGACTGTATCTGCGGGCCCTGACGGAGGGGCTGTTTGCAGGGCCGGAGCGGCGCGAGGACCTGCGGGCGCGGCTGCGACGGAGCGCGGAGCGGCATGGGAATGGCTGGCTGCAGCGGTTGCTTACGCGGCTGGATGCGGCGACGGCGGGGCGCATTCACGCGAACGACACGGCGAAGCTGATCCGGGCAATCGAGGTGTGCGTTGCGGCGCGGAAACCGATGTCGGAGGTGATGGGGCGCGATCCGCTGGTTGGGTTCCGGTTGCTGCGGATTGGACTGAACCCGGCACGCGCGGCGCTTTACGAGCGCCTGAACCGGCGATGCGCGGTGATGTTTGAGGCGGGACTGGTTGACGAGACGCGCGGGCTGCTTGAGCGGTATGGGCCGGTGAATGCGCTGGCATCGCTGGGATATAGGCAGGCGCGCGGCGTGCTGGACGGGACGATGAGCATCGAGGACGCGATCAAGGCGGCGCAGCAGGGCCATCGCAACTACGCGAAGCGGCAGATGACGTGGTTCCGGAGGGAACCGGAGGTCAAGTGGATTGAGGGGTTTGGGGACGAGGCGGAGACGGTGCGCGAAGCGGAGGAGCTGGTGCACCGCATGCTCAGAGCCAGCGGAGATCGATAACCCCGAAATGCAGCGGCCAAGTTAGACTGAGCATGTAATTGCAGCGCTCGCGTTCGGCGGGCGCACGGACTGGAGCTTCCCTTGCCTTTGACAAATCCGGAGACGATTTACGACGTGGCGGTGTTGGGCGGCGGGCCGGCGGGGTATACGGCGGCGATTCGCGGAGCGGAGTACGGGCTGAAGGTCGCATTTATCGACGCAAGCCCGAAGCTAGGCGGCACCTGTCTGCATGTGGGCTGCATCCCGACGAAGGCTCTATTGTTCAATGCCGAGCTGTGGGAGCACCTGAAGGACGCGGCGGAGTACGGGATTGCGGGGATCGGGACGCCGGCGCTCGATTGGGCCGCGGTGCTTGCGCGGAAGAACGCGATCGTCACGAAGCATGTGAAGGGCCTCGAATTCCTGATGAAGAAGCACAAGATCGCCGTGATCGCGGGCTTCGGGCGGCTGACAGGCGCGGCGAAAGCCGGTGTGCACGCTGTGGAAGTTGAGGCGGGCGGCCAGAAGAGCGCGGTGAAGGCGAAGAACGTGATTCTGGCGACCGGCTCCGAGGCCAAGCTGCTTCCGGGACTGAAGGCAGACGAGACCATCCTGACCAACATTGAAATCCTGAGCCTGAGCGCGCCGCCGAAGTCGCTGATCGTGATCGGAGCAGGCGCGGTGGGCGTGGAATTCGCGTCGATCTTCCGGAGCTTCGGCGCCGAGGTGACAATTCTGGAGTTCTTGCCGCGCATGGTTCCGGTGGAGGACGAAGAGATCTCGAAGGAGCTGGCGCGAGTGTTCCGCAAGCGCGGCATTGCGACCGAGACGGGCGCAAAGGTCGAGAAGGTGGAGAAGACGGCCGGCGGCGTGAAGGTGAGCTACACCGATGCCAACGGAAAGGCGCAGGTTGGCGAGGCCGAGAAGGTGCTGGTGGCCGTGGGGCGCGCGCCGAAGACGGACGGGATCGGCCTCGAAAAGACTCGGGTCGAGCTGGAGCGTGGGTTCGTGAAGGTGAATGAGGCGCAGGAAACGGCAGAGCCGGGCGTGTTCGCAGTCGGAGACATCGTGGCCGGGCTACCGCAACTGGCGCATGTGGGCGCGATGAGCGGCATGGTGGCGATGGCGAAGATCGCAGGGCGGAAGTACCGGCCGGTGCGCAGGGATCGCATCCCGGGATGCACGTATACGGAACCGCAGATCGGCTCGGCGGGTTTGACCGAGGCGCAGGCAAAAGAGAAGGGCTACACAGTGAAGGTGGGCAAGTTCCCGTTTGCGGGCAACTCGAAGGCGACGATCGTGGGTAGCCACGACGGGTTCGTGAAGGTTGTGGCCGACGGGAAGTATGGCGAGATTCTGGGCGTGCACATTATCGGGCCGGGGGCGACGGAGACGATTGCCGAGGCCGTGGCGGTAATGGAGCTCGAAGGCACGGTGGACGAGCTGATGTTTACGATCCACGCGCATCCCACGCTGAGCGAAGCGATGCTGGACGGGTACGGCGCGGTGGAGGGGATGGCGATCAACGCGTAGAGCAGCGGGGTTTGCGGAGTTAGCGGAGCTAGTTTTCACCGATCACAGCAGTAGTTGCCAGTAGCCGACGTCGATCCAGTTGCCGAATTTGTAGCCGGTTTCCTTGAAGTGGGCCACCTGGCGGAATCCGAACTTCTCGAGGAGCGCCACGCTGGCTTCGTTCGGAAGGGAGACGCCGCCGATGACGCAGTGGAACTGGCGGGCGCGGAGTTCGGGCAAGAGCGCCTCGAACAAAGCGGAGCCTCTTCCGTTCCCCACAGCGGACGGATGCAGATACACCGACGCTTCGACGGAATGACGATAGGCCGCGCGTTCTCTCCATCTGCGGCCGTAGGCGTACCCCAGCAACTTGCCGTCTTCTTCGCAGACGAACCAGGGATACGTTTTTGTCTTCTCCAGGATTCTCTGTTGCATGTCGTCGGGAGGAACGGGAACCTCCTCAAAGGTGGCCGGCGAATTGAGGATGTAGTGGTTGTAGATCTCGGTAATCGAAGGGGCATCGTCGGGAGTTACGTTGCGTAGCATGTGGCCTCCTGCAATCCGGGATCTACGAGCGGCCCGATTGTCCCCTTATGCGAACCTCACAGGTCCGTCGATTGCGTCGCCACCAGTTCCTTCGCCTTGGCGATGAACTCCGTCAGCGGCATGGCGCTTTGCTCTTGCTTGCCGCGGGTGCGCACGTTGACCTGGCCGACGGATTCCTCCTTGTCGCCGAAGACGAGGATGTAAGGCGTCTTCTGGAGCGCGAAGTCGCGAATCTTGGCGTTCATCTTCTCGTTGCGGTCGTCGATCTCGACACGCAAGCCGGCGGCTTTGAGTTCGGCCTCGACCTTCTGTGCGTAGCCGAGGTGGCGCTCGGCGATGGGGACGAGGCCGACCTGCACAGGCGCCAGCCAGAGCGGGAAGGCTCCGGCGTAGTGCTCGATGAGAACGCCGAAGAACCGCTCCACCGCTCCGAAGAGCGCGCGGTGGACCATGACGGGCTGGTGGCGCTCACCGTCTTCGCCGACGTACTCGAGCTCGAAGCGCGCGGGCAGGTTGAAGTCGAACTGAACCGTCGAAAGCTGCCACAGGCGGCCGAGCACGTCGACGAGCTTGACGTCGATTTTGGGACCGTAGAAGGCGGCTTCTCCGGGAATGGTCTTATATGGGATTCCCTTGGCTTTGAGCACGTTGTCGAGCGAGCGGATGGCGAGGTCCCAGTTCTCGTTGGAGCCGGCGTAGTGGGCGCGGTCGTTCGGGTCCCAGGTGGAGAGCTCGATCTTGAACTCGGAGAAGCCAAAGGTTTTGAGGACGGCTTCGGCGAAGTCGACGCAAGCGGCGACTTCGCTCTCGATCTGCTCGGGCGTGCAGAAGATGTGGGCGTCGTCCTGCGTGAAGCCGCGCACACGCAACATGCCGTGCATCGTTCCCGAGCGCTCGTAGCGATAGACCGTGCCTAACTCCGCATAACGCACGGGCAGATCGCGGTAGCTCTTGGGCGAGTTCTTGTAGATGAGGATGTGGAACGGACAGTTCATGGGCTTGAGGCGATAGAGCGCATCGTCAAGCTCCATGGGCGTGTACATATTGGCTGCGTAGAAGCCTTCGTGGCCGGAGGTCTGCCAGAGGTTCACCCGCGCGACGTGCGGCGTGTAGACAAGCTGGTAGCCGCGGCGGAGACACTCGTCGCGCATCCAGTCTTCCATGACTTTGCGGACGATGGCGCCCTTGGGGTGCCAGAAGATGAGGCCCGCGCCGGCCAGATCCTGAATGCTGAAGAGGTCGAGCTGCTTGCCGAGGACGCGATGGTCGCGGCGCGCGGCTTCTTCGAGACGGGCGAAGTGCTCGTCGAGATCCTTCCTGGAGAAGAAGGCGGTGCCGTAGATGCGCTGGAGCTGCGGATTCTTCTCGTCGCCGAGCCAGTAGGCGCCGGCAAGATTCGTGACCTTGAAGGCTTTGACGCGGCCGGTGGAGGGAACGTGGGGGCCGCGGCAGAAGTCGATGAACTTGCCGTTGCGGTAGAAGCTGACCTGGTCGCCGGGCGCGGTGAATTTGGTGACGAAGTGGGTCTTCATGAAGTCGCCGTCGCGCTCAAATTCTTGGAGGGCCTGATCGCGCGGCTCGGACTCGCGGACGAACTTCTCGTCGCGGGCGACGACTTCGGCCATCTTGGCTTCGATGGCGGCGAGGTCTTCGGGCGTGAAGGGCTTCTCGCGGTAGAAGTCGTAAAAGAAGCCAGCGTCGGTGGCTGGGCCGTGGCCGAGCTTGGTCTCGGGGAAGAGCTCGAGGACAGCGGTGGCGAGGACGTGCGCGGAGGAGTGGCGCAGAACTTTGAGGGCTTCGGGATCCTTCTCGGTGACGAGTTCGAGGCGCACGTCGCCGTTAAGCGGCGCGGAGAGATCGACGAGGCGCGGAGCCGAGGCGTCCTCGGTGGCGTACATGGCGGCTTCCGACTGGCCGTCGGGGGCGGAGCTCTGGACGGCGGCCGCCGCGGCCGACACAGGCGTGAGACGCGCGGCGATGGAAGCCGCGGCGAGGCGCGGAGAGATGGAGTTGGCGATGTCGAGAGGCGTTGTGCCGGAGGGCACCTCGCGAATGGACCCGTCGGGCAGGTGAACGGCGATCGTTTGCGTGCTCATGATGTGCTGGATTCCTGTGTGCGCCGCAGCTTGAAGCAGAATGCGGCCAACCCTTGAGAATAGAAGGTTGAAGGGCGCGAAGTCGAGCGCGGCGGGCCAGATTGCGGTCACAGCGGATGGGATGGGAGGCGGTGGAGCGTGCGCTGACCCAAACGGGGAATGTTCAGCGTTGCTTCGAATTGGCTATCGTGACCGGCAGGATCGGAGCATTCCTGGGGACGGTCAAGGGCGGAAAGTGAAGATCTTCTGCAGAAGCACGGATGCGAACGCGGAATTCTATTGCAGCGTGTGCGGGCAGGGGTTTGTGCTCTTCTGGGAGCGGCATCCACGAACTACGCGGGCTGCGCTCCTCAGTGAGATTCAAGAGACGCTGCGGCGGCACCACCGCGCGGCTCCCGGGCCGGAGGCGCACCCTCGCGGCGGTTTCCTGGCGCCGGGGTGGGGAGATCCGAACGATCTCGCCGCGACTGCGCTAAAGCGTGCCGATTCTGAGCTGAACTCGTAGATTCGTTCCTTTCAACCTCGGGGGATCCAAACTCAACAATTGAAGTTGAGGGGTATGGGAACGGCCCGGAGTTGGGCTGCGTTCGCAGGGGCGCGGGTCTTTTTTGCGGCCATTCTTCTCTGCGCGGAATCTGATTAGTGGCGGAGAACGCGATGCGCTGGATCGGATTACTTTTCTGGATTGTGCTCTGCTTTAGCGTGGCAGGAATTGGCGGACGATGGACCGCCGGCGGGGTGGCCGGGTGGTACCGCACTCTGGTGCGGCCGGCGATTGCGCCGCCTGACTGGGTGTTCGGGCCGGTGTGGACGCTGCTCTACGCGTTGATGGCCGCGGCGGCGTGGTGCGTGTGGATGACGGCGGCGCCTGGACGCGGATTGGCGCTCGGCCTGTTTGTCGTGCAGTTGGCGCTCAATCTGGCGTGGTCGTGGATCTTCTTTCACCGGCACGCGATTGGCGCCGCGCTAATTGAAGTCGTGGTGCTCTGGGGGGCGATTGGCGTGACAGCGCTGGCTTTCCGCCGCGTCGACCCGGTGGCGGCGTGGCTGATGGTTCCCTACCTGGCCTGGGTGACCTTCGCGACGGTGCTGAACGCAGTGTTCTGGCGGCTGAACTGAGCGGTCGCGGCGCTCCGGTGATCGGAGCTTCAGGCGGGATGCGGAGGGACACACAGCGGCAGACCGCAGACGGGGCGAAACGCCCAGACGATCAGCGCGCAAGCCTGTGACAGGTAGCGAGTTGCGGCGGATGCGCGAAAGGGCCAGGATCGCTCCCAGCCCTCTCGAACTAATTGTCAGATTCTGCCGGAATCCGGCCGATCAGGTTTAGAGAGGCTGTACGTCGGCAGCCTGCCATCCCTTGGGACCCTTCACGACGTTAAACTGCACGGCTTGACCTTCCTGCAAGCTCTTGAAACCACTGGTGTTGATTGCAGAGTAGTGCACGAAGACATCTTCGCCGTTCTGGCGCGAAATAAAGCCGAAGCCCTTCGCGTCATTGAACCACTTCACGGTACCTTGTTCCATTTTTGTCGGTATTCCTGCGATTGAATTGCGCTGGATGAATCGGAGCGAACACTGGCAGAATCTTGCTTGGTTGGGCGAGTACTGCTCACGCCCGGTTCGTTTCTAACGCTGACGCTAGTGTAGCATTGTTCGTCGAAAGAAGGGGCAGGAAAACTGATTCGGGCCTAACCGATTCGTGTTATGCTCCGGAACCCGTTAGACATGAGAGTTTTAGCCGGACACTGCACCCTGTGATAAGGTGAGGGGTCGCTATGCCGCACGATTCCGTACCCGAGCTGCTGGCTCGCGCCACCGAGGCGCTGGAGGCGGAATTTGGGGCTCTGCCCCCCTTTGAGCCGGAGCTGGATGCCGGCCATGAGGCGATGGCCGGCGTCCTGGAAGAAACCGCGCACTGGCTGGGCGACAACTACCCCTACTTTCACCCTCTTTACGCCGGACAAATGCTGAAGCCGCCGCATCCGGTGGCGCGGGCAGCGTACGCGTTGGCGATGAAGCTCAATCCCAACAACCACGCGCTGGACGGAGGGCGGGCGAGCTCGGCGATGGAAGTGGAGGCGGTCAGGGAGATCGCCGGGATGTTCGGGTGGACAGAGTACCTGGGCCACCTGACCTCGAGCGGGACCTTCGCCAACCTCGAAGCGCTGTGGATGGCGGGCCAGTTGTTGCCGGGACGCCGGATCGTGGCATCGGAGCAGGCTCACTACACACACCAACGGATCGGCGGCGTGCTGAAGCTCAAGGTCGCGAGCGTGGCTGCGGATGAGCGCGGGCGGATGCGGCTGGATGCCCTGGAAGACGAACTGCGCGAGGGGGATGTGGGTTCGGTCGTCGTCACGATAGGCACGACGGCGATGGGCGCGGTGGACCCGCTGGACGAGATCCTGAAGTTGAAGGAGCGATACGGGTTCAGGGTCCACGTGGATGCGGCGTACGGCGGGTACTTCGGGCTGATCGCTGAGGCGCTCGACGAGCCGGCGCGGCGGGCTTACGCGGCGATGGGACAGGCGGATTCGATCGTGATCGATCCCCACAAGCATGGTCTGCAGCCGTATGGATGCGGATGCGTGCTGTTTCGCGATCCGGCGCTCGGACGGTTCTACAAGCACGATTCGCCGTATACGTATTTCACCTCGAAGCAGCTTCATCTAGGCGAAATCAGCCTGGAGTGCTCGCGCGCCGGCGCGGCGGCGGTTGCGCTTTGGGCGACGCAGCGGCTGCTGCCGCTTGTGAAGAGCGGAGAGTTTGCTCGACGGCTAGCCAAGGGACGGCGAGCGGCTGTGGAGTTGGATAGGCGGCTGCACAGCGACGCGCGGTTCGAGGCGCTCGCAGCCGGCGGGCCAGAACTGGATATCGTGGTTTGGAAAGTGATGGCTGAGAGCGCGAGCATGGCGGCCTGGCGGGCGCAGGAGCTGTTCGATGCGTGCGCCCGGCGGGGATTGCACTTGGCTTTAGTACAATTACCGGGATCGTGGTTTGGGCCGCGCCGTGCCCTGGAGTCTAATGAGACCGCGACATGCCTCAGATCGGTGCTGATGAAGCCGGAGCACGAGGCGTGGATGGGCGAAATCTGGGAAAGATTGAGCGCCGCGTGCGCGGAGACTGCGAGAGGGTGAATCAGCCCAGAGCGACGGATGAAAGCGCGTTTGAGAGAAAACGTTGCCATCCGGAAATCCTGATTTGACCGATTGAATCCAGACAGAGGTTGAGAAAGATGCACGATCCGAAGGTATTTCGTTCCATGCACCGGGAGCGCTTCCTTGAGGAGCCCGCGATCTTCGTGGGTCCGGGGCGCGTCAATCTGATCGGCGAACACACCGACTACGCTGAGGGCTTTGTGATGCCGGCGGCGATCAACTTTGCCACGCTGGCAGGCATCTCGCCGCGCGCCGACGGCAAGATCGCCATTTACTCAGAGAACCAGGGCGAAGAGAAGGTCTTCGACGGCGTTCAGGCCGAGCGGAGCAAGCACTGGACCGACTACCCGATGGGGGTGGCGGCGATTCTGGCCGGCGTGGGGCACAAGATTCCCGGGTTCAGCCTGAGCATCTGGAGCGACGTGCCGCTGGCGTCGGGATTGTCAAGCTCGGCGGCGCTGGAGGTGGCGACGGCTCTGGCAGTTCTGTCGCTGGTGAACGCCAGCTATCCGGGGCCCGTGCTGGCGCGGCTGTGCCAGCGCGCGGAGAACGAGTTTGTGGGCGCGAACTGCGGCATCATGGACCAGTTCATCAGCCTGAACGGGAAGGAGAACCACGCGCTGCTGCTAGACTGCCGCAGTTTGAACTTCAAGCTGGCGCCCATTCCGGACCATGTGGCGCTGGTGATCGCCAACACGATGGTGAAGCACTCGGTTGCGGGGGGCGACTATCCGACGCGGCGGCGCGAGTCGGAGGCGGCGTGTGCGGTAATCGCGAGCCATCGGCCGGGCGTGCCGTTCCTGCGCGACGCGACGCTCGAGGACCTGGAGAAGTGGGGTCACGAGATGGAGCCGAAGAGCTACCTGCGGGCCAAGCACGTGATCAGCGAAGACCTGCGCACCGTGGCTGCCTGCGAGGCGCTAATGAAGGGCGATATGAAGGAACTTGGGCGGCTGATGGCCGAGGCGCACCACAGCTATAGCCATGACTTCGAGGGGAGTTGTGTGGAGGCTGACGCGATGGTCGAGCTGGCGCAGGACCTTCCGGGACTGATCGGAGCGCGGCTGACCGGCGGTGGATTCGGCGGCTGTACCGTCAACCTGGTGGAGCAGAGCGAGGCGGCCAAGTTCGCCGAATCGCTGGGCGCGCGTTACGCGGCAAAGACGGGGATCGCTCCGCAGATTCACGTTTGCCATGCTTCGAACGGGGCGCACAGGCTGGAATAGCGATTCAGCAAGTCGGCAGGCCAGCGAGCCCCAGTTCCCAAGCCGCCAGCCTGGGATCTGGGGTTCAGTTGTGTCTGGCGGCGAAACACTCTCTTGCGACGAATTTGGACCTTTCGAAGGAATTGGGCATTCTGGACGGGAAGGCGGGCGTGTGCCTGCGGGCGACGTTCGTCGTCGATACCGAGGGCGGGATACGCTTCGTGTCGGTGAACGACCTTTCGGTGGGCCGGAATCCGCAAGAAGTGATGCGGGTCCTGGACGCCCTGCAAAACGGCGGGCTGACGCCCTGCAACTGGCAGAAGGACGAAGAGACGATCCGGGTTTAAGCGGGAAGAGGCGCTCTTCAAAGAAGGGCGCCTCGGGCCAGACGCGCGCGGCGCGAGGGGTGATGCGTGCGCCTACAGACGACAGAACACCTGCGGCGTAGGTGCGCGGTGGTTTGGCGGGACCTAAACGCGGGAGCAGGCGGCCCTCTGAAATAGCGCGAGCCTGCCTCCCGTCGTGGCGCTTGGCAGATCCCCTGACACCAAAGGGCCATCGTCCCAACCGGATGGGCGCCTTGTGCTGAGCGGGTTCCTTGCTAAACTTGTGAGGAGTTTGTCCCGATATCCAGAAGGCCCGATCGGGTCTGCTTCCGGGAGGTCTGTTGGGGCAAGCCGGGCAACCAAAAGAATATATGGAACTTAAGTCCTCGAAATCGTCCCTGCACGAGTCCATTCCCCGAACAGGGCTCGTGGCCTATTTCTCGATGGAGATCGCGATCCAGCCGGCGATGCCGACCTACTCGGGCGGTCTCGGCATACTGGCTGGCGACACTCTGCGTTCCGCGGCCGACGCAGGCATGCCGCTGGTGGCGTTCACGCTTCTGCACAGGAAGGGGTACTTCCAGCAGCATCTGGATCAGGACGGGAAACAGACCGAGATCGTGCAGCCGTGGAATCCGGCGGATTTCTGTACTGAAGAGCCGAAACGCGTGACAGTCTCCGTCGAAGGACGGACGGTGACAGTACGGGCATGGCGGTACGATCTGCGGGGGCAGTTCGGAAACGTGGTGCAGATCTATCTGCTGGACACCGACCTGGACGAGAACTCGGGATGGGACCGGGGCCTGACGGATCACCTCTATGGCGGGGACACGAACTACCGCCTGCAACAGGAGACTGTGCTGGGCCTGGGCGGAGTGCGCATGGTGCACGCGCTGGGCCTGCACGCGAACGTGTACCACATGAACGAGGGACACGCGGCGCTGCTGACGCTGGCGTTGCTGGAACGGCAACTGGGCGGAGGGCCGCTGGGCGTGGCGACGGATGAGGATGTCGAGGCGGTGCGCCAGAGGTGCGTATTCACCACGCACACGCCGGTGCCAGCCGGCCACGACCGGTTCTCGGCCGAGCAGACGATTCGGATCCTGGGCAGCGAAAGGACGGCGCGGCTGGAGAAGCTGGGCTGCTTCCGCGACGGGATGCTGAACATGACTCTGCTGGCGCTCAGGTTCTCTCGTTTTGCCAACGGCGTCTCGATCCAGCACGCCAAGGTGTCGCGGGCAATGTTTCCGGAGTTTGCGATCGAGCCGATCACCAACGGAGTGCACGCTCCGACGTGGATCTGCGAATCCGTGCAGACGATGCTGGACAAGCATGTACCGGCGTGGCGGCGCGACAATCTGTACTTACGCAATGCGATCGATTTTCCCGAGGGGGAAATGCTGGCCGCTCATGCGAGCGCGAAAGAGGATCTGCTGGCCGAGGTGGCTTCGCGGACCGGCATCGTGCTGAACCCCAAGGTTCTGACGCTGGGCTTTGCGCGGCGGGCGGCCACGTATAAGCGTGCGACGCTGATGCTCACCGATCCCGAGCGGCTGAAGAAGATTGCGGCCGAGGCGGGGGGATTGCAGATTCTGTACGCCGGCAAAGCGCATCCGCAGGACGAGCCGGGAAAAGCGCTGATCCAGCAGGTGGTGGCCGAGGCGGCGAAGTTGTCGAACAACAATCTGCGGATCATCTACCTGGAGAACTACGCATGGGATCTGGGCGCGCGCCTGACGGCGGGAGTGGATGTGTGGGTGAACACGCCGCGGCGCCCGTACGAAGCGTCGGGAACGAGCGGAATGAAGGCGGCGCTGAACGGCGTTCCCAGCCTATCGATCCTGGACGGGTGGTGGATCGAGGGCTGTATCGAAGGCGTCACGGGGTGGGCGATCGAAGACGGCGCCAACGACGAGGAGGAAGCAACCTCGCTCTACGCCAAGCTGGAGAAGGTCGTTGTTCCGTTGTACCGCGAGACGCCGGAGAAGTGGGCACGGCTGATGCGCACAACGCTGGCTTTCAACGGCTCGTACTTCAATACCAACCGCATGGTGAAGCAGTACGCGCGCAATGCGTACTATCCCGAGGTGCTGCCCGTGCCGGCGCAGGTGGAAGAAGCCGAGCTCGTGGACTGAGATCGGCGGACTAGCTAAGCGGCTGGAGTCAGTCTAGAGTTTCTTGCGCAGGAACTCGAAGATCACATAGCCGATGCAGGCGCTGATGATCGCGACAAGAAAGTTGGCGGGCGTGACGATGTCGCGGAGGGCGACGGCGAGCGTTTTGCCCTGGCCGTTCGCAACCGTGAACTCGCCCATGAGCAGATTGGAATAGAAGAGGAAAACGATAAACGAAACCTCGATCACGATGCGCCAGATGGGCCTGAGCCTGGGAGGTGGAGTGAGCGGGGTCATAGAGCGATGATACTGGCGCAATTCCGGAAACCCAAGCGATATCGGAGGCAGCGAAGCGGCGCGGCCCGCACCGGTAAAGCCGAACCAGCCTATAATCACCCTGTTGTGATTCCTGCACGTTCATTGCGGCTCGTGCGTGCACGGCGGATTGCCGCCGCTGCGATCGTTGCGGTTGTTTGCCACGTCTTTCCTGCGGTTTTCGCGCTGGGACAGGCGGGCGCCGGCCTTGAGTCGGCGCCGGCATCGGCCGCCGGGTCAAAGGTCCTGCTGGTGCTGCCCTTCGACAACCGCACGGGGCAGCCGAGCCTGGAGTGGGTCCGTGAGGCAGCGGCGGAGATTCTGAGCATGCGGTTTGCTTCGGCGGGGTTCCAGCCCACCAGCCGCGTCGACCGGATATACGCGCTAGACCATTTGGGGCTGCCGCAGGGCTTTCAGCCCTCGCGGGCGAGCTCGCTGAAGCTGGCGCAGACGCTGGACGCCGATTCGATCGTGGTGGGCAGCTACACGGCGGATGGTAGCGGAATTGTGGCTGAGGCGACGCTGGTAGACGTGCCGCAGTTGCGCATGTTGCCCATGGTGAGCGCGCGGGGCGAGATGCGCGACATGGTCGCTGTGTTTGGCGAGCTGGCGTGGAGACTGACAAAGCAGCTCGACCCGAAGTTCAGCGTGGCCGAAGAGACATTCGCGGCGGAGGGGAACGGCGTACCGCTGACGGCGTTCGAGCAGTACATCCGCGGGATCACGGAGCCGGACAAGACGGAACGGGTAAGGCATCTGCAGAATGCGGTGCAACTGAGCCCGGGGTTCGGGCAGGCTTGGATGGCGCTGGGCCGCGAAGACTACAACGGGCAACAGTATCCGGAAGCGGCTGCGGCATTTGCCAAGGTGGGATCCAACGGGCCGGAAGGACTTGAGGCGTACTTCTACCGGGGGCTGTCGCTGATGTTTACGGGCGACTACGCGCACGCCGAGCAGGCGTTTGCGGAGGTGGCCCGAGTGTTGCCGCTGGCCGAAGTCGTGAACAACGAAGGAGTTGCGGCGAGCCGGCAGGGAAAAGACGGGACGGCGCTGTTCATTCAAGCCGCGGCAGCCGATCCAAACGCGGCGGACTACCACTTCAACCTGGCCGTGACGCTGAAAGGGCAACGGAATCTGCCCGGGGCGCTAAACGAGATGGCGCAGTGCCTGAAGCTGCGGCCCAACGACAGCGAGGCGCAAGCGCTGGACGCGGCGTGGAAGGCGCAGACAGCCGCGAGCGGAACCGGCGGCGCTGCATCCCAGGCCTCGAAATCGAGACCCGGGGCGCCTGCGAGTGAGATCGATATTGGCGATGCGACCGCCGATCCGATGGAGCGGATTGTGCGAACGTTCGATGAGGCAGCCTTCCGACAGGCTGCGGCGATGCTGGATCTGGTGAGCGCCGGACGGCTTGCGGCGCTGACGCCGGGCGAACGAGCGGCGGCGCTGTGTTCGCAGGCGAAGGGATTTCTGGACCGCGGGCTCCTGCTCGAGGCGGAGCGGCTGTACCAGGATGCCGTGGCCGACGATGGCAGGAGTGCGGAGGCGCACGCGGGGCTGGCCGAGGTACGGCAGCGGACCGGCGATACCGCGGCGGCGCGGAAGGAGGCGCACGCGGCGCTGGAACTGGCGCCTTCGGTGGACGCGTACCTTGTGCTGGCGCGGTTGGACCTGACGACGGGCGATTTGAACGCGGCCCGATCGGAAGCCGGAGATGCGTTGAAGTTGGCGCCGGCAAACCGTATGGCGCAGGAGCTGATGCAGCAGATTGAGGCGAAGGCGGGGAAGAGATAGCGGAGTTGGCGGAGCCGGACCACACCGGCGCAGAGGATGGGGTACCCGCACCCGTGACGGCGGAGAAATCGCCCGGCGCGGATTCTGGAACCTGATCGGAAAGGGCGAGCCATGGGACGGATGATGGGAAAGCATTGGATGAGCATCGCGCCGGTGGCGGTGGGGTTGTGGATCGCCGTGGGGCTGGGTCCGAATCTTTCTGCTTCAGCGCAGCAGCCGGTGGTGGACAAGTTTGTTCTCGATGACACCATTCAGCCGGTAACCGAGGACGAGCTGGACCGGGCGCTCAAACGCTCGAACTCTGACGGAGCCAGCGCTCTGCTGATCGAGCTGGATACTCCGGGCGGACTGCTGGACTCGACGCGCACCATGGCCGGGGCCATCCTGGTGTCGAAGGTCCCCGTGATTCTCTATGTGGCGCCGGCAGGAGCGCGCGCGGGTTCGGCGGGGTTCTTCCTGCTGGAGTCGGCCGACGTGGCGGCGATGGCGCCCGGTACTAACGCCGGAGCCGCTCATCCCGTGATGGAATTCGGCCCACAGCCCGACGCCACCATGACCCAGAAGATCGAGAACGACACCGAGGCATTCCTGCGCTCGTATGTGACGAAGCGGAACCGGAACATCGATGCGGCGGTGGCGGCGGTGCAGGCTTCGCACTCGTACACCGCCGAGGAGGCCCTGAACCAGCACCTGATCGACCTGATCGCGAATAATGAGGCGGAATTGCTGAAGGCGCTCGACGGCCGCGAGATCGTGCGCATGGATGGGTCCAAGGTGACGCTGCACGTGGCGGGGGCGCGGATTCGAGCGTTGAGACCGACGCTGCGCGACGAGTTGCTGGGGTGGCTAGTGAACCCGAACATCGCGCTGCTGTTGCTGGTGGGCGGAGCGCTGCTGATTTATCTCGAGTTCAACGCTCCGGGGACGATTGTGCCAGGTGCGCTGGGCACGCTGATGGTGTTGCTGGCGATCTTCGGGCTTAACCTGCTGCCCATCCGCTATACG
>JBEKUS010000084.1:0-17791 GCA_049514795.1 Occallatibacter sp.
CAAGCACGTGCCGAACAACCACGGGAAGGCCGGCCTCTGGGGCATCTCGTATCCGGGGTTTTTCACCTCCGCGTCGATCATCGACTCCCATCCGGCCATCGTGGCGGCCAGCCCGCAGGCGCCGATGACTGACCTGTTCATGGACGACGACGGGTATCACGGCGGAGCGTTCATGCTGGCGGCAAATTTCAATTTCTACGCGCCCTATTTCCATCCGCAACAGAATCCCGCGCCGCCCAAAGCCGAAGTCCCGCCCGATTTCGGCACGCCCGACAACTACCGGTTCTTCCTGCAGGCGGGCAACATCGCCGCGCTCGACAAGTACTTCAACGGCTCAACCTCGCTTTGGGACGACCAGTTCAAGCACGACACCTACGACGATTACTGGAAGGCCCGCGACCTTGAATTGCACATGAAGAACGTGAGGTGCGCGGTGCTCGTGGTCGGCGGATGGTTCGACGCCGAAGACCTCGAGGGCCCCTACCGCACCTTCAACGCCATCCGCAAGTTCAATCCCGATACGCCGGCAACGCTCGTCGAAGGGCCCTGGGTGCACGGCGGCTGGGCGCGCGGCGACGGCGACCGGTTGGGCGATGTGCAGTTCAATGTAAAGACCTCGGTGTACTTCCGCGGCAACGTTCAGTTCCCCTTCTTCGAGCACTACTTGAAGGGCAAAGGCAAGGCGTTGCCCACGGCGATCGTGTTCGAGACGGGAACCAACGTATGGCGTCAATACGGCGGGTGGCCGCCGAAGAATGCGGCGCCGAAGACGCTGTACTTCCATGCCGGAGGCAAGCTCAGCTTCGATTCGCCCACCGAGGAGAAGAGCTCCGACGAGTACCTGAGCGATCCGGATCATCCGGTGCCCTTCGTGGGCTACACCACCGACAGCGTGCCGCAGCGCTACATGGTCGACGATCAGCGCTTCGCCAGTTACCGGCCCGACGTGCTGGTTTACGAAACCGATCCGCTCACCGAGGATGTGACGATCGCCGGCCCCATCTCGCCGCATCTCAAAGTCGCCAGCTCCGGCACGGACTCGGACTTCGACGTGAAGCTGATCGACGTCTATCCCGACGAAGATCCCGGCGCGGCCGAGTCGAGCTCGCGGCCAGATAAGCACGTTCTGGACGGGCCGCCGGTGCACATGGGCGGCTACCAGCAACTGGTGCGCGGCGAGCCGTTCCGCGCCAAGTTCCGCACCAGTTGGGAAAAGCCGGAGCCGCTCGATCCGGGAAAATTGACCGCGATCGATTTCACGATGCCCGATCTCTACCACACGTTTCGCCGCGGTCATCGCATCATGGTCCAGGTGCAGAGTTCGTGGTTTCCGCTTACCGACCGCAATCCACAGACGTTCACTGACATTCCCTACGCCAAGCCGGAGGACTTCCGGAAGGCGACCGAGCAGATCTACCACCAGAAGGACGCGCCCTCGGGCGTCGAGGTGCTGGTGATGCCGCAACCGTAACCGCGCCGTGCCGCAGGGCGGCCGCGAACCAATGAGGATCGTATGTTCATTCGCGAATTTCGAAGTGTGTTGCTGCTCCCGTTTGCAACGCTCCTTGCGCTCACGCCGTTTGTGCGCGCAGAAGAGGGCATGTGGACGTTCGACAATCCCCCGCTGAAACAGCTCGCGGACAAATACAACTTTCACCCCACGCAGGAGTGGCTCGATCACCTGCGGCTTTCCAGTGTGCGGCTCAACGACGGCGGCTCGGGCTCGTTTGTGAGCGCCGACGGCCTGCTGCTGACCAACCATCACGTGGCGCGCAGCCAGTTGCAGAAGAACTCGACGGCCGAACACGACTACGTGCGCGACGGCTTCTATGCCGCGACGCCGGACCAGGAGATGAAATCGCCCGATCTGGAAGTGAACGTGCTCGTCAACATGCAGGAGGTGACGGCGCGAGTGCAGGGCGCGGCCAAGGGCATCGCCGACGACGCCAAGGCGCTGAAGGCGCGCGAAGCCGAGATCGCGGCCATCGAGAAGGAGAGCAAAGACAAGACCGGCCTGCGGTCGGACGTGGTGACTCTCTACAACGGCGGCGAGTACTGGCTGTATCAATATAAGGCGTACACCGATGTGCGCCTTGTGTTTGCGGCCGAGCAGCAGGCGGCCTTCTTCGGCGGCGATCCCGACAACTTCACCTACCCGCGCTACGACCTCGATATGGCCATCTATCGCGTGTACTCGAACGGCAAGCCGCTGCACACGGAGAACTACCTGAGGTGGAGCGCCAAGGGCGCGGCGCCCGGCGAGCTGGTGTTCGTCTCCGGCCATCCTGGCTCGACCTCGCGTCAGGACACCGTAGCCGAATTGCTGATGGAGCGCGATGTGCGCGACCCGGCCATGGTCGAGTACCTGCAACGGCGCATCGCCGCTGCGCAGGAGTTCGCCAAGCAGGGGCCGGAGCAGGCGCGGCTGGTGGGAAGCACGATCTTCTTCCTCCAGAACAGCCTGAAGGTCTACGTGGGCCGCGTCGACGCGCTCTCCGATAAGGCAATCCTCGCCAAGAAGCAGGCCGAAGAAGACGATCTTCGCGCCAAGGTGGCCGCGAATCCCGAACTGAAGAAGCCGTACGGCGACGCATGGAACGAGATCTCGCGCGCCGTGGACCTGGCCAAGCCGGAGATGAAGAAAATGGTGTTCCGGCGTGCCGACAGCCAACTGTTCACACTCGCGCTCGAGATCGTGCAGTACGTCACTGAGATCAAGAAGGCGGACGGCGAACGGCTGCCGCAGTATCACGAGGCGGGGCTCGATTCGCTGCGTTTCCAACTGTTGTCTCCGGCGCGCATTTATCCGTCCACGGAAAAGATGTTCATGGCCAACGCTCTGAAGCTGATGAGTGAGAAGCTGGGAGCGGACGATCCCTACTTACAGGCGATCCTGCAGGGCGGCGACATCGACAAGACCGTCGCCGCGCTGGTGGACGGGACCAAGCTCACGGATCCGGACTTCCGCAAGAGCCTGCTCGATGGCGGCGAAGCGGCCGTGGCGGCGTCGAACGATCCGATGATCGCGGCTGCGCGCCGCGTGGACCCGGTGTGGCGGGCAGCCTACCAGTACCGTCGTGACAAGATCAACAGCGTGCTCGAAGCGGCGGGCGAGAAGCTGGGCAAGGCCCGCTTCGCCGTTTACGGCAAGAACGCCTATCCAGACGCCACGTTCACGCTGCGCCTGAGCTACGGCACGGTCGACGGCTATCCGTACAACGGGACCGTCGCCCCGCCGTTCACCACGTTCTATGGCCTTTACGACCGCGCGGCGAGCTTCAGCAACCAGCCGCCGTTCGACCTGACGCCCAAGGAGGCAGCGGCACGCGAAAAGACCGACATGGCGACGCCGTTCGACTTCGTCTGCACTGCCGACATCATCGGCGGCAATTCGGGTTCGCCGGTGGTGAACCGCCAGGGCGAACTGGTGGGGCTGATCTTCGACGGCGACATTGAGTCGCTGGCCGGCGATTTTGTCTATGACGGCACGAAGAACCGCGCCGTCGCCGTTCACTCCGCCGGAATGATCGAGGGCCTGCGCAAGATCTACGGCGCAAGCGCGCTGGCCGACGAGTTGGAAGGCAAGCGCTGAGTACCGAACGGGAATAGAAAGCGGGAGCCGCGTGCTCCCGCTTCTTGTTTGCTTACCCGCCGGGTCCGCGGGCGATCATGACGGTCGCCGCCGCTCAGCGAAGCATCGCGATTGGCCGTACAATCAATAGATAGCCAAAGACTGCGGAGAGGTGGCCGAGTGGTTGATGGCTCCGGTCTTGAAAACCGGCATACCCGAAAGGGTATCGGGGGTTCGAATCCCTCCCTCTCCGCCATATAGTATTTAGAATCAATAACATACAGATGTCCGCTGCACTTGTGCGTTGTTTTCGGTTGAATTCGCCGGTATCCGGCCTCAAAAGGGGGCCAGTGAGAATTCTCTGTTTCTCAGTCTTGCTCGAAACTCCACTATTTCTCTCATTGGCATTAGAGCCGGTTCCGGGAATTCGGACAGGTCGATGAGTAGAAGCAGGGTTCTCCGGGAGCCTCAGATGGCCCCGGAACAGGAGAACCGAAGAGCGGGCGTCTCCACGGAGACAGCAGTCCACGGCAAACTGACTCCCGTGGACACGAGTCTCATTTACTCCTGCCATAGTCCCTTAATTTCATTGATCTTGTGAGATCTTGCCTGACTCTTGGTGCCGAAGAAGGGACTCGAACCCCCACACCCTTGCGAGTACATGGACCTGAACCATGCGCGTCTGCCAATTCCGCCACTTCGGCACGGACCAGCACTCGGGCAGGACGCCCGGAGCAGGCAGCAACTTTGAGTCTCGCAAATGCGGGATTCTGTGTCAAATGGGGCGCGAAGAGCGCAGGAAACGAGGACCGAGCTCAAGACTCACCCCGGCGTCTTCACACCCTTTTTCAGCATGGCGATGGCTTTCACAATGCGATTCTGCCGCGTCTCTTCCTTCTTCGCCTCCGCGATCCAGCGGCAATATTCCTTGCGGTGCGTGTAGCTCAGCTTCTCGAATCCCACGAGCAGGTCTTCCTTCTTCAACAGCGCCCTAAACGCGTCCGGAATCTCCACCGTGCGCACTTCTTCGTCCTTCCAAACCACCACATCGATCGTGTCGCCCGGGCCTTTGCCGGTCTGGTCGCGGATCGACTTCAGCACGCACAGCATATGCTGCGGCATCCCGTACTTGATCAGCGACCCCGTGTAGGGAATCCCGGCCACAGTGGATTTCACGCCCACCTTGCCCTTCGTGCCGAACTCCTTCTCCACGTCATAAGGGAAGAGCACGAACGCACCGCCCGTGCCCACGCTCGCTTCCTGGATCTTCGCCTGGAACTGGTATTTCTTCATGGTCTCGCCTTCATGGCAGTGGAAGTGCTTCGTGCCTTCTCCCGGGACTCGATCTTTCCGCATTCGAACGCCGGATCTGCTCAAAGCAGTTACTCATGCGCCGATTCTCTGACGCAAACAGCCATCCCACCTTCGCCGCGCTCCCGCCTGGCGGATGTGCGATGAGGGTGGGAAAAGTTGCTCCCGATCCGTTTCCGCTGGGCCCCTACACCAGCTTCGCGTCCAGAGTGATCTCCGTATTGTTCGCGAACAGCTTCGAAATCGGGCAGCCCGCCTTGGCGTCGGCCGCCGCTTTATCGAAGACCTCTTTGCTGGCGCCGGGAACGCTCGCCGTCGTCGCCAGCGCGATCCGAGTGATCGCGAATCCCTCGCCCACCTTGGCCAGCGTCACCGCCGCGCTCGTCTCGATCTTCGCCGGCGTCAGCCCGGCCCCGCCCAGTTGCGCGCCCAGCGCCATCGAAAAGCAACTCGCGTGAGCCGCCGCAATCAGCTCCTCGGGCGTAGTCCCGCTCGCTGCACCCTCGAACCGTGTGGCGAACGAGTAATTCGCGTTGTTCAGCACGCCCGTCGCCGTCGAGATCGTACCCTTGCCTTCCTTCAGTGATCCGGTCCAAACCGCACTTGCCTTGCTTGCCATAGTCCCTCCTTGGGGATGCGAGATGTTCTCGTTGTGGATGGGTTGCGCGGCGCCGCGCCTCGGGGAAGATTTTTCGCGCCGCTCTTTGGTTGATGCCTCGGGCGCCCGCCGGGATTCCGGCCGGCAGACGGCCTCTCCTTCATGCTACTCTGTCGAGCATGTTGCCCGAGTTTCCCCTCGCCCCGGAACGCCCCTCTGCCGCCGGCTCTCCCACCGAAATTCCACAAAGTGGTGTGCCCGGTTCGGCCGAAACGCTGCCCATCGAGCATCACAGCCAGGTCTGCCCCACCTGCGGCTATCGCCTCACCGGCCACCGCTGCAAGCTCGTCTGTACACGCTGCGGCTACTACCTCAGTTGCGCCGACTACTACTGACCGCAGCCCGTTGCTTAGCTTGTACCGCCCGGCCTCCTGGCTGGCTTTCGTGCAGGTCTTCAGACCCGCACTTCACCGGCCGCTTGCGATGGCGCCAACGCACGAAGGCCCCTTCCCTTGAGAAGAGGCCTTCGCGTACAGCTCCATTTCAGCCCAGCTGCAGTCCGGGACTAGAACGTAATCTTCCCCGCCACCTGCAGCTCGCGCGCCGGCAGGCTCGACGTGATCTCGCCGAACGTCCCTGCGCCGTACAGCGTGTTCGGATCTCCGAAGTTCGTGTGATTGAACAGGTTGAACGCCTCGGCCCGGAATTGGAAGTGCGTTCTTTCGGTGATCGCGAAGTCCTTGGTCAGGCCCATGTCCACGTCCCAGTAGTCGTATCCGCGCACGGCGTTGCGCGGCGAAGTGCCGAAGGGGCTCGTGGCCAGCGGAGTGCTGAAGTTCGCCGTGTTCAGGTATTGCTTATAGGACTTGCTCGACGCCCCGGCAGGGCCGCTCTGGTTCGGCCGGTAGGAGTTGCGCCCGTCCACCGTAATCAGCGCCGAAACCTCGCCGTAGGTGCTCGGGCTGTAGGCAAACGTGAGCGGATCGCCGCTACGTCCCATCACGATCCCCGTCGCCTGCCAGCCGCCCACGATGGTATCCAGCGCACGGCCCGCGTTGGGCAGCAACCATTGCCCCTTGCCCACGGGCACCGACCACACCACCGTCGTCGTATTAACCAGCGGGTGGTTGTAAGCCGAAATCCCGCGGTCGGCCTTCCAGTTGTAGATGTTCTGCACCGAAGGAATTCCGTTCCCGCAGTTGTCGCAGTTGCCGCCGCCGTCCAGCGCCTGCGCGGCAATGTCGATCGCCTTTGACCACGTGAACGATTCCAGCAGGTACAGCCCTTGCGAGAACCGCTTTTCCACCTTGGCCTGCAAACCGTCATAGTCCGACGTCGCCCACGGCAGGATGCCGGCGATCGTGCCGTAATTGGGATTCGGCTCCCGCGATAGCAGCGTCGCGCAGTTCGAAGCGCTCGGGCTCGTGTTGCATGCCGCGTTCGTCTGCGGCGAAGCCTGATTGATGTCGTTGACGATGACCTCGTTCAGTCCGTGGTTGCCCACGTACGAAAGATCGAACAGCCAGTTGTGCGTCAGGTCACGCTGCACGCTGAAGAACCAGCTCCGTACCTGCGTGTCGGGCGAGTTCGCCGGCATGTACTGCACCACGACTTCGGTCGGGTTGTAGCTGGTGCTGCTGACCAGACTCGACGGGAATCCGCTCTGCACGTTGACGTACGTCGACAGGCTCGGGTACGCCAGCCGCTGCGCCACGATCCCGAATGGCGGGCTCATCGTCAGGTAGTTCGATCCCACGCGGTTCCAGTGCGAGTAGCTGATGCCGAACCCTCCGCGCAGCACCGTATTCGGCGTCAGCGTGTAGGCCGCTCCGATGCGCGGGCCGAAGTCCTTCGTGTTCGGATTCACCAGGTACTTGTTGCTCGAGCTCGCCGTCACCACCGCCTGCGTCGTTGGGTTGTAGTTGGCCATGTGGTTGTCGGCCTCGTAGATCGGCGTGTTGAACTCGTATCGCAGGCCCAGGTTCAACGCCAGCCTCCGGTTCACCTTCCAGTCGTCCTGCAGATAGCCCGCCGCTCCCCACACTTTCAGGTTGGCGATCTCGGGGCTCGCCAGCGCGACCTCTGCCTGATACCCCTGCAGGAAGTCTGCGTAGTCGAACATGCGGAACGTCTCCGGCGTCTGCGTCCCCGCCAGGTACCTGCTATACGCGGCATAGCAGCCGTTGTAGTAGCAGTAGCCGCTGATCTGCGCGTCGTATGCGTTCCCGCCCAGAGTGGGATGCAAATCCTCCTGCCCCACGTGCAGCACGGTGTACTCGACGCCCGCCTTCAGCGAGTGGCTCCTCACCAGCCGCGTGTAGTTCACTTTTGGATCCCACAGCGTCGGGTTCTGATACTGCGGATTCGTCCACTGCCGGCCCAGGTTCGTGAACCCGCCGTCGAGGAAGTACTGGTAGGTCACGCCGCCCGTGTACTTCGGGTCGGTGGGCAGACCCCCGATGCCAAACAGGGTCTGCATGCTCGCTCCGCCAGCCAGTACCGGCGTCTTGCCCGCCTGCATCTGCGAGAAGCCGAACCGCGCCTCCAGCACCGACACTGGGCTGATCGTCCACGTTGCCCCGCCCACGATCTGCTTGATCGGCGCAAACACGTGGCCGTCCCCATCGTCGCCCGCCAGCCCCGGGAGCGTGCCCGGATCGGTCGCGTTCATCCGGCTCTGCGAGTAGCGCACGAACAGGCGCAGATTCTCGCGCGGCGTAAAGTCCACCTTGGCGTCGCCCTTGTCCTTGTCGTACGACTGCGGATGAAGAACGACGTAGTTGTTGTACTCGCTCGTGTTGGTCGGGCTCGGCAGGTACGACAACAGCGCCGCCGCGAACGGGATCACCGCCGCGTTGGGAATCTGGCCGTTCAAGTATTGCGTCCCGCCGACCGCGGCCTGCGTCGCGCCGCCCGCCGCTCCCAGCCCCGCGCCGAAGTAGTTCAAGGAATTGCAGGGGTTACGGCCTACGTTGTAGTTGCACGGATTGTCGACTGGCAGGTAGCCCAGCGGATTCACCGTCGCCGGGTCCTGATCGTCGATCAGGTAGTAGCCCAGCGCCGCGCCGCACGTCGTCGTCCCCGCTTGTCCGCGCTCCGCGCACGAGGGCAGCGATGCCCGGTCGGTGAACGACTGCGTCTGCCGGAACCCCTCGTAGTCGATGAAGAAGAACAGCTTGTCTTTCTTGATCGGCCCGCCCAGCGTGCCGCCGAACTGGTTCCGGTGCAGCGCCGGCTTGCCGCCCACGTCGGGCTTGAAGAACCCCTCGGCGTTCAGATCCGTGTTGCGCAGAAACTCCCAAACCCGCCCGTGCCATTCGTTCGTCCCGTAGCGCGTCATCGCGTTGATCGTCGCGCCCCCGGCCCGGCCATATTCCGCGCTCTCGTTGTTGGTCACCACTTGAAACTCGGCGACGGCGTCCGGCGACAACTGCACCACTTGGTTGCTGAAGCCCTGGTTCGACGTGCCGTAGAAATTGTTGTCGATGCCGTCCAGCAGGTAGTTGGTGTACACGCTGCGCAGCCCGTTGATGTTGAACGAGCCGTCACGGGAAAGATAGGTCGGCAACTGGTTGTTCGGGCTCGGAATCACGCCCGTCGACAGTTCCACAAGCTGCGAGTACTCGCGCCCGTTCAGCGGCAGCTCGGCGATCTCCCGCTCCGCCACCACCTGGCCGTGTTCGCTCGAATCGGTCTCCAGTTGCGCCGCTTCCGCGGTCGCCGTCACCGAGGTGTTTGCCGACGCCACCTTCAATTGCACGTCGACGCGCTGCCGGGCGCCCACCGCCACCTCGAACGTCGCCGCCGTCGCAGCAAACCCCTGCGCATTCAATTGAAGCTGGTAGGGCCCCGCCGGCACATCGATGAACCGGAACTGTCCCAGTTCGTCGGTCAGGGCCGTTTGCACGATCGCCGTTGACGTGTTGCGCAACGATACGTGGCAGCGCGGCACCACCGCGCCGCTGGGATCGATCACCGTTCCCAGCACCGTTGCCGTGTCGAATTGCGCTTTGACGGTGGCGGCTAGAATCACAAACACAACGCAGATGGCGAAGCGACGCATCACGGTCTCTCTCCTGGCTGGTTTTCAGTCCCTCGTCGCGCGCGCAGCTGGGGTCACTGTGCGCGGCGTCATCGCCCAGTGGGGGCTGGGTGGGTGACGCCTGTACGGGCGCGCCCGAATGTGCGGTTTGAAACCGTCACAATCGTCTCGTGCTGAGGCACTTAATTGTCACCCAAAACGATGACATTGTCTCGTTTATTTTCCGTGACATGTGATTTGGGTCACAGGCACAAGCCTCGCCCCACTCAGTCCGCGGCTCACCAAATTGCTTGGTTGCTTACCTGCCGGCTCGCCAACTCGCTCGCTGGCCCGCCGATCCCCTGCGCCGCATCCTATTCGTCCGCCGTGGCGGACGAAGGGTGGGCGACAACGCCAGCTCGGCTAACCCCGCTGCTCTACTTCGTCCCGATCTCCACTAGCTCCACCCGTCGGTTCTTGGCGCGGCCTTCCTCGGTGCGGTTGGTCGCCACCGGCGCGTACGGCCCCGCCCCGAACGGCGTCAGCCGCCCCGGCGCGATCCCGTACTTGGTCACTAGCGCACCAATCACCGACTGCGCCCGCGCCTGCGACAGCTTCACGTTGGCGGCCGGATCGCCCACCATGTCCGTGTGGCCCACTACGAAGACCTTCAGATCGGGCTGCGACTTCAGCAGCTTGGCGATCTCGCTCACCGCGGCGTCCGACTCAGGCTTCAGGTCCGACTTGCCGGTGTCGAAATAGATCCCGTAAATCGCCACCTCGCCGCTCTCGCTCAGGCTGTTGGCCATGGCCCCTGCGTCCATGGTCACTTCCTGCGTCATGGCCTGCTTCACGATCACCGTCATGAAGATCGGTACGCCGCTGGGGATGTTGCCCACATCGATCGACGCCCAGATCTCATCGCCGCCCCTCACGATACGCAATGTCGCCGTGTTTTCGCCCTCGAACATCACCTTGCCGCCCGCCGCGCGCACCGCGTTCTCGTAGTTGCGCACAACCTGCAGCTCGCTGGGAGTCTGCACGTTGTCCTTCAGGTTGTAGCGGATGTTGATCCGCTTCCCCTCCACCGTCTGCTCCGCCTTCTTCCCGTTGACCGTCACCGGGAAAGCGTAGGAATCGAACGCCACTTCCTGATACTCCGCGATGTAGTAGCTCGACATGCGGGTCATGCCGGGCGGGTCTTGCGACCCCGCTGCGTCATCCTGCGCAAAGGCCGCGGTCATCAGTGCGGCGGAGCAAATCGTTGTCATCAAAATTCGTTCAGGCAATCTCATACGGTTCCTTTCTGGACGGGCTGCCGGCGGCATCCCGTCTCTTCCGCAGTTCGTTCTCTGACCCGGGAAACGGCACCATTCTAACCCCTTGCCGCCGGCCGGCGAAATCGCAGGGATGTGATTCGCAGCGGGGCTCTCGCATGTCTCAATGCAGCGGATTCGAGCGGCTGCCCGTCACCGGACGAATCGCCTCGCGCCCAGCGCCGGCCTGCCCCGTGCCCCATCCTTTCGCGCTCTTCGCGAAAAGGGTGGGATACTGCCAATTCGCCGACTTGCCGACTCGCTGACCCGCTGACTTGCCGACTCACTGACCCGCTGACTTGCCGACCCGCTGACTTTTCAGTGCCTCACCCACCCGTGCTTCCCCGCCTCGAAGCTGCGCCGGTCCACGCGGGGCAGTGTCCGCGCCACCTTGTGAGGGAACAGCGGATAGTGCCGTGCCGCGATCAGCGCCTCCGGCACGAACGAGACGTCCGCCTCGGCCGTCATCCAGTTCCTGCCGTCCAGCCGCGCCAGGTTCACCGGCCGCGAGTAGGCGCGCAGCGTCCGCTCGCCGCGCAGGTTGTAGTAGTGCTCGAAGTAGCTCAGCGCCAGCTCGCGCAGCGTGCGGTAGATCGGCGCGCGGAACCTCAGCCCCGCGAAGTTCGACTTGGCGATGCCTCCCCATAGCCCCCGTTCGCGGTAGAGCGCCACTACGTGGTCGTCGTCGTGCACTGCTTCCAGGTCCATCACCAGCGGTGGATAGCCGTTGACGCGCAGGGCCGCCGCGGCCAACAGCGCCCCCTCCAGGCAGTGCCCCTTGCGCTCCCGCAGCACTCGTTTGGGGGACCACGCCGTGTTCGCGTACTGATACTCGATCGCGTCGATGAACTTCTGAATGCGCGCCGGCGTCTTCAGCGCCCGCAGCGTCCGCAAATCCGCCGTCGAAAGGCCAAAGCTCTCGCGTCCGTTCCGCCCCGCTCTGTTTCTCCGCACTCCGCCGCCCTTCGAACCCAATCCCCAGCTCCTCCGGCCAGTCGACCCCTCAGCCTACGGTCTTGCTCCGCGGCGATGCAAGAAGCTCAACCGGCGCCGGCGCCAGCAGGTGCGCCCGCGCCAGCACCTTCCGCGCCAGCCCGGTCAGCGCCATCTCCTCCGCCACGCCCAGCGGAACCCACCGCCGCTCGCCGCTCTTTGCGGTCATCGTCTCCGCGTCGTCCTCGAACACCGTGCGGATGCGCACGTAATAGTTCACGCGCATGATCGCGTGGCGCACCGTCAGCCGCAACTCCTCCGCCGGTACGTCGGCATCGAGCAGCATCGGCAGCTCCCACATCCCCGGCATCACCGTCGCGCTCGCGGGCCGTTGCTCCAGAAGCACTTCGCGGCTATTCGGCCCGTGGTGCTTGCCGCCCGCCGGGCTCATGCGCACGCTCAGCGCGTAGGCCACTGCGCGGCTCATCATTGGCGCGCGCCGCGCCGTCTTGTGTTCCCCGCGCGTCTTGCAGTCCTCATTCAGCGGGCACTCCCCGCATTGCGGGCTGCGCGGCGTGCAAACCGTCGCTCCCAGCTCCATCATCGCCTGGTTGAAATCGCCGGGCCGCGCCGGGTCCAGAAGCCGCCGCGCCAGGTTCTCGATCTTCCGCCGCAGCGCCGCCCCGCCTCCGTTTCTGCTCCCCCTGTCCCACCTCGCCAGCCGGCACAGAACCCGCTCTACGTTTCCGTCCACCACCGCCACCGGCTCTCCATGCGCGATGCTCGCCACCGCCGCGGCCGTGTAGGCGCCGATGCCCGGCAACGCCCGCAGCTCCTCGGCGCTCACTGGCAGGTTGCCTCCCAGGTGCGAACTCACGAACTGCGCCGCCTTGTGCAGCATCCGCGCCCGGGCGTAATAGCCCAGGCCGCTCCACAGCGCCAGTACTTCCTGCTCCCGCGCCAGAGCCAGCGCCACCAGCGTCGGAAAGCGCTCCATGAACGCCGGGTAGCGCTCCGCCACCACCGCCGTCCGCGTCTGCTGCAGCATGATCTCCGAGACCCAGACGGCATACGGGTCCCTGTTGCGCCGCCACGGCAGCTCGCGCCGGTTCTGCGCGTACCACCCCAGCAAGCGCTTGCGCACCGCCGCCGTCTTCGCGGGATCGTCGTCGAGCTTCGCCATGCGCCCGGATTCCTTCACTTGCAACCGCCGCCTGCCCTCAAGGCCGCTTCCAGCCGCCCTCTCTCGCAGGAACTGCGCAGATTCTATAGCCCTTTCTAGGGATTGTTCGGTCACTGGCCCATCGTTAGCATCCGGAATCATCGTCCCAGTTTGGGATTAGGCGAGCCTCTGAATCTGCTGCCTGTGCATTCAGGTCCTTCCGGTTCGTCCGAAGAAAGAATTGCCGGGCCCTTTTGCAGGACCTGACCCTTAGCCGCACTGGAGGCACATTGAAACGCATTGCACTTTACCTTACGCTTTCTCTGCCGGCCGCGCCCGCGGTCCTGCTTGCGCAAAACCCATCAATCACGCTCGATTCGCCTCGGTTCTCCATGTTTGCGGCCGGCCAGGGCGCCGCCGCGTCACACCAGGCCGCGGCGCCCGTCAAGTACGCCGCCTCCACACCCTTCTCGCGCCTCGCTCTCGCTGTCGGCATCGGAGCCGGCGGCATCAACATGCAGGCCGCCGTCGAGGCCAACCGCTACCTCAACCTGCGTGGCATCGGCAACTATTTCAGCTATACGGTCGACAACATCAAGATCAACGGCGATAACGGCGCAAATGGCATCAACGTCAGCGGCAAGCTGAACTTCGCCTCGGCCGGAATCGCCCTCGACTATTACCCGTTCCCCAACCATGGCTTCCGTTTGAGTCCGGGCGTGACGTTCTACAACCAGAACGGCATCTCGGCTACCGGAGTGTCTTCTCCCGGCTCCAGCTTCACGCTGGACTCGCAAAAGTACTACTCCGACGCCGTCAATCCTCTCAACGTCACCGCCAGCCTCGGTCTGAACACCCATCAGCAGGCATTCTCCATGACCACCGGCTGGGGAAACCTGCTGTCCCGAAAGGGCGGCCACTGGTCCGTCCCCTTCGAACTGGGAGCGGTCTTCACCGGCGTGCCCACATTGAAGATCGGCCTCACCGGCTATGCCTGCGAGACGCAGGCCGACGCAGCGATCAACGGCGTCACCTGCGTCAACATGGCCACCGATTCCACGGCTCAGGCGAACCTGAACGCGCAGATCGCCAAGTACAAGAAGGACCTCGACCCGCTCAAGGTCTACCCGATCCTCTCGGTCGGCCTGGGCTACAACTTCAAGATCCGCTAGGGTCCTGGCCCGGCGGTTCGCACCGCGAACGATGTCGTCATTTTGAGCAGACTTTGACGCGCATCTATAGAGGTTGCGCGCCAAACGGAGTCGAAGGATCCGCGGTTGTTCCTTACTCTCTCTGCTACCAACCTCAGAGCCAACGCAACTCCGCTAACTCCGCTAACTCCGCTAGCCCCGCTGTCTTCTACCCCACCAGCTCTCCCACGAGCGGCTAGCTCCGCTAACTCCGCTAGCCCCGCTGTCTTCTAGCCCACCAGCTCTCCCACCAACCCCGGCGCCGCCTTCAGCGCCGCGTCGATCTGCGTCTGGTCCTTGCCGCCGGCCTCTGCGATCTCGGGCTTCCCGCCGCCCGACCCGCCTACGATCTTCGCCACCGCGCCCACGAGCTTGCCCGCCTGGATCCGCTTCGTTAAGCCCGGCGTCACGCCGGCAATGATCGCCACCTTCCCCTCGGGCTGCGCCGACACGAGCACCACCACGCCCTCGCCCAGCTTCCCCTTCAGGTTGTCCACCAGCGTCCGCAGTTGTCCGCGGTCGAGCCCATCTGCCCGGTGCGTCGCCACCTTCACGCCCTTCACTTCCACCGCGCGCCCCGCGGCCTCGTCCAGCGCTCCGGCCGCAGACTTCATCCGCAGCTCTTCAAGCTCCCGCTTGAGCCGCTTCAGTTCGTCCTCTTGCGCCGCCAGCCTGGCCTTCAGCCCGTCCGATAGATTCCCGTCCGCCGACACGATCTGCGACGTAAACTGCGCCAGCTCGAAGTCCCGCCTAAACGTGTCCAGCGACCCCAACCCGCTGATCGCCTCGATCCTCCGCACGCCGCTCGATACCGACTCCTCGCTGGTCAGCTTCACCAGTCCGATCTCGCCCGTCGCCGCCGTGTGCGTTCCGCCGCACAGCTCCGTCGAGAAGCCGTCCGCCAGCCGGATCACCCGCACCTTGTCTCCATATTTCTCGCCGAACAGAGCCATCGCGTGGTACTCGTTCACCGCCACGTCGATCGGCACGTCCTCGATCGTCTCCACCTTCGCGTTGGCCAGCACCTCGCGATTCACGATCGTCTCGATCTCCTCGAGCTCCTCGTCGGCCACCTGCGCAAAGTGGGAGAAATCGAACCGCAGCCTGTCCGGATGCACCGCCGACCCCGCCTGCTTCACGTGCGTGCCCAGCACCTGCCGCAGCGCCGCGTGCAGCAAATGAGTCCCGGTATGGTTGCGCTTGATCGCGTCGCGCCGCTGTCCATCCACCATAGTGTTTACCCGATCGCCAACTGCGAGCGGTTGCTTGAGCAAAGCGGCGTGCGCACGAACGCCTTGGACAGGAAGAGTGCACCCGGCAATCACTGCGATGGGCAGCCTACCGCCGGGCGAGATAAACCAACCAGTATCCCCAACCTGGCCCCCGGCGTCGCCATAGAAGCTCGTGTGGTCGAGCACGACCTCGACCCTATCTTCGGCTGCAGCCGCAGGAACACCTACACCGTTCTTCACAATCGCCAGCACTTCGCAGTTTGCAGATTCTAGTTGCCGGTATCCCTCGAACACGGTTTTCGGCAGGTCACGATACGCAGGGCTCGCCGTCTTCTGGCTCCCGCCCTTCCAGCTCGCACGCGCCCGCGCCTGCTCCTCCGCACGAGCCTTCTCGAAGCCTTCCATGTCGAATTCAATGACTGCGTCTCGGGCTGCATCGACCATGAAGTCGAGGGGCAGCCCAAATGTCTCGTACAGATGGAAGGCCCTGTCGCCGTCTAGCCGAGCGCGAATCTGAGGAAACTTACTCACAAGGAAGCTATATATATCCTTGGAACCTTCCAGCCTGTACCTGCGGCAGAAATCAGGATGCTTCCGGATGAATCGCTTCTGGGAATCTTCCGATTCTCCTGCAGGCTCGATTTCGTCTTCAGGTACTCCCTGATCTTCAGCTTCGAGCTCCGCCGTCCCTACCTCTATGGCAGGCCCAATAGATCGAAGAATTTCCTCATCAAGCTCGCGCGATCCCACCTTCAGCACCCGATCAAACTGCCTCTCCTCCGCCTCGACAACCTTCGCCACCCGCTCGGCCGAATCCACGAGCTCCGGATAAGCGCCCTTCATCAGATCGCGAACGGCAAACACCATTTCATAGAGGAACGGCTTCTCCTGCCCCAGCAGCCGCCCATGCCGGATCGCCCGCCGCAGAATCTTCCTCAGTACGTACCCGCGCCCCTCGTTCGACGGCACGATACCGTCCGAGATCAGGAACGTCGCCGCCCGCGCATGGTCCGCAATAATCCTCAAGCTCGCATTGCCAAGCAACTCCGCCGTCTTTCCTAACTCCGCTAGCTCCGCTAACCCCGCTAACTCCGCTGCTCTTTCAACCAGCGGCACAAACAGATCCGTCTCAAAATTGCTGACCTTTTCTTGCAGCGCCGCCGTCACGCGCTCCAGCCCCATTCCGGTGTCCACGCACGGCTTGGGCAACGGAGTCAGCTTATATGTAGCCTTCCCGGATGCATCGGTCACCGCGGAGCGATCGAACTGCATGAACACCAGGTTCCAGATCTCCACGTAGCGGGCTTCGTCCTGGCCGAACGGCTTGTCCACTCCCGGCGCCTCTGCCGCCTCGATCCCCATGTCGTAGAAGATCTCCGAGCACGGCCCGCACGGCCCCGTCTCGCCCATCTGCCAGAAGTTGTCCTTGAGCCCGTACTGGTGAATCCGCTCCTTTTGGACGCCCGCATCGATCCAGAACCCCTCGGCTTCGTCGTCCCGCGGAACCCCGTCGGCGCCCTCCCCCGCAGTTCCCTCAAAGATCGTCACGTACAGCCGGTCCTTCGGAATCCCCATCCATTTCTCGTCCGTCACCAGCTCCCACGCAAACCGGATCGCGTCGCGCTTGAAGTAGTCGCCGAACGAGAAGTTCCCCAGCATCTCGAAGAAGGTATGATGCCGCCGCGTAAAGCCCACGTTTTCGAGGTCGTTGTGCTTCCCGCCCGCCCGCACGCACTTCTGCGACGTGGTCGCCCGCGTGTATTCGCGCTTCTCCGCGCCCAGGAACACGTCCTTGAACTGGTTCATGCCGGCGTTGGCGAACAGCAGTGTCGGATCGTTGGCCGGCACCAGCGACGACGAGTGCACCCTCCGGTGCCCCTTCGACTCAAAGAAGCTCAAAAACAGCTCGCGTATCTCGTTTCCCGTGCGGAATTGCATGGCTCTCTTAGTGTAGCGGTCCTTGGGCTTTTCTTGCCGTCGCCCGTCTCACACCCACAGGGGCAAACGTATGAACGGCCTTTGTTGACAGCACTACCCTGCATTTCTCACCATCGCCATCGGAGCGTCAAGCACCGGCTGCCGCCGCGGAAGCTCGTCATCGCGTGCTCGGCGCGCCGAACTCGCTGATTTCTCTGCCACATAGCCTCGCCTTGCCTCCCGCAAGATTCTCTATACCCGCATTGCAGAGTATTTCTGTCTGCCAGCGCAAAATGAACCTGACAATAGAAGGAGTGCGGCTCTGTTCCCTGTTCCCTGATCCCTGTTGCCTGTTCTCTGATTTTGGCTTCTAACTCCTTTGCTGAGACGAATCTGCGGATAAGCCATTTGGAATCAGCCACTTGGCGCGCCATTCGTGTGCCAACCGCCTGAAACCAAAGCAGTTCCGTACAAAAGAGGAGGCCCCCCTGACTGAGTAGTAAACATCGGAGCCCTCCCCGGGAGCCCCGGACCGCCGCT
>JBEKUS010000085.1:0-17737 GCA_049514795.1 Occallatibacter sp.
GGAAAGCCCAAGACGCTTTCCACATTCGCACAGCCGCGACGGCGGCTGCGAGCAGGTCTCCCAGCTAAACTCAAACCCGAGCGCTCTCACATCCGTGGACTAACCGAAGGGGGCAGCTCATTTAAACCGTGCAATGATTAAGGCCAACTGAAAATACGGCGTTGGCGACGACCAGAGGGGCCGATCACTCCAGAGCCTTTGTTAGGAGTTTTGTCTTCGCTGCGACCGTAGTCTCAAATCGTCCGAGGAACAGTTCGGTGACGCTGTCGATGCTGTATCCACCAAAAAACGCTGCAATCCAACTCAGATTGTGAATACTGAAGGACAGCAGAAGAAATCCGAGCCAGATAAAGGCAATCCCCTTAAATATCTGCGCTTCGCGCACGTGAATCCATAACACCCAGTCGTTAAGAGCCTGAAAACTCGGTCGCGTTTGCTTTCTTGAGGTTTGGAGTGCCGCGACAGCCAAGTGGGCACCACTTCCTAACAGGATGAGAAGATAGTTGACGAGCAGCACATGAAGATCACTAGCAGCGAACGGCCAATCGGGGATCAATTTGCGAGCGAATGCAAGGCCACAAGTGAGCAGGCCTCCCAAGATGAGGAATCCCAAAATCCGCCACGCACTCAACAGCTGACCCATTCGTGTAGGCGATGCTTTGTAGATAACACCGTGCTCTAGGTCAACTACACCACCCTCGATTACTGAGGACTCTTGCGCGATCTCAAGGATCAGTTCCTTGCGCAGTGTCGGGTTCTTAGGAAATTGCTTTCCAAATTCAAACTCGACATCTAATGGCTGGCCGACTCGTAAGTTCTTTAGCACATCATTAATCCAGGGCGAGAGAGTCAAAGATATGCAGTAGTAAACGATGTTGTCGAGGTAATTGACGATATCTTTGAACGCCTCTTCCTGTGCATTGGATGCTGCAACAGCCAAGGCGAAAGACGCCTTTATCTGCTCCCAGCGGAGTCGGATTGAAGTGACTTCAGCTGCCGCCCACTCGAACTCGGTGACATCAACGGAAAATAGCGTGTCGATCGCCTTCAGTTCGGTTGCAATCGTCGGTTCGACGCTATTAAGAAGACTCATATTCAAAATGCGTGCAATATAGGCGGACCGCTGCGCTGCAGGCATCGGACGCAAGTCCTGTAGAGCGTCCTCGATGCGCTCTTGTAAGTGTTGGCAGGCTGAGCCTATGCTGCGCAGATGTCCAAACGTCCACCGATCATTATCAGTGCGTCGGGCGGCCTTATTCTTGGGTTGATCAGGCTGTTCGGGCATATGAAACCGGATACACCCTCCACGCTGCAATGTCAACTGAATCCGGAGTTAGCGCCCCGGTTTCGAATCCTGATCCAGCTTCGCCATAACGGGAGAATTCTATACCCTCCGAGAAGAGGAGTTCGTGCCAGCCCACCCTTCGCCAAAAAAAGGCGAAGGATGGGGCGCCCTCTGTTGTGCGTGGGTTGAAATTGGAAAACCTGATGTGCGCCGCCCGCCTCCGCTCGGGATGACAGCGCGAAGAGATGGGATCGTGGTATCCCACCCTAGCCGCGAAGAACGCGGCTAGGATGGGGCACCCATAAACTAGCGCGTTAGCGGCGCTGCGCTACTTTGTCTGCACGACGGGTTCGCCGGGGATCAAGAGGCGGATGCGGTAGACGCTGCTCGAGGCTGTGATGTAGAGCGTCTTGCGGTCGGCGCCGCCCCAGGCGACGTTGGAGACGCGCTCGGGCATGAGGATGGCGCCGAGAGGTTTGCCTTCCGGCGAGAGAATCAAAACGCCGCCGGGGCCAGCGCTGTAGATATTCCCCTCGACATCGACCTTCATGCCGTCGGGGCCGCCGGGGCGCGGGTCGCCGGTGGCGTCGTAGAGGAGCTTGGGGTCGGCGAGGGCGCCATCGGGAAGGACGCGGTAGCGCATCCAGATCTTCTTCGGCTCGGAGTTGTCGACGTAGAGGTATTTCTCGTCTGGCGAGAAGGCGATGCCGTTGGGGCGCGGCAGGTCGATGACGAGAAGCTGCAGCCGGTCGCGGTCGGGCGGGGCGCCGGGCTTGTGGGCGAGCGCGTGAGGGATGCGGTAGACGCCGTTGACCTGGAGATCCTTGTTGGGGTCGGAGTCGTTCTGCTTGCGCAGGCCGTAGGGCGGATCGGTGAAATAGAGCGAGCCGTCGGAGCGGTAGACGAGATCGTTGGGGCTGTTGAGGCGCTGGCTCTGCCAGGAGTCGGCGAGGATGGTGAACGGACCTTTAGGACTGAGCGATTCGAAGCGGTAGACGTCGCGTTGCGCGTGGCCGGCGACGGTGAGGCGGCCGAGGGCGTCGAGCGTCATGCCGTTGGAGCCGGACTCGCGGCCGCCGTAAGGCGCGGAGCCCTTGTAGCCGCTGGGCTGAAGGAAGATGCTCACGCCCTGGCCCGGCGTCCAGCGGCGGATGGTGTTCGAGGGGATATCGGCAAAGAAGAGGCTGCCGTTGACCCAAACCGGGCCCTCGACCCAGGTGAATCCGGTAGCGATGCGCTCGAGCTTGGCGCCGGCCGGGACGATGCGGGCGATGGAGGGGTCGAGGCGGTCGATTTGGGCCGGCGTGGAGACGGCTGAGCCGGCCGCGGCGCGCTGCGCGGGCGAGGCGGCAGCTTTCTGCTGCCCGGGAAGACAAAAGCAGGGAAGGGCGAGGGCTGCAAGGGCAAGCAGGCGCAACGAGCGAGTGCGGTTCGATGTCATGCGAATCATCCTAACTCGTGGAGGCCGGGGTTGGCGGGGTTAGCGGAGCCAGCGGGGCAACCGGAGTTAGTCGTCCATCGGCGAGGCCGACCCACGAAGGATGAAACTGGCTTTCGCGGTTATCGTTTGTTTTGTTTAACTTGCGTTTCTGTTTCTTAGCGGGGTTGGCGGAGCCGGTGTCCGGGGAAGACTGGGAACGAGGGAGGGGCGAGCGCGGGTCTGGAGACCCGCACTACAGCCGGTCAGGAGACCGGCGCTACGAATTGAGGGTGGGGCAACCGATGGTGCGCGATGACCCTGCCAAAAAGCGGACAGATCGCATAGAATCCCAAGTGAAATGGCCAAGAACAAGGACAAGACGTTCGAGGTGGCATGCCCGGATTGCGGGGCGATGCTCAAGATCGATGGGGCAACCGGCCTGGTGGTGAGCCATACCCCGGCGCCGCGCAAGCGGCTGTTCGAGGACCTGGAGACCGCGGCCCAGGCCATGCGCGAGCACGGCGAGCGGACGGAGTCGATCTTCCGGCAGAGCGTGGACGCGGAGAAGAACAAGGCCGACCTGCTGGAGAAGCGGTTTGCCGAGGCGATGCGCAAGGCCAAAGACGCTCCGGAAGTGAAGCCTCTCCGGGAGATCGACCTGGATTGAGGGCGGCGTGGTTTCGAAAGGGCGCGACGTTTCTTTCGTAACCAGGAAAAATCTCCGCGCGGACGGCTTTTGGAGCGATACTTGTACTTCACCTCGAGGTGCGTGCCGGCAGTGTGCCGGGATCGAAGGAGGAGTCATGGTGGTCGTGCCGCTGGAAAAGAAAGCGAAGGAATCGGAGGGCGCACTGCCTGGCGGTTTGAAGAATTCCGCGAACTGGGTCCGGATTGCCGCTGCGGGCGCCCTGGCAGCGAGCGGAACTCTGCTGTTGACGGGCAAACGACGCGCCGGGCTGGTGGCGGCCGTCACCGGCACCGCCCTGGTCATGCTCGACCAGGAGGAGGCGGTTCGCGAGTGGTGGAATATGCTTCCCGGGTTCCTCGGCGAGCTGCAGGACCTGCTGAACAAAGCGCAGATCGCGGTGGACGATTTGGGCGAAGAGAGCCAGAAGCTGCGCCAGGCGCTGGGACGCTGACGGCGTTCCGATCAAACAACCTTCTTGTTTCCCGGCCGACTTCGACGGGCGCGTTCCTCCGTGTCAGACAGGCTTTTCGACGGGCGGTTCTGGCTGTCCACAAAGATCAGTTTCGGCTTCGATAAGGCGGCGACCTTTTCGTCGAGCCAGGCAAAACTGGCGACGATCACGAGGTCGCCGGGGACGGCATGGCGCGCGGCGGCGCCGTTGAGGCAGATTTCGCCGCTGCCGCGGCGGGCGGGAATGGCATAGGTTTCCAGTCGGCTGCCATTGGCGAGGTTCCAGACCTGGACGGCTTCGTAGGGCAGGATGTCGGCGGCTTCGAGCAGATCCGCGTCCACGGCGATGCTTCCCTCGTAATTCAAATCGGAGCGAGTGATCGTGGCGCGGTGAATCTTGGACTTCAACAATTTGCGAAACATGATACCAGGGACTCCTCTCAAGTCCTGCCCCGGAGCGGTCCACGGGTGCAGGCCTTCGAGTGATCGGCGGCGCGGGCGCCGCTTCTCTCCATGGTATTAGATGCGGCTCTAGTTCTTGCGCTCGACGAGGTAGCGGGCCACGGCCTTGAGGCCGTCGGCGCGGCTGCCGTAGGGGGAGAGCGCTGCGAATGCTTCCTCAACGAGCCGCGCGGCGTCGCGGCGGCTCTGCTCGACGCCAAAGACGGCCGGCCAAGTGGCCTTTTCGGTGGCTTGGTCCTTGCCCGCGGTTTTTCCCAGGGTCGCCGAGTCGGCGGTCATGTCGAGAATGTCGTCGGCGATCTGGAAGGCGAGGCCCGCCTTGCAGCCGAAGAGCGTGAGGCGGGAAATGTCTTCAAGGTTGGCGCCAGCGTACACGCCGCCCGAGACCACGCTGACGCGGATCAGGGCGCCGGTCTTGGCGCGATGGATGTTCTGGACGAGTTCCGGCGTGGGCTTGAGGTGTTCGCTTTCGAGGTCCAGGACCTGGCCGCCGATCATGCCGTCGACGGTTCCGACGGCGTTGGCGACGAGGCTGATGATCTGAACGACGGCGTCCGGCGGACAATCCAGGCCGGCCAGCACTTCGAAGGCGCGGGTCTGGAGCGCGTCGCCGGCCAGGATGGCGATGGCCTCGCCAAAGGCGACGTGGCAGGTGGGCTTGCCGCGGCGAAGGGCATCGTTGTCGAGGGCGGGCAGGTCGTCGTGGATGAGCGAGTAGGTGTGGAGCATCTCCAGCGCGGCGCCGAGGCGCTCGATTCCTTTGGGGAGCGCGCCCGCGATGGCGACGGCCGCCTGCATGGCGAGAACCGGCCGGAGGCGCTTGCCGCCGGCAAAAACGGAGTGGCGCATGGCGCCGTGGATCGACGCGGGAACCGTGTCCGCGGAGGGAATGAGCGCTTCGAGCGCCTGATCGGTGAGGTCGGCGCCCTCCTGAATCAGCGATTTCACATCCGGGGCCATTGCATTCATGTTTGTCGAGACCTTCGGTTTCTTCGTTCCAGCAAGAATAGCGCAAGAAGAAGCAAGATGCTGAGGCTGCTGACCCAGCGGCCGAGGATCACACCCGGTGTAGTGGTCCAGTCGACGGTCAACTCGAACGGGCCTTGCGGGACGGGCGCAACGATGAGGCCGTCGTCGCGCTGCGGGAGCGAGGCGGGGGAGACGCCGTTGACCCGCACGGTCCATGCGGGAAAGCTGAGGAGGCGCAGAACGAGATAGCCAGTTTGGGCGGTTGCGCCCACGATCTTGCGGTGCTCGGGATTGGCGCGATCGCCGCCAATTGCAGAAAACATAGCGAGGCAACTGCCTTCGTCGGGAGCCCATGCGGGGTTGGCTTCGGGGTCCTGCGGGTCGTGCACGCCGAGGGCGATGGAAGGATCGGCGACCAGGCAGACGTCGGGAAGGCCGGTGGCGATTTCGGTGATGTCGCCGTGGGGGGGCTCGTACTCGAACATGCCTTCGAAACCGGCGCCGGCGCAGTGGGCGGCCACGACGGATGCCACGGTGTCCTCGGGGAGACAGACCTGGAAGAAGACAGCGCCCGCATAGACGGTGGCGGCGAGAAAGAGCGCGGCGCAGGCGGCGAGAACGGCAATGCGTGCCCGGCGGCCGCGGGGCCAGACGGCGGCGACGAAGAGGATTGCCATCGGCGCCTCGACGGCTTCGAGCAGGCGCCAGGGGTACTGGAGGAAGGACATTTCGGGCAGCAAATGCCACAACGGGCGGGAGATGGGAAAGAGGAGGAAGAGGACGACGGCCGGAATGGCGGCGAGGGGAATACCCAAGCGGCGCGAGGCCGGGGATTTGGAGAAGGGGACGGCGCCGCGGCGCCAAGCCACGAGCAATGCAGCGAGAGCGACGGCAATCATTGAGACCGCGATCCAGGAGGCCCGGTGGAGGATTTCGTCGTGCGGAGCGAGCAGGGGATCGGCGTGGCGCGCGAAGGCCCAACTGTTCTCGAAATTGGAGTTGGGGTCGTCGGTGGATTGGCGGATATCGACCCAGTGGCGCTCGAGAGCCGCGGGGAGCCAATAAAAGGCGGCGAGCGAGAGGCCGAGGATCGTGGCGAGCGCGGCGCGAAGGAGCGGCGCCCAGGTCTTGTTCACCACGGCCCAGAGCAGCGCAAGACCGACAAGCAGATAACCGGCCATCACGCCCAAGGGAAGATCCGAGAGCCAGGCGCCGGCAAGAGCCAGCGCGAGCGGGACGGTCGATCCGTCAAAGGCGCGGCGAAAGACTCCGATGTCGGCTTTGGCGGGCGACCCAATCGGGCTCCCCCCCCTTCGCAAAACGCGCTGCCCAAAGGGCGCCCAGATGGGGGGACCAGCGGAAGGACGGCGGTCGCGCAGCGTGAAGAGAACGATGAGCGGGAGCAAGGCGCCGCCGGCGAACTCAGGGAACGCTCCGCGCTCGTAGGCCGTGAAGAGCGCGAAGCCCGAGAAGATGGCGACGCAACCGGCGAGCGCGGCGGGCAGATCGTCGAGAGCTTCGAGGGCGAGAGCGCGCGTGGCGAGGCCAGCGGCGGCCAGCATGAGGAAGGTGAGGGCGATTGGCGCGAGGCTCCAGGGGAGAACGGCGCCCAGCGCGGCGCCGAGCATCCAGGTGAGCGGCGGGTAGAAGACGAAGCGCGGCTCGCCGGCGCCGTAGTTGGGGCTCGACGCCCATTGGGGGTAGAGGATGCCGTGCCGCCAGGCGTTGAGGCAGTCGAGCCAGGAGACGAGGTGGACGTTGAAGTCGTGGCCGCAGGAGCTGCCGCGAATGAGCTGGGGGAGGGCGGCGACGGCCGCGGCGAGGAGGATCAGCGCGGGGCCAATTCCATTCCCAGGTCTCAAAATCGAGACCCGGGGCACCCCATCAGAAGGTTTCCCACTCTTTCGCAGAAAACGCGAAAGGATGGAGTTCGGACCGTGGATCAGTTCTTGAAGCAACAGGCCGTCCTTCAATTCCATTGAACACTGAGCGGTTTCCGGGGAGGGATTCGCCGATAAGAATACCTGCCCTCACCGAGCATCAGTGCGCCGCAGACGGCGTAGCCATCGGGGACAGACAGGATCTTCCGGAGCGGGGCATGAATGGCGGAGATGCGGGTCAGATATCCGGCCCAGCACACGCCCAGGCCGCGCGCCTCGGCCGCGAGCTCAAGAAACGTGAGCGCAATGGCGCAATCCTCTTTTCTCCAGCCGTACTCCTCCGGCGCGCATGCGACGACCAGGGCAGGAGCGCCGCGCAGGACAAAGTCGTATCCGTCGTCCCACTGTTTCAACAACGCCGCGTTGACTCCGGCGGACTGGGCGCCGTCGACTACCGCCTGCGACAATGCATACAGCTTGTCCTTGCCTTCGACGACAATCCAATGCAACGTCTGCGAATTTGTGGCTGTGGGGGCGCGCCGCGCAACATCGAGCAAAGCCTCCAGAACCGGCCGGGCGACCGGGCGGTCCTTGAATTCGCGGACGGACCGGCGGCCCATCAGGAAGCCATCCATCAGAGCGGGATCGGGAAGCTTTTTGACGGCGGGCAGGAAGGGGCCCTCGGGCAGCTCCGTGTGGGTGAACGCGCCGTGAGGACAAACCGCGGCGCAGTGACCGCACAGGATACAGCGGCTTTCGTCGAAGGCCTCGGGAAATCCATCCTTTCCGATGGCGAGGATCCGGGCCGGGCAGACGGCGACGCAGGCTCCGTCCTTCCGGCACAAACTTTTGTCTACGTCGATCAGGCCCATGGGCAGGTTCCCTCCTTCTGTTGGCGGCAGAATCGCGTTCGTTCGCCGCGTGGTGAGACTTGTCAAGAGCCGGTTGGCAGATGCTTTCGGCCGGCTCAGGAACGCCCCCAGGAGCGAAAGCCCCTGGGTTTTACGCGTCTTTTTCGGCACGAGGCCCAGAGGGCGGTCCGCCGTGCCCCGATACTAACCGAGCCAGGTGATCGCTTCCCGGCTCTTCACGGCAGCAGGCGCAGTGTGTGGCGGGTCTGCGCCGCGACCGCAGCGGGAGTGAAGGGCAACGGAAACGTGGTTCCATTAAGCCAGTCGTTCCACTGGTCACGGTAGTAGGGGCTCAGCGGGTTGCCGCTCTCGCCCATCACGATATTTTCCGTCGAGCCATCGATGTTGCTCCAGTCCATAGTGAAGCGCTGCGAGGGCTCGAGCAAGCCATTCACCTGCTTGACGGTGGTTCCATCGCCGGTTTGCGGCTGGGGCCCGGTCCCCGCGACCCGGCTGACTATGGGGAGCAGATTGGCCAGCGGGTGCTCGATGTCGACTACGTGCCAGTTTCCATAGGCCCACTTGGACAGATCGCCGGGGGCCCTGCCGTCCGCCATGCCCTTGCGAACGGCTGCGGCGAGCAGCTCGTCCCAGTTCTTATAGACCATGGGCAGCCACTCGGGCTTGGCGTGCATCACGATCTCTTCCTCGGCGAAGTTCGACTCGCCCCACTCGTACTCGGAGGCGAGCTTGCCGAGTTTGGGCTCAAGAATCATGGGCCAGAGGGCTGCGCGGGTCTGAGTGACGAGCGATGCGGCGGCGGAGTCGACGGTCAGGCGGCCGTCCCAACTGCGCATCAGATCGGCGGCCTGACGCATGCGCGGGTCGCCGTTGCCATCAGGGCCGGGAATGTGATCGATGGCGTAGGCGAAGCGGTGGCCCATCTCCTGATCGACTTCGCTGTAGACGTCGGTCTGGACGGCCAGCAGGTCGGCGGGCGTGAGGTGGTCGCGGCCATCGAGCAGCTTGTAGATGCGCTCGATGCGGTAGGGGTCGGCCCAGTCGTCGGTGAGCGGGTAGGGCGACTTGTCGGTGGTGACGCGGGAGTTGGCGGTAGCGAGGAAGCCCGAGGGCGGGTCGAGGGCGTTGGGCATCTGGTCGAAGGGGATGTAGACCTGAGGAGGATTCGGGGGTGGGGAAGGAAACCACTCAAGGCGGTTATTCATTACGTCGTGCGGCAACGGCACATCGTAGGCACTCATTTGTACCGCGCGGATAGGAATGCGACCGATGGCGTGGTAGGCTATGTGGCCCTGATCGTCGGAGTAGACGAGATCCTGCGTGGGCCAACACCACGCGGCGAGCGCGGCGGAGAACTCGGTCCAGTTCGAAGCGGTATTGATCTCGTAGATCGGCAGCGCATTGAGCGAGGGATCGTAGAGGGTCCACTTGAGGGCGAGAGGCGGGTCGCCGGCGGCAAGGATCGGGTTGAGCAGAGGGCCGTGTTCGGTGGACTGAACGTCGAGGACAACGTCGGCGCGTCCGCGCACGTGGATGACCTCGTGATCGACAGCGAGCGGATGCCATTGAGCATCGTTGCCCTCGTAGTTTCCTTTGCCGTCGAGCTTTTCGGTGTAGAGATCCTGCACGTCGGCGTAAAGAGCCGTGAAACCCCAGGCGACGTGGTCGTTGTGGCCGGCGATGACGAGAGGCATGCCCGGGAGCGTGACCCCGGCGGCGTGGTAGCCGGGCGCGCGCAGATCGGCGATGTACCAGTTGTCGGGCGCGCGAAGGGTCAGGTGCATGTCGTTCGAGAGGAGCGGCTTGCCGCTGGCAGTGTGACTGCCGGAGACGACCCAGTTGTTGGAGCCTGCGGCGCAACTGCTGCAATCGGGGATGCTTCCGAGAGCCTGGAGGACGCTTTCGTCCTCGGGCGCGGCCCATAGCGATGGAGTGGACGGACTGGCGGGCACGGCGCGCGTTTGGGTGGGTTCGTCGTCATCCTCTTCGTCTTCGTCGCTGTTCTTTGCCGGCGGGGGCATGGGTTGCGGCGCGCTCAGATCCACCTTGATGCCGGTGGGCGGATGGTCGCGCCAGGAGCCGACGGGATAGAGATCGGCTTCGAGACGAGGGTCGTTGAGCTTGGCCTCGACGTGGGCGCGGGAGAGCTTGGTGGCGGCGCGCGAGTCGAGGGTCTGCACCAGCATGAGGCCGACGCTGAGCGAGTCCAAGGCGCTCCAGGGCCGCGGGCGGTACATGAGCAGGCGGAATTCGGGCGGGAGCGTGTTCGAGATTTCGCACTGGGCGATGAAGAGATTGACGCCGCGGGCGTAATCGTCGAGGCGCCTTCGGTCGTCCGCGGAAAGGTGGTCGTAGACGCGCTGGGCGGTGAGGCGGATCTGGAGAACGCGTTGCGCCTTGTCGTGTTCGAGGAGCGAAGGGCCCATAATCTCGGCCAGCTCGCCGTTGGCGCCGCGGCGCAGGCCGTCCATCTGCCAGAGGCGGTCCTGCGCGGTGACGTAGCCCTGAGCAACGAACAGATCGTCCTGGGTGGCGGCGTCGATGTGGGGCACGCCGTGGGCGTCGCGGCGAACGGTGACGGGAGCGGAGAGGCCGGCGAGGCGAACGTTGCCGTCGAGCTGGGGGAGCGCGGCTTTGGCGGCCGAGCGGAGCCAGAGTACGCCCGCGGCGGCGCCGACGAGGAGCAGCGCGAGCAGGCAGCCGCTGGTCCAGAGGAGGATTCTCGGCCAGCGCGCTTTGCGGCGGCGGCGAGGCGCGGGCGGTTGCGTTGGCGATGGAGTTGCTGCAGGCGAGTCGGGCATCGGAGGGCGTTCAGGCTTTAGTCAGAACCAGAATACGCCGTGCGGCCCGTTGAGGTGGCGCGCGGGCCTACTCCGGCTGGAGGAAGAGTTCGCCTTTGCGGCGACCGCCGAAGCCAGCAGCGAACGGGGACGATCTCATAAAGGAATCCTGGATCTGGCGATAATTGTTGCACCGCCGGACCGATTGCAGAGAGCTCTTAGTTCGCCTCCTGCCTGGCCGGGTGCGCGGATGGCACGGCGGCTTTTCGGCGGCCGTAGACGGCAACCAGGAACAGAAGCACCAGCAGGATAACGCCCACGACGAGCAGGCTGCCTTCGGGGCCGTCGGCGCCGCCGCTCCACAACGGATTCCCGGCCGGATTTGCGGTCAGGTAGTGGCCTTCCCCCCGGAATCCGCTGTCGGCGGTGCCGTAGAAGAAGGTCTCGGCCCAGTCCCATGAGGCATGGAAGCCGATAGCCCACCACGCCGAGCCGGTGAAGCGAATGCTGACGCAGAAGACGAAGCCGATGAAGGCGGCGGCAAAGATACCGATCTGGTTTTCGCCGCCGTTGCCGGTGTGGATGAAGCCGAAGAGCGTGGAGGTGGCCCAGGCGGCCTGCCAAAACCCACTGCGTGGAGCAGCCTTTTGGTGAAGTAGGAGGCAGGGGAGAAGGCCAAGCGCGGCGATGGCGTAGACGCCCCATGCGCCGTTGCTGTGCGGCTTGACGGCCTGAAGCGCGCAGAGAGAGGCGACGACGCCGAGGGCCCACCAGAAGTTCATGCCGCGGGTGAAGGTGAATTGGAGGTAGCAGCGGAACATGCCTTCCTCAGCGAAACCGACCAGCACGAAGGCGAGGCCCCACAGAGCGCCAAAGCGGAGAATGGCGGGGCCGGAGACAGCGACCGGGCCGAAGCTGAGCCAGCCACCCGCGGCCAATGCGCCGACCAGAGCGGAGAGGGCCGCGAAGCCGGCGGCCAAGCCGACGAAGAAGTGCCGGAGACGATGCGTTCCCGTGAGATTGAAGTCGAGGATGTTGCGGCGCTCGATGAGGGCGATGACGGCCGCGGCGCCTAGGACACCGACTATCATGACCAGCTCGCCGAAGATCGCCTGGGCAGGAGTGGAATCGCGTTCCGGACTGAGGAGATGGAGCCGGAAGAAAGTGAACAACACGGGGGCAGAGAAGAGCCCCATCAGCACGATGAAGATCAGCGCCGACCAGCCGGCGCGCAATCCCTGGGCGCCAACGAAGATCCAGAGCAGGCCGTGGCCTGACCCGGGAGAAGGAACTAAGGCGGGCGGCAACCCGGCCGGTGGCGCGACTCCCGTCTCGGTTCGAGGTTCGGGCAGGTTCTCTTCCGATACTGGCGTCACTTCGCGATTGTGCGGAAACTCCGGCTCCATTGAGCCTCCTTTGAAGGCAAGAAGATTCGGTTGCTGAATTGTACTAGGGGTGTTTCCTGTTACGAAAGAACCGCCGCCGGGGTTCCTGAAGCGGAGGGCGTTTGCAGTTCTCTGCGCCGAGGTACGGAGTCGTCGTCTCCCACCCTAAACGCAAAGAGCGCGTTTAGGATGGGGCAACTCGAGTGTTGGCCCCGGCTGCGCGAGGGCAGCCAGGGCCTGGGGGAGGGTCGTTGAAGCCGGCGGCCGGGCGTTAGCGCGGCTTTTCGCCGGGTTGGCCGGCGACCTGGAGGTAGTTCTTCACGCTGAAGACACCGGGAACACTGTTGGCGCGGATGTAGGCGGTATCCTTGTCGGCTTGGGAGTCGACCACGCCGTAGAGCTCGACATTGCCGTTCTGCACCGAGATGCGGATAGGCTTGGCGGGATCGATGGCGTAGCGATTCAGCGAGGAATAGCCATAGACGGCGCGGTCCACGGCGACGCGGATGTCCCAGTCCATCGGCGAGACGGGATCGACCTCGATCTCGTCGGTCACGTCCTTGACTCCGGGCATTGTCGAGACAAGGGCAAGGGCCGAGTCCCGGCTCGGGTAGTCGTGGGCATGGCCGCCCAGGGTGACGGCTCCGTTCTGGACGTTCAGGGTGATGGCGTCGAACTCGTTGCCGTAGCCGACGCGGTCGTAAGAGAGCTTCTCAACGAGGCTCTTCTGCAACTGGCTGTCGGGCACGCTGGGACCGGCGACCTGGATCTGGTTGCGCACCGCGGCGACGCCCTTCACCTTGTGCGCGACCTTGTCGGCATCCGCCTTGTATTCGTAGAGACTCACCGTGCCGGACAGCGTCACGATGCCATTCGCGTCCAGGGTGACCTGCACGTCCTTGAACTGGGATTTGTCGAGTTTGGCCCGCACCGCGCCGGTCACGTCCTGCTGGCCCGCGGCCGCCGGCGATAGCTGGGGTAGAGCGAGAGCCGCGCCAAGAAGCGCCGCGGCAAAGACCAAGGCCCTGCGAGGATTGATGGTGCTTGTCATGGGGATCTCCTCCATCCTCTGGAATTTGCGTTCCGGCGGCGGCCCCATTTCGATCTCCCACCCTTTTCCCGATGAAGCCGGCAAAGGATAAGGCGCCGAGGCTGCCTGCCGTTCGCGATTCTTTAGACACAGGGAAGGGCGATTTGGTTGCGGGCAAAAACGAATCGTGGTGGAGGAGCGTCTATTGTTCCAGCCCTAGAACGACTCAGGCCACTTGCGCGCGCCGTGCAGGACGGCCAGAACGTGAATTGCGTCTGCCTGGACGCGGTACGCGACGATGTAGGAGGTTCCCGGCACGACGATCTCCCGGGTACCGGCCACGCGGCCGATTCTGCCGGCATAGGGCATACGGGCAGATTGACGGATCGCGTTCCGAATACGCTCGACTGTGCGGAGGGCTGCCGCGGGGTGATCGGCGGCAATGTAATCGAAGATCTCGCGAAGCTGATCGACTGCCGGTAACGTCCATCGCAGTTTCACGATCTTGTCCGGGCCTTCCTTTGTTTCTTTGCCGGATTCGCCTTGACCCACGAGCCGATCAGATCGCCGAGGTCCTCATCATCAATGGTTTGCCCGTGCCTTGACGCACGAAGGCCCTCGTTGACCATGGCGACGAATCGGCGCTGCTGGTCCAAATAGGACTCCACGGCTTCATTGAGCAAGTAGCTGCGATCGCGATCGAGGGCAGCGGCGATGGAGTCGAGTTCGGCGACCCAATCGGGCGCGATCCGGAAGCTGATGATGCGCGGGGCGCTCATAATACAGAAGAATACCGCATATTTCCATGTATTACAATGGCTTCCCGGCTTCCGTGCGACCTGCAAGGTGAGCGGGAAGGCGGGGGCGCAGCCCAATCGCTCTATCGGTAGCGGCGGGTGGCCTTGATGACCATGGAGAAGACGCCGGACTCGTCGCGGGCCACGACCAGCGAGACGTGGCGGTTGATGGCGACTTCGGCCTGGAGCAACTGCTGGCTGGTGGTGTTGACGTCGGTGGCGTAGGTGAGGGTGACGACGCGGCCTAACTGCTCCTCGACGATGATGCGGGAGGTGGAGTTGCCGAAGGCGCCGAGGTAGTTGGGGTCGACTTTCACAGAGCCGGCGCCGAAGAGCTTCTGCACGCGGCTGCTGACGGTGGCGTTGAGGGCGCCGCCGAGCAGGGCGTCGGTGGTGGGATTCGAGATGGCCTGCTCCTGCTGCTGGGTATAAAGGCGCTGCTGGTTGGCGGTGTGACCGAGGGCGAGAAGCGAGACGACATCGGCCTCGGGCAACGGGGGATCGCTGCGGTAGGAAACGGCCAGCTTCTGCGGCGACCCGTGCAGGCCGAGGGAGACATCGTAGTCCTCGACGTGAGCCCGGGCGCTCAAGTCGATGATTGGCTCGATGCGGACGGGATTGGTGAAGGTGACATCGCCACGCTCGAGGTCGTAGCGCGTTCCGGCAATCAGGGCGCTGCCCTCGGTGATGGAGACGCGGCCCAGCAGCGAGGGCGAGGCCACGGTGCCGCGGAGGATCAGATCCACGTTACCGGCCAGCTTGGCGAAGGCGTTCTGGAAGTTCAACTGCGGCGAGGAGGTGATGTGCACGTCGAGGCGCACGTGGCTCGAGGGCGCGTCGGGTGACGCGATGGTTTGCACCGAGGAGGAAGCGGCGGCAGCCAGAGAGGCCAGATCGAGATCGGGGCTGGCTGCAAAGCGCGTGATGAGCACGTTGCCGCTGAGGAGCAGATTGTTCTGCGAGCCCTGGAGATGGAGAGTGGCGTCGGCCAGCGAGCTGACGCCTTCGGGATAGCGGATGTGGACTTCCTTGCCGGTGATCGACAGGTCGGCGAAGATGCCGTTCTGGTAGGCGAGGTAGCCGCCCAGGCTCAACTGCCCACCGCCGGTCATGGCCGTGAGCGATTTCACTTCGAGCCGGTTCTGGTTGAACTCCAGCGTGCCGTGCAACTGGCTCAGGCCGTTGGGCAGATCCTCGAGCGAGAGCGCGCAGTTCTGGAAATCCACGCGGCCCTTCAGATCGGGGTGCTGCACAGGCCCGTGCGCTTCCACCTGGAAGGTAGTGACGCCGCTGGCGGTCAGATCGGGATCGATCGTCTCGGCCAGCTTTAGATTGACGGAGCCGCTGGCGGCGAAGTCCAACTGACGCGCGCCCTGGAGCGAAAGGCTGCCTTGCGCGCGCAGGTCGGTGTTGTCGCCGGTCACGTGCAGGGGATCGAGGCGAATGCGTCCTCCGGCCAGCGTGGCGTGCATGCCGCCCTCGCTCTGCAGATGGACGCCGGCGACGGTAACAGCCAACTCGCGCAACTGCGCTTCGCCGCGCAGGCGATCGAGATCCGCGAGCGGACCGTCGACGGTGATCCTGCCCCCGAGCGCGGAGTCGGCGCTGAAGGCCTCGACGTGCGCCATTCGCAGCAGAGCGCCGATATTGAATCGCGAGAAGTCGAGCTGGGCCTGCGTGTCGTAGCCGGAGGCAAGGGCCGTCTGACCCGCGAGGCGCATCTCGGCTTCCTGCAGGCGGGCATCGAGGTCATAGGAGAGCCTGCGATTCGCGGTGTGCGCAATAACATTGAAGGAATCGAATCGCTGGCCGCCCAGAGCGAGCGAAGCGATAGAGGCGCGAGCTTCCAGATGCGGATCGTCCCATGTGCCGGAGCCGTTGACCGAGAGATCCAGCTTGCCCGCTGCTTCCAGATTGTTCCGGCGGACCCAATCGATACGCGAAACGTCGATCCCGGAGCCGTGCGCATCGAACTGCAAGGTCCTGGCCTTGAGGTCGATGCTGCCCGAGGCGGAAACCGCGCCGCCAGCCTCCCGCAGCGTGGCCGACTTGAACTGCACTACCTCGTCGGCCATTGCACCCTCGATGCGGAGCTGCGTGACGGGTTCGCCGTAGAGAGAGCCGCGATCCATCTCAATCGATCCGGAGACCGCCGGCGCGTGAAGCGGACCGTCGGCCCGGAGTTGCGTGCTGAAGGCGCCCGCGACCGGCAAGTTCTCGCCAGTCTCGGCGGCGAAGAGTGGCAGCACATCGGCGAGATCGAGGTCAGCGGCCTCAACGCGCGCGTGGATGATGGAGGAACCATCGTAGCCGGGGTCCGGACCGGGCGCGGCATCGAGGGTTCCGTAGAGCACGACCCGGGCCGCGCCGTGCAGCAACTGCGCACGGTCGATGGCGATCTGAGTTGGCGAATAGCTTCCCGTGGCGTCGAGCGAGTCGAGGTGCACGAACCGGGGCGCTGCGGAGTTGCCGCTCAGCTCCGGCATCTCGAGAGCCAACTGCGCCGCTTTCAGCGTGCCGGTCAGATGCGGCCTGGCGAGGGAACCGGTCCACGATCCGTGAAACTCGCCTTGCCCGGTGAGGGCGATGGGCAGAGCCGCAGCTCCGGTCTTGCCGTGACGCTCCAGTCCCAGGCAGCGCAGCACGGAGTCGAACTCAGACAAATCGTGGGAGCGGAAATCGACGGTGAGGGCGGTCGCGCTCGAGACCGGATGAGCGCCGATCGCGCCATGCGCCTCCAACTCGCTCGAGGGCAGGTGCAGCTCCAGCTTGCGCAGGTTGACTTCGCCATTGCGGTGTGTGTAGGTGGCATCGATGGCGCCGCTGGCGGGGACTTCTCCCTGAGGCGTTTGCGCGGAGGGGCTGAGGCTGAGCGCTGCGCTCACGACGATGGTGGGATCGTCGCCGTTTGACCAGGCGGCCGTGGCCGGGCCGCTCACGCGGGCGTCCAAGCCGAGGCGGCGGTAGGCCGGCGCCACGAGCATGTCTAGAATGGTGTCCAGCGCCACGCCGTTCAGGTCCGCGACGACTTTGCCGTTCATCGGAGTAGGGACGAAGGGAGCTTTGACGAGCACATTGCGGCTTGCACGAAAATCCCCGGCTCCGGCAGAGGATACTTGCGCGGGAGCAGGCACGTCCGGTGGCAGCCATGGATGCAGATCGACCGAGCCCTCAAGCTGGCCACCCGCTCGCAGGCGGGCAATGGCGTGCGGAACGAACAGCCGATCGGGATCGATCTGAACCTGCGCGTCGAGATCGACACCTCGGGCCGCAACGTCTTCACTGACATAGTCGGCGTTCTCGGTGCGAACGCGGCCGGTCACCCGATACGCGGATGCCTCGCCACCGGCGGCGAGGTCGAGATGGGCAACGCCTTCGGGCGTGCACGGGAAGCCGAAGATCGGATCGGCAAGGCGCAGTTCGAAGTCGCCCGAGGCTTTGGCCTGCCAGCGCGGGCGGCTGAAGTTCTCCAGAACACCGGTCACCTCGAGAGTGCGGTCCCCGGTTCCGCGGCTGCGAGCGGTCAGCCGTAAGCTGCGCAGCCAGAGGCGGTCGTGTTCGAGGTCGATCGTGGCCTGCAAGATCCCGCGCACCGGCGGGCTTTTCGATCGCGGCTGGGTGCGGACCAGGTTCAGGTCTTCGGCGCCGGCTTCGATGCGGTAGAACTCGGGCGCGCCGGACGCGGCCGGCATATAGCGGACGGACAGCGAGGCGTAGTT
>JBEKUS010000086.1:0-16913 GCA_049514795.1 Occallatibacter sp.
CGGCGGCGGCATGACCTGCCCCGAGTGTCACGGCAACGGCCAAGTCGTCCAGATGGGCGGCCGCATGAAGTTCAACATCACCTGCCCGCGCTGCAACGGCACCGGGCGCCTTTCGAGCGCCTGCCCCACCTGCCACGGCGAGGGCACGGTCACGCGGTCGGAGTCGGTCGACTTCCGCATCAAGGCCGGCACGCGCGACGGCCAGCGCATCCGCCTGCAGGGCAAAGGCAACGCCGGCGCGAGCGGCGGCCCGGCGGGCGATCTGTTCCTCATCGTGCGCACCGGCATGCACCCGGTCTTCACGCGCACGGGCGACGACATCCTTCTCACCGTGCCCGTCACCGTGGCCGAGGCCGCGCTGGGCGCAAAGGTCGAGGTGCCCACCATCGACGGCCGCGCGCAGCTCAAGATTCCGCCCGGCACGCAGAGCGGCCAGAAGCTGCGCATGAGGGAGCGCGGCGTGGAAAGCGCGCAGCAGCCAGGCCAACGCGGCGACCAGATCGTCACCGTCGAGGTCGCCGTGCCGCACCTCGGCGACGAGCGCAGCCGCGAGATCATGCGCGAGCTCGCCAAGCTGAACCCCGACGACCCGCGGAGGGCGCTCTTCGAGAAACTCTAGGGAGCAAGGGACAGAGGGAATCAGCGAACAAGGAGACCCGAAACAGAGTGATTGTCATGCGGAAGAAGATGATAATTGGATTGGCTGAAGTTCCTTTGGTACTCGCTGTCCTCGTCTTGTTCACATCGAATCTCCGTGCGCAACATAGCGCGCATTCCTCAGGTTCAAGCGTTCCATGGGCATGTCAGCTCCTTCCTACTGGTGAGGAAAACGCAGAAAAGAGTGATCCTGATGTGGAGCAAAACTACTCTCGGAGTTTCAATGGGTTCTATCGCCTTTGGTGTACCCCAGCATCAAGCTCCCCTAGAGCGAAGGAAGATGCCGCTAACAGCATGGCGGAGAGTTGGAAGCAAACTTGGTATAGCAAGGATTGGTATAACGCCGCATTCCACGAGACGGGCAGCTATGAGTTGCTGGTGGTGATAGCGATTACCCGCAAGTTGCCGGGGCCGCTGGTTGCTGATCCGAGATTCATGCACGATTGGCTGGAGGACTGCAGGGGATCATGTTTTCAAATCTTCGGCAATGACGATCCAGGTGCGAAGGCCGAGTCGGTAAGATTACTTCGGCTTCGGAGTGATGTGATGGACGAGTTCAAAGGAGATCCGGCAGCGAAGTCAGTTCTTGAGATGCTGAAAAATGCGAGACTGGATGATCTGGTGAAATAATGCCCACCAAACGCAAATCCAAAGGCGCTTACATGATCTCGGCCGTGGCCGAGATGTACGAGATTCACCCCCAGACCCTGCGCCTCTACGAGCGCGAAGGGCTGCTCAAGCCGTCGCGCACCGAGGGCAATACGCGCCTCTACACCGACGAGGACCTGGAGCGGCTGGAATTCATCCTCAACCTCGCCCGCGACCTCGGCGTCAACATCGCCGGCATCGCCATCATCCTGCAGATGCGCGAGCGCATGGAGGAGATGAACCGCCAGATGCAGAGCTTCGTCGAGTACGTCCGCACCGAGATGCTCGCGCGCTTTCAAGCTGCCGCCTCCAGCTCGTCCGCGGCCATCGTTCCCGTGCGCAAGCCCGTCACGCCGCCGCGCGCCGCGCCGACACGCAAGCCGTAGAAAGAGCCGGCACGCTGACTTGCTAACTCGCTGACACGCTGACTTGCCCGGTATGCTTAGACCAGCATGCCCTACGCCTTCCTAGCCCTCGCCGTCTTCGGCCTCATCACGTCCGCGGTCTTTGCCGGCATCGTGCTCTGGGCCGTTCCCGGCTATCTGCGCGAGCGCCGCGCGGCGCTTGCCGCGCTCAGCCGCGGCCCCGGCTTCACGCCGCCGCTCTCCCTCTTTAAGCCATTGCATGGAGCAGATCCTGGACTCGAATCCTATCTCGAGACCTTCTTCACGCAGGACTATCCCGAATACGAGATTCTCTTCTGCGCCCGCGACGCCAGCGATCCCGGCCTCGAAACCGCTCGCCGCGTCGCCGCTCGCCATCCGGAGATCCCGGTCAGGTTCCTCTCCACCGGCGGCCAGCCCGACTACATCAACGACAAAGTCATCTCCATGGAGAAGATGGAGGCCGAAGCCGCGCACGATATTTTCGTCATCTCCGACAGCGACGTGCGCGTCGAGCCCGGCTATCTGCGCGCCGTGGCCCTGCCCTTCGCCGATCCGAACGTCGGCGGCATGTGCTGCCTCTATCGCGGCGTCGCCGTGGAGGGAGGCCTCTGGTCGCGGCTTGAGGCAGTCGGCATGAGCGTCGAAATGTCCGCCGGCGTGCTGGCCGCGCGCTCCATGGAAGGAATGCAATTCACCCTCGGCCCTGCCATGGCCTTCCGCCGCGAGACGATCCGCCAAATGGGCGGCTTCCGCGTTACCGCCGACTACTGCGCTGACGATTTCGTCCTCGGCAACGAAACCCACAAGCTGGGCCAGACCGTCGTGCTCAGCCATCACGCCATCGACCACATGGTGCTGCACGCGAACTTCATCGGCTCGCTCAAGCACCAGGTGCGCTGGATGAAGTCCACGCGCTTCTCGCGGCCCAAGGGCCACTTCGGCACCGCGCTCACCTTCGCCATGCCCTTCGCTGTGCTCGCGCTCGCCAGCGCCGCTTGGTTGGACCACCCGCTGTGGGGCGTGGCGCTCTTCGCCTTCGGCCTCGCCACGCGCCTCGCTCTGTCAATCACTGTCGGTCGTTGTGTCGTCGCCGATCCGAGCTGGTTTGGCCTGCTCGTGCTCTACCCCATCCGCGACTTCATGGGATTCTGCTTCTGGGCGGCAAGCTATGTCGGCCGCCGCATCCTCTGGCGCAACCGCGTCTACGAGCTCCTGCCCGGCGGCAAGATGCGCGCTGCGGAATAGTTCGCACCGATGCTCCGCTTCACGCGCAATACAAACTCTGAATTGGAGGATAAGAGCTAATAGCTAACAGCTGATGGCTGTTTTCACGGCATCGGCCGATCCGTCCACAGCGTCTTATCGGCCAGCGTCTCGACCGCGTAGAGCTTCCCGCTCCCGGCCAGCACGCGCTCCACGTTGTCCCGGTCCGGATCCTCGGCGAAGATCCACTTGCGCTCTCCCGCGCCCCAAATCGCGGCCAGCTTCTGGTCGCTCAGATAGATGTCCGGCGCATCGGGATAGCACGATCCCCACAAGAGCGTCGTGCCTTCGTTGTGTTGCCCGCAGCGCGGCAGCACCAGCATCGCCGGCCGCTGGCCGAAAAAGTTGTGGGTGTAGAAGATCACCGACGATCCCGACGACTGCTCGCCGTAGACGATGAGCGTGTCGTTCGGCGTGCCCTTGGCCGCGATCGTGTCGGCCATCGGCTTCGAGCTGAGCATCGGCGCGAAGCGCGCAAAGGCGATGTGCGCGGCAATGAGGAAGACGGTCATGGTCAGCGCGATGCTGACCGTCGCGGCCAGGTGCCTTTTCCTGAGCCGCAGCAGCCAGCCCGCCAGCGGCCCGATGAGCAGGGCAACCGCCGCGATTGCCGCCGGCAGCCGCAGCGCCGCAAACGATTCGCCGGTCAAATCGAACAGGTGCGACATCGACAGCGTGTAATCGCCCACGCCGCGATGCGCCAGCACCGTGCCGATGTCGGAGACGTACGGCAAACTACGCGAGGTCCACAATCCCCACGCCAGCGCGGCCGCGGAAATCACTCCGATCGCCGCGAAGACCGCCTGCGCGCCCGTCAGCCACTTCGTCGAGAGCGTCGCACCGCCGCCCTCCTTGCCGCGGTTCTCCTCAATTCCTGCCACGACCCCCGCAATCAGCATCGCCAGCGGCGGCCACACCGGAAACGTGTAGTACTCCTGGTTGGTCGAGATGGAAAAGAACAGCAACGTCCACACTGAGAAGAGGCTCAACAGCCAGACGGTCCGCACGCGGAACTTGAGCCGCGCCACGTAGCTCGCCACGTCTTCGCGCATGGCGTGGTCCAGATAAAAGTCCACCGTGTCGCCGGCGTCGTGCCGCAGGTGCTTGAGCCACGAGCGCCGCGTTTTCCATGCCAGCGCCACCACGGCCCCCAGGAACAGGCTCCAGGGGAAGATCCACACCAGTTCCGACAGCCAGTACCACGCCGCAGGCATCTTGTTGTAGTCGTGCGGATAGCGCAGGTTGAAGAAGCGCAGCACGTGCTCGTTGATGAAGTAGAGATAGTAGAACCCGTGCACGTTGCCCACGGTGGGGTGGTTGCCCACCGGATGTCCCTGGTCGCGATTCACGATGCCGCACAGGATGTGCCACGGCGCGGCGATGAGAAGAAACACCAGTAGTCCCGACACCGGCTTCAGCGCCTTCCACCGCCGCCATTGCCCGGTCAGCAGCAGATAGGGAATCGCCGCGCCGAAGAAGAAAACCGGCGCGATCAGTCCCTTGGTCATCAGCGCCAGCCCCACGCCGGCCCACGCCCAGTAGATGCGCGCGGGGCGGTTGTCTTCGAGGCTGGTGATCAGCGCGTAGAGCGCACCCAGCAGAAACAGCGACAGGATCGCCTCGGGAATGATAAAGCGCGTGAAGAGAAAACAGCCCACCGAGGTCAACACGCCCGCCGCGGCGTAGAGGGCCGCGCGATCGCCCCATGCGCGGCGCGCCCACAGCCACGCCAGCCAGGCCAGCGCCAGCATCGCCAGCGCGTTCGGCAGGTGCGCGGCAAACGTGTTCTGCCCGAAGATCCGGTACATGCCGGCCACGATCCAGTAGGGCAGCGGCGGCTTCTCGATGTAGCGGATGCCGTTGGTCTTCGGCGTGATCAGGTCGCCGCTCTCGGCGATGTGCTGGGCGGCCTGCGCATGCGCCGCATCCACGTCGTCCATCAGCGGAGGGGTAAACAACGACGCGAAATAAACCGCGAGGAAGATGGCCGCAAGCAGCAGCCACGCGGCGCGCGGGGAAAGCGACTGCTGCGGCCGTTGGACGGTCGCGGCAGTTGTCGCAGGCGTGTTTGTGTCTGCATTCATGCTGATTCCGGCCTTCGAAACCAGAATATCAGCCGGACTCGCGCGGCGTTTTACGGCGCATTCAAGAAAGGCGAGATGGCAGGTGTTTTTGGGGTTATCGCGACTGCGGGCGGGACGAACGATTCAGGTGCAACACGATTCCGGCGCCTAAGGCCTTCACGCCGCCGGAGTCGCGTATTGTACGGGAGTCTCCGAGTGGGCAGAGTGGACCATGCTTGTCCCTGCGAAGTCCATCACCCCGTCGCGAAGCATCGCGCGGATCTCGGCCTCGGGAACCGCCGGGCTGTACAGGAACCCCTGCACCTCTTCGCAGTGCTGCTTCCGGAAGTAACTGAGCTGTTCCGACGTTTCCACGCCTTCAGCCACGCAGGCCAAGCCCAGGTCGCGCCCCAGGTTGATGATGCTGCGCACCACCGCCTCGGCGGTCGGCTCCGACGCAATGTCGCGCAGGAACGAGCGGTCGATCTTGATGCGGTTGATCGGGAACCGTCTCAGGTAGGACAAGGACGACCAGCCGGTGCCGAAATCGTCCAGCGACAGGCTCACGCCGAGCGTTCTCATCGCCCGCATGATCTTAAGCGTGGTCTCCGAATCGTCCAGCATCACCAATTCCGTCAACTCCAGCTCCAGCCACTTGGGATCGAGCTTGGATTCGGCCAACGCCTTCTTCACTGTGTTGATGATGTTGCCGCGATAGAACTGCGTGGCCGACAGGTTCACCATCACACGCACCGGCGCCAGGCCGTCCTTCTGCCAGGCCGCGTTCTGCTTGCAGGCCGTTCTCAACACCCAATTCCCCACCTCGACCATCAGCCCCAGCTCTTCGAGTTGGGGAACGAACTGATTGGGGTAGATGATCCCCTGCTGGGGGTGGCGCCAGCGCAGCAGCGCCTCGACGCCCGTGATGCCGCCCGACTCCGTAGCCACCAGCGGCTGGTAATACAGCACGAACTCGCCGCGCCCCAGTGCGTGCTGCAGGTCGAATTCCAGCTTCTGGCGGCGCCGCGTCGCGTCGGTGAGTTCCGGCGTGAAGAAACAGTAGTTGCCCCGCCCTCTCTTCTTGGCCTCGTACATCGCGGTGTCGGCGGCTTGCAGCAGGTCCCTGGAGCTTTCACCGTGCTCGGGATACTCGCAAATGCCGATGCTGGCGCCGATTCTCAGGTCGTGCCCGTCGATCTGGAACGGCGCGGACAGAGCGCCGAGCGCCTTCTTGGCCACCAGCTCGATATCCTGATCCTCATCCGCCATGGGCAGGGCGATCACGAACTCGTCTCCGCCCAGCCGCGCCACGATGTCGCTCTCGCGCAGGCTGGTCCGCAAACGGGCTGACACCGCCTCGAGCAGGCGGTCGCCCACGTGGTGTCCGAAGGAATCGTTCACGTTCTTGAAGCGGTCCAGATCCAGCATGAAGATCACAACCCGCTTCTGGTTACGGGTCGCCAGGGCGATCGATTGGGTCAGCAGATCCTCCAGCAGCGTGCGGTTGGGCAACCCGGTCAGCGCGTCGTGAAGCGCCATGTACCGGATGCGCAATTCCGCCCGTTTCCGGTCCGTGATGTCCTTCGAGATCCCCATCGTGCCCACGATCCGGCCGCGCCGGTCCTTCAGCGGCACCTTGGTCGTCAGCACCCACGTCTCGTGACCGTCGGGCCAGGTCTCTTTCTCTTCCATGCCGGTCAGCGGTTGGCCGGTCTCGATGATCCTCTGTTCGTCCTCCAAGGCCCGCGCCGCATGTTCGGGAGAGAAAATGTCCGAGTCGGTCTTCTTCTCGGCTTCGGTCGGATCGCCAAGTCCGAAATAGTTCGCCAGCGCCCGGTTGATGCGCAGGAAGCGGCTCTTGCGGTCCTTGAAGTAGACGTTGTCGGGAATGTGTTCGAGAAAGGCGTTCAGGAAATCCCGTTCCGTGCCGGATTCCCGGTCAGCCAGATCCCGCAGAATCACAAGCCCGGCCACAATGGCGGCGAGGATGAAGACGATCCCAATTCCCGCGGCGCCCCCGTGAGCAAAGCCCAGGACCGGCTGTCGCGAGGACTGGCCTGGGACAAAGCCCAGTAACCCGCCGGCAAGCGCGCCCCCCAGCAACATCGCGGCTAGAGCGATCGCTATACCCGGGATCCCCGGGACGTTTCTGCCAATTCTCATGAGCCCGCGTCTCCAAATCCTTGTGATTCTAGAGGAAAGCTTCTCTGATATCGCGCGCGCACTCAATCCCTAAATCGAATTAACAGCTACCACAATTCGGTAACATGACTGTTACTTTCGTCACATGTCCGCCGGCAAGAACCCAGCCTGACGCGAACGGCAATTGGTGCGCCGATGCGGCGTTAGTCCCCGCCAGAGAGCGGCTTGGATCGCCGAACGAAGCTCGCGGCAGATCGGGGACGGCATCGGGACTCTGCAATTAGGCCGTGAGCGCCCAGTGGAACCGCCCAGCCGTGCTTGTTGTGAGCAACCCATCCTTGAATCGCCGTCGTACATCTTGGCGGCGCACCGGCGCGGAACTGGAGTTGTGGTCGCAGCTTTGGGAAGCCGCTGACTTCCGCTAGCTCTTCGGGCGTGAGCTTTTTGTGGCGCTCGAGTAGATGGCCCGCGCCGTGCGCGGATCGAGAAGCCACTGCAGCCGCGGCGGATGCCGGTCGGCGCGCACGCAGGCGATCGATCCCTTCCTCATGCGGATCGCCGCGCCGCCGTTGCCGGTGATCATCCGGCCCAGAAACTGGAAGATGTTGGGATTGTGGCCGACGACCAGCACCCCTTCGCGGTCGGCGTACTTGTCCAGCATCTTCTGGAACTCGCCGTAGGTCCCGTTCATTCCCAGCGCCGGGCTGACCTCGACCTTGGCTTCATATCCCAGTTCCGTTCCTACCAGTTGCGCCGTCTGCCGGGCGCGCTTCAGCGGGCTCGACACGATTACGTCGACCGGCGCCCCGAGCGCCCCCATCACCCGCGCCATCAGCATGCACTGCTCCTTGCCTTCCTTCACGAGGCCCCGCTTCAGGTCGAGCTCAGGGTTCTCGCGGACGGTTCCGGCATTGGCGTGGCGCATCAGGTAGAGGAACATGGGGAACTGATTCGGCGGGGGTTGCAAGCCTTGCCGAACTCCTTGCGCACTGAGTCTAACAGATTTGTAACATCTGGCGCGAAGGGCCGGCCGCCACGAGCCGCCGTTCGCCCGGCTGAACGCTGGGCGCCAGCCGGTCCTGCGCGACCCTCTGCTCCTACTCCACCTGCACCGTCGTGCTCGCCTGGATGTCTGCCGACGAATTCCCGACCATGACCTGGACCGGCTGCGCCTCGACACGGAATCCGGGCAGCTTCTCGTCCCACCATGCCAGCGCCGAAGCCTTCAGCGGGATGTCGACGGTCTTCGTCTCGTTCGGCTGCACGGTCACGCGGCGGAATCCCTTCAGCTCCTGCCGCGGCCGATCCACCTTCGAACCAAGGTGCTTCACATACATCTGCACCACGGCGTCTCCCGCGCGGCTGCCCGTGTTGGTCACGTCCACGCTGACGGTGATCGCGCCGTCATTCGCCAAGGCCTGAGAGCTGGTGCGCAGGTTGGAGTACTTGAAGGTCGTGTAGCTCAGCCCGTAACCGAACGGATAGAGCGGCTCGCCCTTGAAGTACATGTAGGTGAAGCCGTCGCGGATGTTGTAGTCCATGCTCGGCGGAAGTTGATCGACCGACTTCGGCCAGGTGCTCACCAGGTGGCCGCCGGGGTTGTATTCGCCGAAGAGCACCTTGGCCAGGGCGGCGCCCTCATCCTGCGACGAATGCGTCATCGTGATAATCGCGGGGGCGTGGGCCTGGCTCCAGTTGATGGCGAAGGGGAAGCTCGAGACCAACAATACGACGGTCTTCGGATTCTTCATCAGAACCTGCTTGACGATCTGCTCCTGGGCGAGATCGATGCTTTCGCGGTCGCGTCCTTCGCGCCCGTCGCTGGGCACGGTGCAGGGCAGGGTGCCGCCGTCTCCATCGGGCGTGCCATACCACTCATGCGCCTGGTCGGGCCCGCAGGTGGGGTCGTTCCCGATCACCACCACGGCGACGTCGGACTTGGAAGCCGCCTCGAGCGCTTCGGCCTCGCCGTTCGGCGCATCGTACGCGGCGTAGTTGACCTTCACATTGGGCCCAACCTCATCCCGGATGCCCTCCAGCGGCGTTACGGCGTAGGGCGGTGTGCCGCCATACCAGTCCCAGTGGACCGAGTTGGCCAGCGGGCCGATCACCGCGATGGATTTGATCTTGCTCCTGTCGAGCGGCAGCAGTTGCTTCTCGTTCTTCAGCAGCACCACCGATTCGAGCGCGATCTGCCGCGAGACCTCGCGGTCGCGGTCGGTATTCCACGGCTCGGGCGAGCCATCGATCTTCGCGTAGGGAACCATCTCCGGCGGATCGAGCAACCCAAGACGAATCGAGACGTCGAACTTGGGCCGCAGCAGCGCGTCGATCTCGGCCTCGGTGATCTCGCCATCCTTGACCGCAGCTTTGGTCTCATCCCTGTAGGTATCGAGGAACTGATTGATGCCCGCCTTCAGGCACGCAACCACTGCCGCCTTCTGATCGGGAAAGAGATGGCGCGGGTTGACCAGCAGATGCACTGCGCCGCCATCGCTCGAAATCACGTCGACGCCCCACTGTTCGCGAACGACGCTGCGCAGGATCGGGTTGACGGCCATCGCCGTGCCGTTCCACGCGTTGTAGGAGGCCATCACCCCTTTCGCACCGCCATCCAGAAAGCCCATCCGGAACGGCACCGAGTAGTACTCCCAGAAAAGGCGCTGGTCGAAGTCCGACGACGAATCGTTGCGGTTGTTCTCGTTCTCGTTGGCCAGGAAGTGCTTAAGCAGCGCGGCGGCTTGCCAGTACTTCGGGTCGTCGCCCTGTAGTCCCATGATGAAGGCGGCGGCCATGGTTCCATTCAGGAATGGGTCCTCGCCGTAGACCTCCTCGGTGCGCCCCCAGCGCGGATCGCGCGCCAGGTCCGACTGCGGTCCCCAAAGCATCAGGATCTGGCGGTCGTACTTCGCCGTCTGCGTGATGAATCGCGCCTCGTACCCTTGCACGCCCGCCGCGCGGCGCACCAGGTCCGGGTCCCACGTCGCGCCCATGCCCGGCGGCTGCGGAAACTGCGTGGTGGTGATCGGCAGGCGCTTGCCCCGCCCCTCGCGCTGCACCACTCCGTGAATGCCCTCCGAGAAGCCGAAGCTCGGAACGCCCAGCCGCGGCACGCCCGTGTTGATCCCCAGGCAGTCGATCTTCTCGTCGACGGTCATCAGCGAAAGCAGATTGTCGATCCGCTTTTCCTTGGGAAGCGACGGATCGTTGAACGGATACTTCGGTTGCTGCGCCAGCGCCGGGACGAGCCCGAGAGCGAAGAGAGAAACGAGAACCGCGAGACGGCTTTTCCCCATGGCAGGACTCCTGTTGGCTTGTTCAGCGGAATCTGTATGCGCACACGTCGGCTTTCTCGAAGCCCCGGATTGCGTTCGCAGCGGCTCGATCTGCCAGATCTGCTCAAAGGAACGATTGAACCGAAGTTCCGCGTGTGAACTCCAAACCAGCGTCATTTTACGCCTCGTTCGCTGGTCCCGGCTTTGGCCGCGGATTGCGACCGTTTGCCCGATACGGAAAGGACGGGGGAAGCCCGAGGCGATGCGATAAACTAGCCGAGTTTGCGGCCGCGGTCAGGCATTCTTCCCCCATGGCGGCCGCACTGTCCAAACGAGGATCATCGGCATGGCGAAGAACCCCCCGGTTCAGATCGGACCCCTGCGCGCGAGCGAACTCGAGGAAGCGGGGAAGGTCGTCCGCCTCGCGTTCGGCGCTTACCTCGGGCTCCCCAATCCGCTGGAGTTCATGGGCGACCGGGACTTTGTCGGGCCGCGCTGGCGCGCGCGCAACACGGCGGCACTGGCGGCCCGCGAGAAAGGCAAACTCATCGGATTGAACGTGGCCACCCGATGGGGATCGTTCGGGTTCTTCGGACCGCTCACCGTCCTGCCGGAATACTGGAACCGCGGCCTGGCGCAAGAACTGCTGAAGGCGACGATGAGAGTCTTCGACCGCTGGGGTGTCGAACATACCGGCCTGTTTACCTTCGCGAACAGCGCTAAACACGTGGGCTTGTACCAGAAGTTCGGATACTGGCCCGGCCATCTGACGGCGGTCATGAAGCGTACGCCGGCTGCGCCTTTGGGCGCGCCCGCAAAGAGCGCCAACCCGCCGGTGCTCCTTTCATCGCTCGGCCGCGGCAGGCAGAAGCAGGCCGTCGAAGCCTGTGCAAAGATCGCGAATCGGGTGGAGCGCGGACTCGACTTGAGCGGCGAGATTCGCGCGGTCCTGTCGCGCCGCACCGGCGAAGTGATCCTGATCGAGGGTCGCCGCGGGCCAGGCGCATTCGCCGTCTGCATGCATGGCGCGGGCTCCGAGGGCGGCGAGAAGATCTGTTACGTGAAGTTCGCGGCGGCGTGCGGCGGCGAACGGTTTGAGCGCCTCCTGGACGCCATCGATGCTTTTGCCCTCACGCGGGACGTGGAGGTGGAGGCCGGAGTCAGCACGGCCTGCGTAGACGCCTTCGACCGGATGCGTCTGCGCGGCTACCGGCAGGTGACCCTGGGAGTTGCCATGCAGCGGCCGCGCGGGGATGGATTCAACCGCCCCGGCGCATACGTGCTGGGCGAGTGGCGGTAAGATCATGATCTGTGCCCCGGGAAATCTCCTCCCCGGGGGATGGCCGGTTCAGCGGCCACCAGAGAGTCCGGGAAAGCAATGGATTCGGGTTTTCACCTCTTCGGCGCCGTGCACATCGCCATTCTTGGCGCAACCGTCCTGCTGGCTGCGGTTCTGGCTGCGCTGCAGCGCAGGCTCACTCCCGGCAGCAGGGGCCTGCGGCTGAGTTTCGCGGCGATCCTGATCCTCGAAACGGCGTACTGGGACATCTACCAGGTTCGGCATGGGCTGCTCGTGTTTCCCACCCACCTTCCGCTGGAGTTCTGCGACTTCACCATGTACCTGAGCATCGTCACGTTGATCACGCTCAGGCCGCAGGTCTTCGATCTGGCTTACTACGGTGCCATGGCCGGATCGGCAATGGCGCTGCTCACTCCCGACCTGAGCGAGCGGTTTCCCTCCGTGCCGACCGTCCAGTTCTTTGTCGGGCACGGCCTGGCGGTGGCGACCGCGCTCTATGTTGTCTGGAGCGGGTTGGGGCGGCCACGCAAGGGCTCCGTGGTGCGGGCAATGCTGGGCGTGAACGTTCTGGCCGCGCTGGACGGAACGCTCGATTGGGCCTTTAGATCCAATTACATGTACCTGCGCACCAAGCCCGGCAGCACAACGCTGCTTGACGTTCTGGGGCCGTGGCCGTGGTATATCCTTGCCGCCGAAGGCGTAGCCCTCGTTCTGTTTCTACTGCTCTACCTCCCGTTCCGGCTGACCACCGCCCGGGTGGCCTGAGGAAAACGGGCGTCTGGAACGCCCGCCGGGGGGCCCCCGTCCTCTTACCAAAGTTCGAGATTTTTCACGGCTGGATTTCCAGCCTTCAGGACTAAGATGGTGTTTCGAGGCTGGATGGACTGATGGCGACCCTGGACGCTCCGGCAATTCGTGATGAAGGACTTGGAAACGGACTCGAGAACCGATTCCCTCTCCTCCAATGGCTCGGCGGGTCCGACGGGTCCGATGTATTTTTGACGGAGTTGAGCGAACGGGGCCAGAAGGCCATCATCAAGCTCATTCCTGCCGACGGGCAAGACGCGGAAGCGCGTTTCGCGGCATGGGGAGCGGCGGCCGCGCTCTCGCATCCCAGCCTGATGCGCGTGTTCGCCTTCGGCCGGCGCAACATCGAATCCGCGGCGATGCTCTACGTAGTGACCGAGCTTGCCGAGGAGGTTCTCGCCGACGTTCTTGCTGAGCGAGCCCTCTCGCCGGAGGAAGTCGCCGAATTGCTCGGCCCGTCGGTGGACGCCCTGGCCTATCTCCACAGCAAAGGTCTTGTCCACGGCAGGCTAAAGCCCTCGAATATCATGGCTGCTGGCGACTGCCCCAAGCTCTCCACAGACGGCCTTTCCTTTGCCGGCGCCACCGTCAACCCCGGTCCGGACCCAACGGTATATATCGCGCCGGAGACGGCTGCCAAGCCCATCGGGCCAGAGGCCGACATATGGGCCCTTGGCGTCACCGTGGTGGCGGCGCTGACGCAGCGCCCGCCAGCCTGGGACAGTCTGGCGCCCGGGGACGCTGTTTTGCCGGAGGCGATGCCGGAGCCGTTTGCCTCCATCGCCCGCGATTGCCTTCGCGCCGATCCGGCAAGCCGGTGCACGCTGGAGGAGATCAAGAGCCGGCTGGCAGAGCCCGTGGCTCCTCCGCGTCCCGTCGCGGAGCCTTAGACAACTCCTCGTACGAGGCGCATCGCCGAGGGAGCGCTTCTCGCGGCAGGGATTCTGCTCACCGGGCTCGGAATCGCGAACGCTTTCTTCGATAAGGAGAAGCCCGTACCGCCGGCGGCCCAACAGCAGACGGCGCCCTCGGTCGCAGTGGCGCCGGCTCCGGCTGCCGCGCCAGCCGCTGCCTCGACCCCGGCTTCCACTCGGACCCCAGTTGCTGCCGTAGCGCCTGCCCCGGCGCAGGCGCCGGTGCGGGTGGCTCGGCCAATACCGCAGACCACAACACCTCCGGCGCCCGGCGGTGAAATACGGGGCGGTGCGGTGGTGCGTCAGGTTCGACCGGAGCTGAATCGCGGTGCGCTCGATACGATCAAGGGGACGGTGCGGGTTACGGTTCGGCTCGCCGTCGACGAGAACGGCGCGGTGACCTCCGCCGCGCTCGAATTGGCGGGGCCGAGCCGGTACTTCGCCGCCAAGGCGCTCGAAGCAGCGCAGCAATGGCGGTTCAGGCCGGCGCAGACCGATGGGCGAGCCGTCCCAAGCAAATGGACTCTGGACTTTGGGTTCTCGCAGAGCGGAGTGAACGTCACCCCGTCTGAAACGGCGCCGTAGGCGCGGCAACGACGAGCGATCGACCACGGTCTGCCGATGCTTCCCCGTGGGCAACCCCCAAAAAACTCTTGTTGCAGGATTCAATCGGCGGCGTTCGCTGCCTTCTGTATGGATCGGACCGCGCGCTTTGCCTCGGGCGCGGGAAGCGCATCCAGATCCGTCTTCCCTTCCGCCAGGTGCATCAGAAACTCTTGGCTCGAGAAGACCGGCGCGTCTTTCGTCAGCTTGCTCGCGCGGATGTAGCCGCCGTCGGGCTGCTGGATGCGGGCTTTGACCGTGTCCGCCATAGACGCGGGCAGAATCTCGTCGTGAATGCGAGCGATCGCCGCCGGGTCGCGCACCGGGAACACCACCTCGCAGCGCTCGAAGAGGTTGCGCGGCATCCAGTCGGCCGAGCCCAGATAGATCTCGTCGTTGCCGCCGTTGGCGAAGTGGAAGATGCGCGAGTGCTCCAGGAACCGGCCGACGATGGAGCGCACGCGGATGCGCTCCGACAGGCCCTTGACGCCGGGCCGCAGGATCGAAAGGCCGCGCACGATGAGGTCCACCTCGACCCCGGCCTGCGAAGCCTGGTAGAGCGCCTGGATGATCGATGGCTCCAGCAGCGCGTTCATCTTAGCCACGATGTGCGCCGGGCGGCCGGCCTGCGCGTGTTCCTGCTCACGCCGGATCAGGCGCAGAAAGCTCTCGGCCATGGTCAGCGGCGCCACCAGCAGCGGGCTGTAGTCGTCGATCTCGGCGTGCGCCGTCAGGTAGTTGAACACCATGTGCACGCGCTCGCCGATCTGCGGGTCGCTGGTCAGCAGGCTCAGGTCGGTGTAGAAGCGCGCGGTGTCGGGGTTGTAGTTGCCGGTGCCGAGGTGACAGTAGCGGCGGGTCACGCCGTCTTCGTCGTGGCGGACGAGCATGGCCAACTTGCAGTGGGTCTTCAGGCCGACCACGCCGTGGAACACCTGCACGCCCGCGTCCTCCATGCTGCGCGCCCAGCGGATGTTCGAGGCCTCGTCGAACCGCGCCATCAACTCCACCACCACCGTCGCTTCCTTGCTCGCGCCGGCCTCGGTCAGCGCCCGGAACATGGGCGAATCGTGACTGGTGCGATAGAGCGTTTGCTTCATGGTCACGACGGCCGGGTCCTGCGCTCCCTGCTGGATGAATTCGACGATGGGGTCGTAGTCGTCGTAGGGATGGTGCAGCAGGATGTCGCGATGGCGCAGTTCGTCGAAGATCCCGCTGGACTTGCGGCTGAGCAATAGCGGCTTGGGTGTGAAGGGCGGGAACTTCAGCTCGGGCCGCTGCACGTCGCCGTAGAGGAACATCAGCCGCGACAGATTCACCGGCCCCTCGCAACGATACACCTGATCCTCTTCGAGCTCGAAGTTCACCCGCAGGCGCTCGACGATCTCCGGATCGGCGTCGCTTTCGATCTCCAGCCGCACCGCGTCGCCCTTGCGCCGATTGTGCAGCTCCACGCGAATGGTCTCCAGCAGCGACCGCGCTTCTTCCTCCTCGAAGTAGAGGTTCGAGTTCCGCGTAACCCGGAAGGACGCGGCGGCCAGCACGGCGTAGCCCCGGTACATGCCGGCCAGGTGTTGCTCGATGAGGTCCTGGAGCAGCAGGTAGTCGTTGTGGCCGTTCCTGGAGGGCAGGCGGACGAAACGCGGCAGGGCGCGCGGCACCGTGACCACCCCCAGCACCTGCGGTCCGGAGCTGCGGCGCTTGGGCCGCAACAGCAGGGCAAGACAGAGAGCTTTGTTCAGTACGCGCGGAAACGGATGGGCAGGGTCGATCGAGATGGGCGTCAGCAGGGGATCGACCTCGCGCTGGAAATAGCTGCGTGCGAAGTCGCGGGCTTCGGCGTCGAGCTCCTGCCATACCAGCAGCCGGATCCCCTGCTTGCTCAGTGCAGGCAGCAGTTGCCGGTTCCAACATTGGTACTGCGCCTCGACGAAGCTGTGAATCTCGGCGGTGAGAATGGCGAGGGACTCGTCGGGGCGCAGGCCGTCGTATCCCGGATCGCGGGAGCCGTCCTCGATGCGCTGCATCAGCCCCGCCTGGCGCACTTCGACGTACTCGTCGAGATTCGAGCCCGTGATGGCCAGAAACTTGACGCGCTCCAGCAGTGGGTTCGCCGCGTCTTCGGCCTCCTCCAGGACGCGCCGATTGAACTGCATCCAGGAGTAGTCCCGGCCGTTGAACAGCTTCGTCATTCCCGACCTTCGAGCCATTTTGCCGGTTCCATCCGCTGTGTTGGAAGTCTACAGCGTTTCGCCCCGCCGCGGCACTCCAGCTTTGCCTCTTCTGCCTACAACGTTCCTGTTATGAATACGATCCGGCAACAAGAGGCCGGCCGTTCATTCGACCGCAAGAGCCCCATGAAGCCATCCATACCGGAAGTGGCCACCCTGAATCGTTAAACACAGGAGAAAAACGCAGACGGTTTCTGATTCCGCGCCCGGCGCTGCCTTCCGGAGATGGATCAGGGCGGGCCACTCGGCCCGCGAGGGAGGTCACACAGCTGCAAAAGGTGGTTGCCGTGATGAGAAGGACCGGATGCTCTCTGTTTTTTTCGCGACTGATCGCTGCCGCGGCGTCGCCGGACGGCCTGGACTCGTACTACTTGACCGAGGACGAATTCCAGCAGTGCCGGAAGATCGTGGAAGAAGCGCCTTTGTAAAGGGACGCGAACGGAAGGACGGGGCGCTGGGGTAGCGCCGCCGTGCGTGCCCGACGGTGAGCCCGTCGCCGCGGCGCCCCCAGGGCAAACGCATCATGATTTTCCCTCAGCCAGGAGTTGCCAGAGGAAGGCATCATCCCATGCGGCTTGCAGACGTTTGCCGCGGACGCTTCCTTTGCTGGACTTGTCTTTTCGG